>JBCBCT010000005.1:0-50717 GCA_038530365.1 Pseudomonadota bacterium | reverse complement strand
GCGCTTTCCAGAAAGCCGCTGACGAAATGCAAGCTGCCAACAGCTAATCGGATTTTTTTGGGCTGGGCTGCGCTTGCTGCGCGGCGCGCCTGAAAAAGACGTCAAAGAAGGGTCGTCTCGCACCACGCGGGGCGGCCCTTTTTGTTTGCGTTAACGGTGGAATAACGAGCTCGCGCTACAAGCGATCGCAAGAATGCTGGTCATGCACACGCGATCAATCCCTTTGTGTGTGGCCCAGCTGCCTTTTCGTTGTGTTTGAAGGAATGATCCATGCTGGAACAAACCGCAGGCCTCGCTGTCCTCGCCATATTTCCGCTGTGCATGATTTTTGCGACCTTCTACGACATCTTCACCATGACGATCCCCAATAAGATCGTCTTGGCGTTGCTTGCCGGCTTTCTGATCATCGCGCCCATCGCCGGCATGTCGCTGGAGACGGCAGCATGGCATGTCGGCCTGGCCATGGTGATCCTCGTGGTGGGCTTCGTCCTTTTCTCCATGGGCGTGATGGGGGGAGGGGATGCGAAACTCTTGGCGGTTTCCGCCCTTTGGCTCGGGCCGGAACACACCGTGGTCTATCTGTTGATCGCCAGCCTTCTTGGCGGGCTCCTGACCCTGATCATCATTCGCGGCCGGCGTATGCTCCTGCCTCAAAGCCTGATCAATGTGGAATGGGTGACCCGTCTGCATGACAAAAACCAGGGCGTGCCCTACGGCGCAGCTTTAGGTCCGGCAGCGCTTTATGTGTTCCCGGAATCCGCCTGGATGGCTTTTGCCACCGCCGGAACCTTGATCGGCTAAAACCGAAAAGTTATTGCCGCCTTTTCAGCGGCCCGCCCTTGGTTTCAAAGGGCGGGCCGTTTTTTGTTTGACCAACGCCAAATCGCTAACCTTCTGTTAACCATAACGTTTTGGGTCTCATTAACTATAAGTACACCAATCATAGGCATGAATAGGGGCACGTAATTTGTGTCTGCGTTTGGAGTATCCGAGCTATGAAACCCATTCAGATCATCCTGATTGCTGTGGCAGCCGTATGCGCGCTGGGCGCCGGTTTCATTATGATGAACCTGCTCAATCAGCCCGCACCGGAAGTGGCCGTTGAACGGGTTGTTGAAAAGGCACCGGAAAAGCGCGTGCTCGTGGCCCGGGAAAATATCCTTATGGGCTCCAACCTAACCATGGACAACATGGAGTGGCAGCCGTGGCCAGAGGGCGCGGTTCGTGAGGGCTTTGTAACCGAAGACGCAAGCCCCGAAGCCATGGAAAAGTTTGCCAAGGCCATCGCCCGCTCAACGTTTTATGCCGGTGAGCCGATCCGAGAAGAAAAAGTCGTCCGCTCAGACTCCGGTTATTTGTCCGCCATTTTGCCGGCAGGCAAGCGCGCCGTCGCCATCACGGTGGAAGCGCAGACCTCAGCTGGCGGTTTTGTTCTCCCGAATGACCACGTCGACGTCATCATGAGCTTCCAGAACGATAAAGAAGAATGGGTCACCGAGACCATCCTTGAAAACGTTCGCGTCCTCGCAATCGACCAGGTGATCGAAGAGGAAGATGGGGAGAAATCCAAGGTCGGTGATACCGCCACGCTGGAACTGACCCCCGAGCAGGCGCAGATCATCTCGGTGTCCAGCCGCATCGCCCAAAACAATCTGATGCTGGCCCTGCGCAGTATTGAAGATGTGAAGCAGGACTCCACCGGCGGTGCCGCGCATCTCCTGTCGAATGGAACGCGCAAGAAAAAAGGCACCATTCGCCTCGTGCGCTTTGGCAAGTCCAATGAAATTCGCCCGAAACAATAAACCGATCAGCGCAGCACGGGTGCCGCTGTAGCCACGCCCGCTGGCCTTTGACGATGACCCACAACACGCGAACCGATCCGCGAAGCAAAGTGATAGACATGCAAAACGTATCCGCCACGTCTTCCTCGCCCACAGTTTTCACGGCAGCCACATTTAAGGCCGCCTCGCTCTGCGCGGTCCGACGGGTCGCCACCCTGGCGAGTGTCACTGCGCTTGCCTTTTCAACCGCCTTCGGCCCGCTTGCACCGATGAACGCGACATCCGTTGCTGAGGCTCAATCCCGGGCTTCGCAGAGCTACGTCAAGATCCCGGCTTCCAATGCCGGCACGCCAAAGCGGGTTTATTTGGGGTTGAACAAATCCCTGGTGGTGGACCTGCCGTCCGACGCCCATGATATTTTGGTGGCAAACCCCCGCGTCGCCGATGCGGTGACTCGGACTGCTCGCCGCATCTATCTGTTCGGCAAAGAAGTCGGCCAGACCAACGTTTTCGTGTTTGATGGCAAAGGTGCCCAGATCGCAGCGTTGGAAATCTCCATCGAACGCGACATTGCAGGCCTTGAAGACACGCTGTCCCGCTTGATCCGCAACTCCGACATCCGCGCGGAAATGATCAACGATAACATCGTGCTGACCGGTTCTGTCACGACGCCACAAGACGCGGCCCGCGCCGTGGCTCTGGCGGAAGTGTTTGTGACCGGCGGTGAAGCCACCCAAGGCAGCAGCACAACCGGTGGTAACAGTCTGGCCGCCATTTTCGGCAGTGAGCCGAACAGCCGGGTGGTGAACCTTCTGAAAATTGCCGGTGAAGACCAGGTGCATTTGAAGGTCGTGGTCGCTGAAATCCAGCGCTCCGTCGTCAAGCAGTTGGGCATCCAATCGGGCGTTACCAATGCCGGCGGCACCGGTGCTTCCGATTCACCAGATGGTTTTGGCTTCGGCGTGTTTGGCGCGGGCTCCCTGTCTGAAAGTGTGTTGTCGAGGACCTCTGCCACTTTGGGCATTGAGGCTGGGATCAACCGCTTGTCCGCCACGCTGTCCGCGTTGGAACGCACCGGTGTCATGCGCACTTTGGCAGAACCCAGCTTGACGGCGGTGTCCGGTGAAAAGGCGCATTTTCGCGCCGGCGGCACCTACAAAATCCCGCAGCAAATTGAGAGCTGTGACGGCGGCATTACCTTTTCGGATCAGGAACTGGGCGTCGGTTTGACCTTCACACCCGTTGTGCTGACCGAAGGCCGTATTAGCCTGAAAATCCGCACGGAGGTGTCTGAACCCACCAACCAGGGCGCAACTGCGATTTGTCCTAATGTGAACTTCATCGGCGTGCGCCAGCGCATGGCTGACACCGTGGTTGAACTGCCATCGGGCGGGTCCATGGTTATCGGTGGCTTGATCCAGGATGACGTGCGTCAGGTCGTCAGCGGCACACCGGGCCTGAAAGACTTGCCTTTCTTTGGCTCGCTCTTCCGCTCCCGCGAATTTGTCCGCAACGAATCTGAAGTGGTGGTGATCGTCACGCCCTATTTGGTGCGCCCGACGGCCCGCAAGAAACTTGCCCAGCCGGATGAGAACTTTCAGCCCGCCAGCGATGCCGCCGGTTACTTCATGGGCCGCGTGAACCGCGTCTACGGCACCAAACAAGGCAACCTTCCGAAAGGCCGCTACACCGGCTCCATCGGCTTCATTCTAAAATAGGACCGGCGGGACACCGCCGCCCAAAGCAAACGCAAACCGTAAAAACGACCCAGTACAAGTCAGGCGTAGGGACCAAGTGATGACCCATTCAAACATTTTCACGGCAGAGGCGTCTGAGCAAAATCCGCAGACATGGGTTCAGACCAAACAACCCATCCGGGCCAAACATGCCATGCGGGCCAAACGAGCAAGCGTGATAAGCCGCATCGGCCTGGCTGCCAGCGTTCTCGTTGGCGCTTTGGCGCTCAGCGGCTGCGCCAACCATTCTAAAAGCCATTTCACGGTGGGCTCGACCCCAGATCACTACAAGACACGCCATCCCATCATCATCGATGAAAAAGAACAAACGCTGGATGTGCCGGTGGCCACGGGTTCTTTCGATCTTCCTTTGTCGAGCGCAAGCGCGATTGAGGGCTTCACCGATCGGTTCCTGACGTCGGCCAGTGGTCATATCCTGGTGATGATGCCGCGGGGCTCCGCCAATGAGAGAGCGGCGCGCATGCTTGGCGCAAAAGTTGCTACAACCGTCAAAAAGCGCGGTGTTCCCGGCCACCGGGTGCGCATGGTCACCTACGCTGCCCATAAACATGGGGCATCGGCCCCGATCCGCTTGTCCTACTCGGCCATCAAGGCTGCGGTTACGGGCTGTGGTAAGTGGAAAAAAGACCTGACCGCATCGTCTGAAAACAAAAACTACCACAATTTCGGGTGCGCAACCCAAAACAACCTGGCGGCCATGGTGGCCAACCCGGCTGATCTGCTGGGCCCACGCGGCATGAGCAATGTGGACGCAGCGCGGCGTGAAAACGTCATTCGCGACTACCGCTCCGGGGATTCCACCAGCACCACCGACGACTTCGCCACGATCTCTACGATTTATTAAGTCTCCTGAACGGATTGTCAGAACGATGCGGCACCACGCCAAATTTCACGACACCGTTCCATTGATGGGCAGGACACAGCACCATGTCTGAACCGGCACTCGACCAACAGGCACCACACGCCAACGGCGCACAGGACGCGTCCCAACAGCCAGCAGCAACACCACCTGCGACATCCGGCGATGCCGCGCAACTGCAAGCCTACGCCCAAGCGCAACTTGAGGCGCAGATGCTGGCGCAACAGCAAATGCAGCAGCAAGCCGCCGCCGCCGCCTCCCAAGGGGCCCAAGGGACTCAAGGGGCCCAGGGCGTACAGGGCAATCAAGGGTTGGCATCGGCAGACGGTATGCACCTGGGGCACCAAGGGCACCCAGGGCACCCAAGTGCCGCTGCAATGGCCGGCTATCCCGCGGCGGATCCGATGATGCAGCCGGGCGTTGCAAACCCCATGGCGGGGCACATGCAGGCCCCACATCAACACATGATGGACCCAGCCATGGCGGCGGCCTACGGCGGCATGCAACCCGGTGTCCCCAGTGAACCGGGTGCCTATGCGCAGGTCGCCCAACCTGAGATGGATCCCGCCTCTGCGCAGATGGCTGCGCAAGCTGCCGCCTATGAAGCCGGCGGTTATGCGGGTACGGAAGATCTCAGCAACATTCGCCCGGTCCCCCGGGTGGCCATTCAGGCCTTTTGTGAAACGCCAAGCGTGGTTCAAACAATCGAGCAGGCCGGCCTCGACCGCCGCATGGGCAAGGCCCATGTGAAGGCCCAGCTTGGCGGTGTCATGGCAGCGGTGGAATTCTACCAGACTGCCACCACCCCCAATCTGATCATCGTTGAGACCCGTAAATCCGGCGGCGAATTGCTCGGCGAATTGGAACAACTTGCGGAGGTGTGCGACGAGGGCACCAACGTGGTCGTCGTCGGCCATCGCAACGACGTGCAGATGTACCGCGATCTCATTTCCCGCGGTGTTGCCGAATATCTGGTTGCGCCGGTTTCCATGTCTGATGTGATGGAAATCGTCACAACGCTGTTTGTAAACCCCGACGCCTCTCCCCTTGGCACAAGCTACGCTTTTGTGGGTGCGCGCGGTGGCGTTGGTTCGTCCACGGTTGCCCACAATATCGCCTGGGCGATCTCTTCCAATTTCAGCAGTGATGTGGTGCTCGCCGACTTCGATCTGGCGTTTGGAACGGCTAATATCGACTTTGATCAGGACCCCGCCCAAGGCGTCGCCGAAGCGGTGTTTTCCTCAGACCGCATCGATGACACATTCCTCGATCGGTTGCTGGCAAAGTGCACGGATCATCTCAGCCTCTTGGCCGCACCGTCCACGCTCAACCGTGAATACGATTTTGGGGCGAGCGATTTCAATCAGCTGATCGAGGTGGCGCAACGCTCTACCCCCAACGTGATTCTGGATCTGCCCCATGCATGGACGGGTTGGACGCGGGAAGTTCTGGCCAATGCCGATAAGGTCATCCTCACCGCAACGCCGGACCTTGCCAGCCTCCGCAACAGCAAAAACCTGGTGGACACGCTCAACGAACTGCGTCCCAACGATGAAAAACCGTTCCTCGTTTTGAACCAGTGCAACATGCCGAAGCGTCCAGAAATTTCCGCCGAAGAGTTTGCTGGTCCCTTGGGTATCGAGCCGTCGGTGGTCATTGACTTCGATCCGGCCATTTTCGGCTTGGCGGCCAACAATGGGCAGATGGTGTCAGAAACCGACCCGAAACACGCCGCCGCTGCCGCCTTTGACAGTCTGGCAAACATTCTCACCGGTCGACGTGAAATCGAAGCGCCGGCGAAAAAATCCTCCATGTCGGACCTGCTGTCCAAGTTCACGAAGAAGAAGAAATAGATCGTTTTTATCCAACCAGTTGGATGACGAAACACACAGCCAATCGGCGGCGCTGAGGCGCGGTCGAACAACATTTGGGAAGGTGATCAATGTTCGGCAAACGGGGTGGATCAGGTTCGGATGCGGGTGGTGCGCCGCGCAAACCCCTTGCAATGCCAGCAGGAGGCGGCCAGCTGGCCAGCGGACCCACGCCGGGACAAATGCCCGGTGGTATGCAGGCCCCGGGGCCCATACCGGGAGCAGCACCAGTGCCCGGGCAATTGCCCGGTGCAGGGGCGGTACCCGGTCAAATGCCCGGTGCTGTTCCAGGTGCCATGCCCGGCTCCATTCCAAATGCTATTCCCGGCGTAACACCCGGCGTCATGTCCGGCCCAGCACCCACCGGCCAACCGCTGCCCCCCGGCACGCCACCGGAAGGGCAGGCGGCCACGCCGCCACCGCAAAAGAAAAAGAAAGCGCTGGTGATCGCCGAGGACGATGTTCCCCAGCACCAGGAAATCAAGATCAAGTCTGAAGAATATTATGACGTGAAGACCCAGGTCTTCTCCGCGCTCATTGACACAATTGATCTGTCGCAGCTTTCCAAACTCGATGCGGAGGGAGCCCGCGAGGAAATCCGTGACATCGTCAACGATATTGTGGCGATCAAATCCATCGTCATGTCGATTTCCGAGCAGGAGGAACTGCTCGCTGACATCTGTAACGATGTGTTGGGCTACGGACCGTTGGAGCCGCTTTTGGTGCGCGATGATATCGCCGACATCATGGTCAATGGTGCCAAGAAAACCTACATCGAAGTGGACGGCAAAACCCAGGAAACCAACGTGCGTTTCCGGGACAACGATCAGTTGATGAACATTTGTCAGCGCATCGTCAGCCAGGTGGGCCGCCGGGTGGATGAATCATCCCCTATCTGTGACGCGCGTCTTGCCGATGGCTCCCGTGTGAACGTGATCGCCCCGCCGCTGGCGTTGGATGGTCCAACGCTCACCATTCGTAAGTTTAAGAAGGACAAGCTCACCCTCGACCAATTGGTGAACTTCGGTGCTATTTCGCCGGAGGGCGCGGAGATCCTCAAAATCATCGGCCGCGTGCGCTGTAACGTCGTGATCTCCGGCGGGACGGGTTCTGGAAAGACCACGCTCCTGAACTGCCTGACCAATTATATTGACGAGGACGAACGGGTGATCACCTGTGAGGACTCCGCCGAACTTCAATTGCAGCAGCCCCACGTCGTGCGTCTGGAAACCCGCCCACCCAACCTGGAGGGCGAGGGCACGATCACCATGACCGACCTGGTTAAGAACTGCCTGCGTATGCGCCCCGAGCGCATCATTGTGGGTGAGGTGCGTGGCTCGGAGGTGTTCGATCTTCTGCAGGCGATGAACACGGGCCACGATGGTTCCATGGGCACGATCCACTCCAATTCACCCCGTGAGTGCCTCAGCCGCATGGAATCCATGATTGCCATGGGTGGCTTCTCGCTGCCGCAAAAGACCGTGCGTGAAATTATCGTGGGTTCCGTGGATATCGTCATCCAGGCCAAGCGCCTGCGTGATGGTTCCCGCCGCATCACCCACATCACCGAGGTGATCGGGATGGAGGGCGACGTGATCATCACCCAGGACATCTTCCTCTACAACATCACTGGCGAAGATGCCGATGGCAAGCTCATCGGTAAGCACCGCTCCTGCGGCGTGGGTCGTCCCCATATGTGGGAGCGCGCGCGCTACTACAATGAAGAGGAACGGCTCGCCCGCGCCCTCGATAATTCCGAAGAGAAGCAGGAATTTTAATCAGCCGCCCCCCACAGTGACCCCCATCAACTCCAACAGGCTTTCTCCAGGTTTCGCGTCCCATGTTTGGCATTGATCTCATCTATATCGCCTTCATCGGCCTCATCGCAGTAACGGTGGGTCTGATCGGCTATGCCCTGTTGTACAACTCCATCGCCAGCGAGAAAAAAACCTCCGAGCGCATGAAGAGCCTGCAGGTCGATGCCAAGACAAAGGCAAAGGTGCAGGCCAAACGGGTGGATGAAAAATCCCGGCGCAAGGCCCGTGAGGAAACGCTGAAGAGTTTGGACAGCCAGCGGGCGTCCGGGAAAAAAGCGGCCAAACCCTCGCTCAACGGCATGCTTGCACAGGCAGGTATGACCATCAGCGTGCGCAATTTCTATATCGTGTCGGCCGTTGTTGGGGTCCTCGTGGCGTTTTTGACACTGGTTGCCGGTAAGCAATCCTTGCCCATGGCTTTGGGGGCGGGCTTCATCATGGGCTTCGGCGCACCGCGCTGGTTTGTGAGTTACAAGCGCAACAAGCGTTTCAACGCATTCACCACGGCCTTTCCCGGCGCGATTGATATCATCGTGCGTGGCGTGCGCTCCGGCCTGCCACTGAACGATTGTTTGCGCGTCATCGCCAACGACGCCGACGAGCCGGTCCGGGGTGAATTCAGAAAACTGGTGGAAGCCACACAAATGGGCATCAACGTGCCCGACGCCTGCGAACGGCTCTACGAGAGCGTTCCGACCTCAGAAACGAACTTTTTCGCCATCGTGATCGCCATCCAGTCCCAAGCCGGTGGCAACCTGTCGGAAGCCTTGGGCAATCTATCAAAAGTGCTGCGTGAGCGCCGCAAGATGTCCGACAAGATTAAAGCGGTTTCAACAGAAGCAAAAACCTCCGCCATCATCATCGGTGCGCTGCCTTTTGTGGTGGCGGGCATGGTGTGGTTCACATCGCCCGACTATCTCGATCCGCTGTTTTTCACCGAATCCGGCCATATGGTTTTGGGCGTCTGCTTCCTGATGATGGCCGGCGGCATTGCCATCATGCGCAAAATGATCAACTTCAAATTCTAGGGCGCTGACCATGATCTCCTTTATTCTTCAGCCCCATGTCCTCTTGGCCATCATCACCACGCTTGGCGTGTTTGCCACGATCCTGACCGTCTTGATGCCCATGCTGGCGAAGGACAATCTGGGAAACCGCATGAAGTCGGTGGCACTGGAGCGCGAGCAATTGCGGGCGCGGGAGCGGCAGCGCATGGCCAATGACGCGAAGGAGGGCCGCAAGAAAGCCGTGAAGCGCGAGCCCGGTGCCATTGTGAAAACCTTGGTGGACCGGCTGAACCTGCGCAAAGCGCTCGCCGACGACAAGACGGAAGAGACCCTGATGCAAGCGGGTTTTCGCGGTCAGTCACCGTTGTTTGTGTTTCTGGCGCTGCGCTTCAGTCTTCCGTTTGTCTTTATGACCTTTGCCGCGCTTTATTTGTTTGTGATTTCAGACATCGAATGGTCATCCAGCCGCAAGCTCATCGCATCGGCGGTGGCTGGTTATGCGGGCTTTTATCTGCCCATCATGTTTTTGAACAACCGACTGAAAGCCCGCCAACTGTCGATCACCCAGGCCTGGCCCGACGCGCTGGATCTGTGTTTGATTTGCGTGGAATCCGGCATGTCCATTGAAGCGGCGTTTCGCAAAGTGGCAGCCGAGATCGGGCCTCAGTCCATCCCGCTTGCTGAAGAACTGATGTTGACGACCGCAGAACTGTCCTACCTGCAAGACCGTCGCACGGCCTATGAAAACCTGACCAACCGCACCGGTCTTGAGGCGGTGAAAAACGTGGTCCTGTCGCTTATTCAGGCAGAAAAGTACGGCACGCCCTTGGCCGCCGCGTTGCGGGTGCTGAGCCAGGAAAACCGCGATCAGCGCATGTCAAAAGCGGAACAGAAGGCGGCAGCCCTGCCGCCAAAGCTCACCGTGCCGATGATGATTTGCTTTTTGCCGGTGCTGTTTTGCGTGATCCTCGCCCCGGCGGTCATCAACTCCATGGAAATCTTTGCGGGCCAGTAGCCGCGCAACCATAAACGTCGAGCCCTTTTGCGATCCGTGGACGGGCTTTCTGCTTGATGCAAAGTCTGACACACTGCGCGCGCCATTGTTTCGTTCAGATTTGAGCCATGATCACCACGCGCCTGACCGAGCGTTTTGACCTCGACCATCCCATCATCAGTGCACCCATGGCCTTTGCCGCTGGGGGGCATCTGGCTTCGGCTGTACATCAGGCCGGTGGCCTTGGGCTCATTGGTGGCGCCTATGGAGACCCGGCGTTTTTAGAACAAGAGTTTCAAAACGCCGGCAACGCCCCGGTGGGTTGCGGTTTTATCACCTGGCACCTCAAGAAAGCGTTGGAGACCACGCCGGATCTTTTGGCCACCGTGCTGGCCAAACAGCCAAAAGCGTTGCTGCTGTCCTTTGGTGATCCGCAGCCCTATGCCGCCGCCATTCTAGATGCAGGCGTGCCGCTCATCTGTCAGGTTCAATCGCTGCGCGATGCGACCCGCGCCCTCGACTGCGGGGCAAGCGTCATCGTTGCGCAGGGGGCGGAAGCCGGGGGCCACGGCGAAGGGCGCGGCACCATGGCCATCGTGCCGGAAGTTGCAGACCTGTTGTCGAAACGGGGAAGCGAAGCGCTTTTGGTAGCCGCAGGCGGCATTGCTGACGGGCGTGGACTGGCCGCATCGCTCATGTTGGGTGCTGACGGGGTGATGCTGGGCAGCCGCCTGTGGGCGTCCGAGGAAGCCGATGTTCACCCGGCCATGCTGGACGCAGCGATCAAAGCCACCGGGGACGATACGATCCGTTCCAGCGTCATGGATATCGCCCGTCACCTCAACTGGCCGGAACGTTACACCGCACGGGTGCTGAAAAACGCGTTTACCGACCGGTGGCACAACAACATTTCCGGTCTGTTGGAACAGGCCGATGAGCAAGCTGCGCTGTGGAAAGAGGCCTGGCAAAACGGAAATACTGAGATTGCCAATACATTTGTGGGCGAAGCCACCGGCCTCATCGATAGTGTCCAACCGGCGAAAGACATAATCGGCTCTATAGTGGCGGACGCCAAGACACGTTTGACCTCCTTTGCCACGGTCTAGAAGACGGTTGAGAACGCACGCCCCAATAAGACGCGTCAAAAACACAGGAGAAATGTGATGGCCTATGTTGAGTGTTTCGCCGCTGCCGTGCCGGAAGAAAACCGGGACGCCTATATCGCCCATGCGGCACTGGCCGCGAAAATCTTCAAAGCCCATGGTGCTTTGAGAGTGATGGAGACTTGGGAACACGAGGTGCCCGATGGTGAGCGCACCTCTTTTCCACTGGCCGTGCAGCGTCAAGCCGGAGAGAAGATTGTGGTGGGTTGGGTCGAGTGGCCATCCCGCGCGGCCCGCGATACCGGTATGGAAGGTGCGATGGCGGCGATGCAAAATGAGATGCACGGCCCCATGCCATTTGACGGCAAGCGCATGATTTTTGGCGGGTTCAACACGATTGTGGAAGCTTAATCGTGCAAGCCTGGAGGCCAAGCGCCAAATAAAGGCCGCAAGGCAGCCTTGCGACCGGTAACCACGCGCTGAAGGTAGCGCCTAAGACGCTCACCGTAAAAGCTGTCGAAGACGGCTAGCCTGCTTTTTTCTTGTCTTTGAGTTTGCTCCAGGCGTTTTGCTCGCTCAGCATCTGGCGCAGGAAGGCGATGTTGGCTTGGGCTTCCTGTGGTGGCAGTTCGCCTGCGGCAACGGTTTCCGCTTCCTTAAACCGGCCTTGAAGACCGATCACGAGGGCGAGGTTTTGGCGCACGCGGCTGTCGGCACCCGGTAACTTGATGGCCTGTTTTAGATAGCTTTCGCTGGACCGCAGATCGCCGGTGAGCAGGTAGGACATGCCCAGGTTGGAAATCACCGAGGGCTCCCCCGGCTTTAGATCCAGCGCTTTGCGGTATTTGAGACGTGCGACCTTCGGCTGGCCGAGCTGATCGAGAATTGCGCCTTCGGCGGAATAGAGTTTCCAGTCCGGTTGATCCGGTGTTTGGGCGCGCTGAACGGTTGCCAGCGCCTTTTTCAGCTGTCCCGCGCCCGCCAAGGCCTTGCCATAAGCCGCCAGAACCTGACGGTCGGTGGAATGGTGGATCGCCATCTGCTGCATCACAGCCAGGGCCTGGCTGTTGCGTCCGGTCATGCGAAGCGATGTTGCAAACTGCAGTCCGACCCGTTTGTCCTTCGGATTGCGCTTGTATTCACGGGCCCAATAGTCGCTGGCTTGTTTCAATTCAGACATCGACATGGCCGCAACGGGCTTTTGTAAGTTTTTAGGAACGGACCCGGTGGTCACCCGCTTGGTGGCGCAGCCGCTGGCCACCAAGGCTGCGCTGAGGAGAAGGGCGGGGACGAGAGAACGACGCAAAACAGTCATCGCAGAGCGCTTTCCAAACTAGGCGACGACGCTGCACCCCAACGTATAAAAGTGCTGGATCGCAGGCCGCCTCGGTTTCCTGCTTTATCCATAATCTGTTAACCCTAATGGATGGTTAAGCGCCCCGGCGTTGCAGGCTGCTGCTCGTACCGGGGGAGCCGGTGAGGCAAACAAGATTGGCAAAGCCGGTCACCGAAGCAAAATGGGTGAGGCGAGCCCGATGGATAAAGCGAAGAAGACGGGCAAGAGATGAACACGATGGTCTTTGACACAGATCCCATGGCGGCCTTCAGCGAAGAGCAGGCTGCCGCAATTCCCATTCAACCGGTCGCTGTGGATACGTTGGAGGCGGCGCTGAGCGCCTTGCCCGAGGCGCAGCGCAATTGGGCAAAGGCGCTGGGGTTTGAGGCGAAGGGCGGGTCCACGGCCCTTCTGGCGGGGGAAAATGGAACTCTGGTGCGCGTCCTCGCAGGTACGGGAAAAGAAGTCGGGATCGACGCCTGCTGGTCTCTGGCCGGATTGGCGCGAAGCCTTCCGCCCCAAGTGTATCGCCTGGACGATGACACGATAGACGCCGATGCCTTTGCCCTCGCCTGGGGGCTGGGGGGCTACAGTTTTCAGAGATACCGAACCCAAGACAGAAAACCAGTTCCAACACTGGTCCACGCATTGGGAGACGATACGGTGGCCATGTTGGAAGCGGTGACGGTCACGCGTGATTTGATCAACACCCCCGCCAGTGATTTGGGCCCGACGGCCTTGGAAGCGGCCTGCCGCAAACTGGCTGAGCACCACGGCGCGCACATCACCTCCGTCACCGGTGATGATTTGCTGGCGCAGAATTACCCCATGGTCCACGCCGTCGGTCGGGCAAGCAGAGATGCACCCCGCGTCATCGACATGGTGTGGGGCAAAGAAGACGCGCCTAAAATTACCCTCGTGGGGAAAGGTGTCACCTTTGACACCGGGGGTCTGAACATCAAACCCGGCGCGGCCATGGGCCTGATGAAAAAAGATATGGGCGGCGCGGCCAATGTTTTGGGTCTGGCCCACATGATCATGGCACGCCAACTTCCTGTGCGTTTGCGGGTTATCATTGGGGCTGTGGAGAACGCGATTTCAGGCAACGCCTTTCGCCCGGGGGATGTCCTTCAAACTCGAAACGGCATGACGGTGGAAATTGGCAATACCGACGCAGAAGGCCGTCTGGTCCTGGGTGATTGCCTGACGCTTGCGGACGAAGAGGCACCCGATGTGCTGGTGGACATGGCAACGCTGACCGGCGCAGCCCGTGTGGCTCTGGGGCCGGAACTCGCACCGCTCTTTACCGATGATAATGCGTTTGCCGATGCCTTGTCTCTTGCGGGAAATGCGGTCCATGACCCGCTGTGGCGTATGCCGCTGTGGGCGCCGTATCAAAAAATGCTGGCGTCCAAGGTGGCGGACGTAAACCACATTTCCACCGGTCCGTTCGGTGGATCTATTACGGCGGCACTGTTTCTGTCACGCTTCGTCAAGAACGCGAAAACATGGGCCCATTTTGATATTTTTGGCTGGGTCCCCAGCGACCGGCCTTGGGCCAAAACCGGTGGCGAGGCCTTTGCAATTCGCGCGCTGTTTACGGTGTTGAAAGATCGCTACCCACCCGTGACTTGATGCTAACCGGTTTTTTGGTCCAGTCTAGTTCCGGTTCCGAAACAAGAGGGCTGGACCATGATCAACATGCGACCGGGGCAGGCATTGTCCCTTTGGCACAGTGTCAGCTTGGCGCAGGTGCGGGCTGACGATCCGGATCTCACGACCCGACAAATGGCCGTGCTGCTGACGGTTTATCTTGACCCACCGCCCCACACGGTGCGCGGGCTGGCGGCGCAACTTGGCGTTACAAAACCGGTCATTACCCGCGCCCTCGACACGATGGGCATCAAAGGCCTGGTCTCGCGTCGGCGCGACGAGCGCGATCGACGCAATGTTTTGATCCAGCGTACGGTTGCGGGCTCCGAATTTCTGGAACGGTTGGGGCATCTGGTGTCTGAACAGAGCCGAACGGTGCCTATGTAGGTGGCGGCGAAAGAATGGATATGAACGCCGCCGCTGCGCCTTTGGACGCTCGCCTCAATGCTGTCCGCGCGGATTTAGCCGATGCGCGCCTGCGCGGCATGGTGAAGGCAACACGGTTTGTCGAAGGAAAACCACAGGTTGTTCAAACGCCTGTAGCGGACGTGTGCGATGCCCCGAAACTCGATGCGGGCCTACAAACCCAGCTGGTGTGCGGTGCGACGGTTTCGGTGTTTGAAACGCGGGACGGCTGGTCGTGGTGTCAGGCTGAGGAGGATGGCTATGTTGGCTATATCGCCAGCGCAGCTCTCACGCCATCCAGCCCATCGGCCACCCATATCGTCACCGCGCCCCGCACCTTCGTCTACGCAACCGCCGATTTGAAACAGCCCCGCACATGCACTCACACCATGGGCGCGCGGCTGTGTGTCACCGATGTGCAAACCGTCCGCGGCACGGACTACGCCATTTTGGGGGATGGTGGCGCGGTGTTTTTGGACCACCTGGAACCGCTCAACACGTGGGACGTGACCGCCCCGGACAGAGACCCGGTGTCCATTGCCGAAACGCTGCTCCACACCCCTTATCTTTGGGGCGCGTCCACCGCATTTGGCATCGATTGTTCAGGCCTTGTGCAACTGTCCATGAAGATGGCCGGACGTCCGGTTTTGCGCGACAGCGATATGCAAGAGGCGACCATCGGCACCACCCTGCCGCACGATCCGGGTCGTCTTGAGCGGGGGGACCTTGTGTTTTGGAAAGGCCATGTGGGCATCATGAAAGATGCAACCACATTGCTCCACGCCAACGCTCACACGATGATGGTGTCTGAGGAGCCGTTGAGCGAGGCGATCGCGCGGATCGCCTATCTTCACGGGGAACCGACGGCGTTCAAACGCCCGTCATAGTCTCACTAGCTGACGTCAAACTCTTTGAGTTTTGCCTGCGCTTTCTTCGTCACCAGCACAGTCACAACCAGTGTTGCAACAATTCCAACAGCGGCCACCGCATATTGGGCAAAGCCCATGCCGCCTGCGCCAGCTTGGCCGCCCAGCGAGCCGATCCAGACGTAAAGCAGCGTGCCCGGGATGATGCCGAAAAATGTCGCGATTTGTGAGGGGAGGAACTTCACCGGCGTGACGCCAAGGAACCAGTTTTGCAGGGAAAACGGCAGAGCCGGGGACAGTCGCAGCAGGAACACCACACGCCAGCCTTCGTCACGGATCGCTTCATTGACGGCGCTAAACTTGGGATAGGCTTTCACTTTCTCCTGGACCCGGTCGTGGAAAATGTATCGGCCTGCCAGAAAAGACATGGCCGAACCCAGCGTTGCGCCCAAAACCACAATCGGGACGCCCCAAAGTCCAAAGGCGACGCCTGCCGCCAAGGTGAGGATGGAGCCGGGAACCAAGGCAAATGTCGTCAACCCGTAGACGACCGCGAACACCAGCCAGCCAAAATAGCCGAAACCTTGCACCCAGGTCTGAAACGCCGTCACCCAATCGGTAATGGGCAGTGTGCGATAGGCAATCACCAACGCAACAAGAACGGTACCAATCACTGCCCAGCGCATAAAAGATGCCGCTTTGTTCACCTTGGCAGGGGTTTCCATGCCGCTGTCTCCCACGCCGTTCGGTCCCATGCGCATGTCTTCGCTGCCAGCGTTGGCCGCTGACAGGGCGACACCCAGCGCGGGTTGCAGACGTTCCGTCGATATCGATGTCTGTGGCATGGTGGACCTCTAAGCTCAATCGGGTTGCGGCGGCGGTTCGGTGAGCGAACCACGTTCGCGCTTACACTTGGCAAAGAATGTCGCAGCTTGCGACCCGGTCTGACGGGCCTGTGATAAGGAGTGAGAGCCGACGGCTCCGGCGTGAGAAGTGCGTGAGGAGCAACTGCGCGCGGTTCGAGCGTCGTTTCTCGCTGCCGCGAAGGATCAAAACCCCAGCGCTTCAGCAAGCCGATTCCCGTGGAATGCGCTGTCACCAAAGAGTTCACCGGCCACGCGCACCCGCTTGATGTAAAGCCCGATATCGAAAGCATCGGTCATTCCCATGCCGCCATGCATCTGAATGCCCTCCTGCGCCGCCAGCAACGCCACCTGACCAACCTTGGCTTTGGCAATGGAGACGCTCTTGGAAACAATCGCCGCATCCTCGTGTTCATCGCAGGCTTGCAGCGCGGCGAGGGTTACGGCCTTGGCCATTTCGATTTCCGTAAGGAGATGGGCCGCCCGGTGTTGCAGCGCCTGGAACGAGCCCACCGGGACGCCAAACTGTTTGCGCTCACTGATATAGGCAACCGTCATCTCAAAGGCTTGCGTCGCATGGCCCACCATTTCAGCCGAAAGCACGGCGCGGCCTGCGTTCAAAATGGTTTCCAGCGCATCGAAGCCCTGGTCTACGTCCCCTAAAACTGCGTCGGAGGTGACGTCAACGCCGTCGAATTGGATTTCAGCAACTCCGCGGGAATCGATTGTGTCACGCCGGTTGCGGTGAACCCCTGTTGCCGTGGCCGGAACGAGAAAAAGCGTGATGCCGCTTTCCTCACCCGCCGCCCCCGCTGTGCGTGCTGCCACAATGAGGTGGTCGGCATTGTGGCCATCGACGACGAATGCCTTTGTACCGGTCAAGGTAAAGCCATTGCCCTTGCGTTTTGCGCTCAGCGTTGTCTTGGCCGGTGCGTGCTTGCGCCCCTCATCCACCGCCAGGGCAAACAGCTGCTCTCCGGCGGCGATGGCTGGAAGATGCGCCTCTTTTTGCGCCTCAGAGCCGAAGCGTGACAGCGCAACCGCACCCAGGACTGCGGTGGATACAAACGGCGAGGCCGTCAGGTTCTTGCCCATTTCCTCCGCAACGATACCGGCGCCCACGAGGCCAAACTCCGCGCCGCCATAGGCTTCTGGCACGGCAATGCCTGCCCACCCCATGTCCGCCATGGCCTTCCACAGATCGCGGGAAAAGCCGTCCTCTGACCCCTCATCGCGCAGGTGTCGCAACGCGGCCACAGGGGCATTTTCTGCCAGAAAGCCGATGGCGGCCTCCTGTAGCATCTGCTGGTCTTCGTTCAGAACCAAAGCCATAGTCGTACTCTTTGTGTGTTGGGGCCGATGTGTTGCACGCGTGCGCTTTAGGCGCCGGGCATTTGCAACATGTGTTTGGCGATGATTTGAAGTTGCACTTCGCTGGTGCCGCCTTCGATGGAATTGCCCTTGGTTCGCAGCCAGTCCTGGGCCCGTTGACCGTCTTGGTTGTGCGCGCCGATTTGCAACTCCTCGTGGCCGCCAACCTCCATGAGGAGTTCGTGGCGGCGCTTGTTCAGTTCGGTGCCGTAGTATTTCAAAACGGACGATGTAGCCCCCAGGCTCTCTCCGGCCTTTGTGCGATCGCTCACGCTTTGCAGCAGGCTCGTGAACGCCAGCGCATCCAGCTCCGTTTGAACAAGTTTTGCGCGCAGCAATGGATCATCCACATGCCCGCGTTCGTCGGTGCCCAGCTCATCGGCGGCGATTTCTCCCAGGGAGCGGCCGCCGGTCATGCCGCCAAACAGATTGCCGATCATTTCCCGTTCATGGGTGAGAAGGTATTTGGCAACGTCCCAGCCTCTGTTTTCTTCATGCACGAGATTGGTTTTTTCCACCCGCACGTTGTCGAAAAATGTTTCGCAAAACGGTGAGGAGCCTGAGATCAGCTTGATGGGTTTTGTGGTCACGCCCTCCGTTTGCATGTCAAATAGAACGAACGAGATGCCTTTATGTTTGGCCGCCTGAAAGTCCGTCCGCACAAGGCAAAAAATCCAGTCCGCCTTATCGGCATAGGAAGTCCAAATCTTCTGGCCGTTGACGATGTAGTGGTCCCCATGGTCGTCGGCGCGGGTGCGCAAGGACGCCAGGTCCGATCCAGCACCGGGTTCTGAATACCCCTGGCACCAACGAATTTCGCCGCGGGCAACCTTTGGCAAGTGTTCGCGCTTTTGCGCCTCTGACCCAAACTTCAAAAGCGCTGGCCCCAGCATCGTGATGCCGAAATTGTCGTGGGGCTTGCGGGCGCCGATGGCGTCCATTTCCTCCTGGAGCACCTTGGCCTCCGCCTTGGAGAGGCCACCGCCGCCATAGGCTTTTGGCCAGGTGGGGACGGTCCAGCCCTTCGCGCCCATGCGCTCCAGCCACAGCCGTTGCCCTTCAGAGGTGAACGTCCACTGACGGCCTCCCCAGCAGGCAGACGCATCATCCCGTTTGCCGTCGCGCATATCCGCCGGGCAGTTCTCTTCAAGCCAAGCGCGGCATTCCGCCCGAAAGGTGTCGAGTTGTGTCATGGTGTTTTCCCTCAATGGCTTAAGTGATGGTTTGCCCACCATCGATCACGATCTGTTGCCCCGTCATGTAACGCCCCGCGTCTGAGGCGAGAAATACGGCAGCCCCTGCAATCTCGTCCGGTTCCCCGATGCGCCGCATGGGGGTGGTGGCGAGCGCAGCTTTCAGATTATCCGGATTTTCCCAAAGCGCGCGGGCAAAGTCCGTTTTGATAAGACCCGGGGCAATGCAATTGATGCGCACATTGTGTCCGCCATATTCAACTGCGAGATTCCGTGCCAGCTGGAAGTCTGCGGCCTTGGAAATGCAGTAGGCACCAATAATCGGCGAGCCTTTCAAACCTCCGATGGAGGATACGATGACAATGGAGCCGTCTTTGCGCTCCAGCATTTGGGGCGACACCATCCCGATCAGCTGATTGTTGGCGATGACATTGTTATGCATGATTTTGGCAAACGCCTCGTCTTCAATGCCCGCCATGGGTCCATAATAGGGGTTGGACGCAGCGTTGCAGACGAGAATGTGGATGTCACCAAAGGCCTTGCCGGTCTCATCGACGAGGTTTTGTAGCTCCTCCTTGGACGAGATATTGGCGGCGACGGCGATAGCCGTGCCGGCTCCGTGTTTGGCGTTCAAAGCCGCCGCAACCTCTTCGCATGGTTCAGCCTTGCGGGATGAAATAACGACTTTTGCGCCATGGTCGGCCATCTGTTCGGCAATCGCTTTGCCGATTCCTCGGGAGGAACCGGTGATAATTGCAGTCTTGCCGGTGAGATCAAAAAGCGTCATTCCGCAGCCTCCGCTGTGCCAATTTCGTCTTGTTTGTCTTCTTTTTTAGGCGTTTGCGCATCGACATAAGCCCGAAGCACCGCGTGCATGCGCGTCAAATGCCCTGGCCCTTGGTCTTTGAAAAATGCAAAAATGTCTTCGTCCACACGCAGATGGATCGATTTTTTCGGCCCCGGAGAGACCAATTGCGCGTTGTCAAACATCTCCTGCGTCCACTCAGCAATATCGCTGGTATCGATGTCTTCATCGGCGGGTAGGTTGTCCCAATCCGTTTTCCCGCGCAGTTTCCGCGCTTCGTCAAGCGTAACGCGAATAGTATGTCCGCTCTTCATGCTTGGTTGCCTTTCTCGCTGAGATGATGTGGCACGCTGTGCGCCTGTGTGTGAAAATGACAGGAACCAAGTTCAAACGGTCCGGTTGACCCATGCCAATAGCGCCAAAACGTTCTTCGTCATGATCCAATTAGCCTGCATCAAAAAGAACATAGTCGTCTTCAAACACTGTGGTTGCATCGGCAAAATCAATGCCGTGCTTGGCGAGGTTAGACCGCGCTTTGGCTTCGTCCCATTCAAACTCCATAGCATCGTTCGTTGAGTGTGTACACATTTGTGTACACGTGTATCTGCAAAGAAGCGGTCCCGTTACCCTTTGTCGTGATCTGCAAAACTCTTTCCCTCCTCGGCAAGGGACATCAGCAGGTCGGAGGGCGTCCAGTGGACGCCACCGGCACCGTCACTCCACGCGGCCAGTTTATCCGCCACTGTTTTGAGCCCAACGCTGTCGACATAATGCATCGGTCCGCCGCGCCAGCGCGGATAGCCGTAGCCGTAGTTGTAGACGACATCGATGTCTGAGGCGCGCTGGGCCACACCTTCTGCCAGGACGTGGGCCCCTTCATTGGCCAGCGCATATTGGGTGCGTTCGACGATCTCTTCGGCGCTGATGCTGCGTGTGTTGATGCCGAGTTCGGCGCGAACCTCATCGATGATCCGCGTTGCCTCAGCGTTTTCGCTGCGGGCTCGGGTTTCAGGGTCATAGGCATAAAACCCACTGCCTGATTTTTGCCCCAGGAAACCGGCTTCCACCAAACGGTCCGCAACGGTGTAGACCCGTTGCTCGTGCTCGCTCAACTCCTGGTCCTGCCGGGATTTATAGCCAATATCCAGGCCCGCCAGGTCGGAGACTGCGAAGGGTCCCATGGCCCAGCCAAAGTCGGTGAGCGCTTTGTCCACATCTGCAGGAGACGCGCCTTCCAGCACGAGGAGATTGGCTTGGCGCAGATAGGGTGTGAGCATCCGATTGCCGATAAAGCCATGGCCTACACCGGCAACAACCGCCACTTTGCGGGTCCTCTTGGCGACGGCAAGCGCGGTGAGCAAAACGTCATCCGCCGTTTTCTCCGCCCGCACAATTTCCAGAAGTTTCATTATGTTGGCCGGCGAAAAGTAGTGCATGCCCAGCACGTCCTGGGGCCGTGAGGTCTCCGCCGCGATGGCGTCGATATCGAGATAGGACGTGTTGGAGGCCAGAACCGCGCCCGGCTTGGCAACCGCGTCGAGTTTGCGAAACACCTCACGTTTCACATCCATCGTTTCAAACACAGCTTCAATGATCAGATCGCAATCTGCGAGGTCTTCATAGCGCGTCGTCCGGGACAGCCGCCCCATGCGCTCGCTGACGCCAGCTTCTGTAATGCGCCCGGATTTGATGCCCCGTGCCCAATTTTTCTCCATCGTGGCGAGGCCGCGGTCGAGGGCCGCATCGCTCATTTCAAGCATGGTGACGGCATAGCCAGCCTCGGCAAAGGTCATCGCGATCCCGCCGCCCATCGTACCGGCCCCAAGCACGCCAACTTTTTTGACCGCTCTCGGCGTGCCCTGAACGTCCGCTGGGGGTTTGGGGGCCTGCCGTTCGGCAAAAAAGATGTGTCGAAGGGCCTTGGATTGGTCAGACGCCACCAACTCCATGAACGTCGCGCGTTCTTGTTTGATACCCTCCCCAAAGGGCAATTCAAACGCCGCCCGCACGCATTCGGCGGCACGAACCGGCGCTTCCGCCCCTTTGGCCTTCTTCTCAATTGTCGCCAAGGCGTCGGCGAATGCAGCAGCCTTGTCGTCGGTCAAGGTGAGGGAAACGGTGGACAAACGCCGTCCCTCGAAGGGCTGGTTGTGCACGGCATTGGCTTTGGCAACCGCCGCATCGACGGTATTGCCGTCCGTCACCTCATCAACAAGACCGATATCGGCAGCCTTTGTCCCCGAGATTGGATCGCCAGACCCCACCATCATGACCGCCTGGGTCACATCGGGAAGCAAGCGCGGCAGCCGTTGTGTCCCTCCAGCACCCGGCAAAAGTCCAAGTTTCACCTCCGGCAAACCTAGGGAGGCATGGGACGCCGCAACGCGGTAATGGCACGACAGTGCCACCTCCAAACCGCCCCCCAGCGTGTTGCCTTCGACAGCGGCCACAACCGGGATGCCCGTCGCTTCAATGATGTCGCAGACTTCAGGCAAGCCCGGCTCGATGGGCGGTTTCCCGAACTCTCGAATGTCCGCGCCGGCGATGAACGTTCCGCCCCGCCCCGCAATCACAGCAGCCTTTGCACCGTTTGTAACAGCCCCGGCCAATTCAGAAACGATGCCGCTGCGCACATGGTGGGACAGTGCGTTGACCGGCGGGTTGTCGATCCAAAGGACGGCGACATCGCCGCGCATTTCAGTGCTGACAGATTGGCTCATGGAAGCTCTCTCAAAAAAGGAAACTGGCACGAATGGGCCCGCCGAGATGGACGTCAAATCCCATAAAAATGCTTCGGGATGCCGGCTCGGGCCGAGTGATACGTTGGACGCTGATCAACCGGCAGCCTGCGCGGGCACGCCGCCGATTGTGCTGAATGATTAGTAGACTTCAAACAGACCGGCAGCGCCCATGCCGCCGCCGACACACATGGTGCACACGACATATTTGGCACCGCGTCGTTTGCCTTCTATGAGGGCGTGACCGACCATGCGAGCACCGGACATGCCATAGGGGTGGCCCACAGAAATTGCGCCGCCGTTCACGTTCAGCTTTTCGTTGTCGATGCCCAGAACATCCCGGCTGTGAAGGACTTGAACGGCAAAGGCTTCGTTCAGTTCCCAAAGATCGATATCATCCACCTTTAGGCCAAAACGTTCCAGGAGTTTGGGAACGGCGTAGATCGGACCAATCCCCATTTCATCGGGTTCAAGACCAGCAGCTGCCATGCCGCGATATGCGCCCAGTGGGGTGATTCCGCGCTTCTCAGCTTCTTTGGCTTCCATGACGACGCTTGCGGAGGCGCCATCGGACAATTGGGAGGCGTTGCCGGCGGTAATAGTTTTGTCCGGCCCCAAAACCGGTTTCAAGCCTTCCAGCCCCTCCAGCGTGGTGGATGGGCGGTTGCCCTCATCCTTGTCGAGGGTCACCGCGTGTTCCGACGTTTCGCCGGTCTCTTTGTTCATCATGATCATGGTGGAGGGCAGGGGAACGATCTCATCGTCAAACTTGCCTGCGTCCTGCGCCGCTGCCACCCGTTGTTGGGATTGAAAGCCATAGGCATCCATCGCAGCGCGGGAGATGCCGTAGCGGTCTGCGACCACCTCTGCGGTTTCCAGCATCGACATATACACGTTGGGGTGCATGGCCACGAGGGATTTATCGATCCCGCCGCGCATCTCATTCGTTTGCACCATGGATATGGATTCCACACCGCCGCCAACGCAGATCGGCATGTTGTCATGCACCACCTGCTTGGCCGCCGTTGCAATGGCCATCATGCCGGACGCGCATTGGCGGTCGATGGACATGCCGGCCACCGTCACGGGCAGCCCAGCCTTGAGCGCGGCTTGACGGCCAATGTTGATAGACTGCACGCCCTGCTGCATCGCGCAGCCCATGATCACGTCATCGACTTCGCCCGGCTCAATGCCAGCGCGCTGAACAGCATGGCTGATCGCGTGGCCCCCGAGGGTTTGGGACGGTGTGTTGTTGAACGCGCCGCGATAGGCTTTGCCAATCGGGGTTCGGGCGGTGGAAACAATGACGGCTTCACGCATGATGTGCTTTCTCCTCCAAGTCCAATGCGCGCAGGGTATAAACCGGAGCGCTTCAGGACAGCAACATACTCAGTAGTATGTTGACTATGCCCATTGAACACGGCAAGGGCAAGGCTCTGGGTGAAGCTCTTTCAAAAGCCTCTTTTCCAGTGGGCGCGCAGCCACCGTACAGCGCGCGTCAGACCCATCAGCAGCCCCTCAGCAGCCCTTGATGTTCAAGACTGCCTGGCGAGGGCATCGGTATCGCTTTAAGAGGGCGATACGCCGGTTTCGAGAAAGACAAAGGACCAGCCATGACCCTGGAAGAAATCACCAACCACATGAAATCAACCGTTGCTGAAAAGGGCGGTATCGACGGCAAAATCGTGATGTTCGACTTCGGTGACAACGGCAAACTGACCATCGATGGCACCGCAAGCCCCGCCAACGTGCATAATGAAGCCGCGGTCGCCGATTGCACCGTGACGGTGGACATGGATGTGTTTGAGAGCATCGCGTCGGGCGAAGAAAACGCGCAAATGGCGTTTATGTCCGGCAAGCTAAAAGTCGATGGCGACATGGGCATCGCCATGCAGCTCGGCTCCCTGCTCGGCTAACCTGACAATTCGGCCCCACTTAGGCTAAGCGGAGCGCAGCGTGAGCGTTTCAAAAGAAACTGTCCTTGAAACCCTGTCCCGTTTGGAGATCCCAAACGGGGAGGGCAATATCGTGTCCGCTGGCATGGTGTCTGATCCGTTCATTACGGTGTCGGACGCTGGCGCAAAGGTCATGTTTTCTTTGTCCGTTCCAGCGGAAATGGCGGAGGCTCTTGAGCCCTTGCGGCTCACCGCTCAAAAGGCCGTGGAAAACATACCCGGCGTGGCCTCCGCCATGGCCGTGATGACAGCTGAGCGCAAACCAGGTGCTGGGGGAGGCAGTGGTCCCGCCGCGGTTTCGCCGGGTGCTGGCCCACCCAGCGCAGGTGCGATGAACCCAAAGGCCACCGTTGCCCCGCCTGCCGCCGCACCCTCTTCAGCCGCACCTGCATCGCCACAAGCGGGCGCCCGAGGCGTTCCCGGTGTCCGACACATCATCGCGGTTGCTTCCGGCAAGGGCGGCGTTGGCAAGTCCACCACCGCCGTGAATTTAGCGCTGGCGCTCAAAGAAACCGGGCTGAGTGTCGGCATTTTGGACGCCGACATTTATGGCCCGTCTCTGCCAAAACTTCTGGGTCTCAATCAAAAGCCGGAAGCGGATGGACGGATTTTGCAGCCCCTGGTGGCCTACGGGCTGAAAGCCATGTCCATCGGTTTTTTGATTGCGGAAGACAGCCCAATGATCTGGCGCGGACCGATGGTCATCTCCGCTCTCACCCAGTTGCTGCGCGAAGTGGCCTGGGGAACCGACGACAACCCCCTCGACGTTTTGGTGGTCGACATGCCTCCCGGCACGGGTGATGCGCAACTCACGATGGCGCAACAAGTCCCTCTGACCGGCGCAGTCATCGTGTCTACGCCCCAGGACCTGTCGCTGATCGATGCCCGCAAGGGGCTCAACATGTTCAAAAAAGTCAGCGTGCCGATTTTGGGCATCGTTGAAAACATGAGCTATTTCATCTGCCCAAGCTGTGGCGAACAAAGCAATATCTTCGGCCATGGCGGTGCCAAAGAAGAAGCCGAGCGTTTAGACGTCCCGTTCCTCGGCGGTGTGCCCCTCCACATGGACATTCGCAGCTTGTCTGATGCCGGCACGCCGGTGGTTGTCGAACGTGCATCCGGTCCCCATGCTGCGGTCTATCGTGGCATTGCTTCCGCCATCGCCCCCGCCTTTGCTGATGAGGTGGGAAGCGGGCCAAAAATCGTATTTGAATAGGATTGCACCATGGACGGCGTCAGCACGGTCATAAACCTGTCCGCCGCCGACGTTCGCAACCGCGCCACGTGGCCCCTTGTGATCGACGCCATCCGCGATGGCCACCGCAAACCCAGAGCCGATATCAATGACTTGCTCGTGGGCAACGGGCCCGAAAAGGGTGACCTAATGCTGGTGCGCGGCGCGTGGATTGACGGTCTGGCCGCCGGTGTGAAGGCCGCCACCATTGTTCCTGGAAACAACGCGCTGAAGCCGCCGCTCCCCAGCGTGCATGCGCAGATCATGGTGTTTGATCCTGATACGGGCCAATTGACCGGTTTGGTTGATGGAACGGAAGTCACCGCATGGAAAACAGCCGGCGACAGCGCGTTGGGAGCCGATTATCTCGCCCGCAAAGATGCCCGTCGCTTTCTGATGGTGGGTGCGGGGTCCATGGCTGCGCCCTTGATCCGCGCCCACGCGAGTGTCCGCCCCGAGCTGACCTCCTTTGCAGTGTGGAACCGAACGGCGGCCCGCGCCGACCGGCTGGTGGAGGAACTTGCGCCGGAATTCCCATCACTTCATCGCGTTGATGACCTGGCCAGCGCTGCCGCCGAAGCCGACATCATCTGTTGTGCCACAATGACCCCGGAGCCCATCCTGCGAGGGGCGTGGATGAGACCTGGCACCCATGTTGATCTGGTGGGAGCCTTCACGCCCACGATGCGGGAAGCCGATGACGCCCTGCACCGGGTGGGGCGTTGGTTCGTCGACAGCCGTGAAACGACGCTGCACCACATTGGAGAGTTGAAAATTCCCCTCGAGGCGGGATTGATTACGGAAGCTGCCATCTGCGGTGATTTTTATGATCTGGTCGCAGGACACGGAGGCCGCACCGGCCCGGAGGAGATCACGGTGTTCAAAAATGGCGGTGGTGCGCATCTGGATATCATGGTGAGCGCAGCCTTGATTGATGCGCCTGCGCCCGACCGAGGGCCTGCTCTAGCGGCCACAGAGACACAGTGACAGTTCGATGATTGATGGTGATATCGAGCTCATTTTGAGCGCTCTGCAAGAACCCGTTTTGCTGGTCGATCAAAATCAGCGGATCGTCCACGCCAACCCCGCAGCGCGCGACATTTGGGAAGCGATTACGCCCGGTCAAACCTTCGTTCGTTTTTTGCGCCAACCCAAGGCGCTGGACTGTCTGGCCCAGGTGTTGGCGGGCCAACCCCGCGCCGAAGCTCAAATTTCCATCGAGGGGCCGTTGTCTGTTCCCTATAAGATGACCGCCGTGCATTTGGGCGGCAGCAGCCCGGCTGTTGCTGTTACGCTCAAGGATGTGTCGGCTCTCGTGCAAGCGGCGCAGATGCGTTCAGATTTTGTCGCAAATGTCAGCCATGAGCTGCGCTCGCCTCTCACCACCGTATCGGGTCTCATCGAAACCCTCATGGGCCATGCCAGCGATGACCCTGAGGCGCAGGCGCGTTTCCTCAAGATCATGGCCCGAGAAGCCGCCCGCATGGACCGCCTTATCGGCGATCTTCTGTCCCTATCTCGGGTGGAGGCTGACGAGCGCATCCGCCCTCAAGAGCAAGTTGATCTTGTAGAGATTGTTTACAACGTCTTGGCGGTCATGCGCGAACGTAACGATGGCGAGGACCGGGAGTTTCATTTCGAGCCCTGTGCCGAACGCTGTCAGGTTTTGGGCAAGGCCGACGAACTGACACAGGTTTTCCAAAACCTCATCGAAAACGCGATCAAATATTCAAGACCTGGCAGTCCCGTTCGCGTGAGCATCGATTGGAGTGTCAACGCACCGCGCTTTTCTTCTCCGGTTTGGAAGATCGTTGTGGAAGATCAGGGCGAAGGTATCGCACCGGAGCATATTCCCCGACTGCAAGAGCGGTTTTACCGGGTGGATTCAGGTCGTTCCCGCCAGATGGGCGGAACGGGCCTAGGCTTGGCCATCGTAAAACACATTTTAAACCGCCACCGCGGACGTTTGAACATTAAAAGCGAACTGGGTGTTGGAACAGCCATGATGGTCTATTTGCCAGCCCCGATTGACGTCGAAAGATCTCTTCTAGCGGCGCAGTAACGCTCGTTTTTTCAAGATTTGTGCGCAGATTGGTCTATTTTAGTGGACAAGAGATGGAAAACGCGCGGTTTTTTGTGCGTTTTTGAAAATTTGGGCCGCGCCGCCGTTCTTGTCACAAAACTGAAACAAAACTTACACAAACGCTTCGCACGCGCCCCCTAGAGCGGCGTCGTCGCGACCCCGTTGGGTCAGATAAACCGGTCCTTGTAGAGGAAATTCCCCATGACCCGTTCGTTTAAGAACACCTTGGCCACGTCGGCCATCGCCCTTGCTGGCGCCCTTGCCATTTCAACCGCCGCCCAGGCGCGTGATCAAATCCAGATCGTTGGTTCCTCCACGGTCTTCCCGTTCTCCACCGCTGTTGCTGAAACCTTTGGCCAGTCCACCAACTTCAAAACCCCTGTCGTTGAATCCACCGGTTCCGGCGGCGGCATGAAGCTGTTCTGCGCCGGTGTTGGCGTCCAGACGCCCGACATCACCAACGCATCACGCCGCATCAAGGCGAAAGAGTTCGCCAGCTGCCAGGCAAACGGTGTGACACCGGTTGAAGTGAAAGTCGGCTTCGACGGCATCGTTTTGGGTTCCGCAAAAGGCGGCATCACCCTCAACGTGACCCGCGAGCAGATCTACAACGCCCTCGCCAAATCCATCGTGAAAGACGGCAAGATCGTCGACAACACGAACACGAACTGGTCCGACGTTGATCCGTCCCTGCCAAACGTTAAAATCGAAGTGCTTGGCCCGCCCCCAACATCCGGCACACGCGACGCTTTCGTCGAGCTGGTTATGGAAAAAGCCTGCCCAGAGATGATCGAAAAGCAGGACGAAAAAATGTGCACCGCCATCCGTGAAGACGGCGCGTTCATCGAAGCTGGCGAAAACGACAACCTGATCGTTCAGAAGCTGGAAGCCAACAACAACGCTGTCGGCATCTTCGGTTTCTCCTTCCTCGACCAGAACGCTGACAAGCTGCAGGGCGCAAACGTCGGTGGCACGGCCCCAACCTTCGAAAAAATCGCAGCTGGTGACTATCCGATCTCCCGTTCGCTTTTCTTCTACGTGAAGAAAGAGCACGTCGGCGTGATCCCCGGCATCGAAGAGTATGTTGCCGAATTCACCAAAGACGGCACATGGGGTGACGATGGATACCTGACCGAAAAAGGTCTGATCCCGCTGCCAAAAAGCGACCGCGACACCATCGGTGCTGCGGCAAAAGCCCTGACCCCGCTCAGCATGTAATTCATGCCATCGGCGGCTCATCTTACGGGCCTGCCGATGTCTTGAGCACGAACCGCGACCCCGCCGGTCTGTCCGGCGGGGTTAGCCAAAATCCAAACTGCCCCTTTCACGCCGTCGAGCCCTCGTTTGGACCCCACATCTGGGTGGAACCGCCGCGGTAGAATTATCTGATTGCCGGAAAACACGGCGGTCGCGGATTCTAAACGGACAGTTTTGATTTTGGCTTATTGGCTCGCTCGGTTTGTCCCGGCTCTGTGTTGTGCACGGTTGAACTGTCATGATTGACAGAGACCGCGCGCAGGTGGTGCAGGGGGCGGACGATCACAGAAGCTCTCCAGTCGGGCGATCAGACCCATGTATTCTCTTGTTTTTGTCGTGCTCTTGGCCATTGCGGCTGTTGTCTATTTTCTAGGCCGCAGCCGCGCGCTGCAGGTTTCGGGCAACGCCATCAGCTCCCTTCATTCACGCCCGGTTTACCACGGTGGCTTCGTCGCTATCCTCACGACCCTGCCCGCGATCCTACTTCTTCCGTTTTGGCGTGTCATATCCAACTGGTTGGTTGAAAACAGCGTCGCCAACCGTTTTGCCGACACCCTATCGGAGCTTTCACCGGCGGCGGCAGAAGCATTTTTCCGCGATGCGCAAGCCATCGCATCCGGCGGCATCGTCAGCTCCCGTTCGGTGGAGAAGGAACAAGCAGCCGCGCTGATTACCTCGTACAGCACGATCTCAAACACCATTTTGATTTTGGCCGTGGCGGCTTTGGTTGTTGTTGGTTTCCTCTATGCGTATCGCCGGATCGGCCTGCCTTTGCGGGCCCGCCACACGGTTGAGCGGGCGGTTAATGTGGCGCTTATCGCCTGTTCTGCCGTCGCGATCTTCACCACGTTCGGCATCGTCTTTTCGTTGATCTTCGAATCGATCCGCTTCTTCAGCCAGGTGTCGTTTTTTGACTTTTTGTTTGGCATGCATTGGAGCCCCCAGAGCGCCTTTTTGGCCACGGGGGATGAGACGTCAAACGCTGATCTCTCAGTGGTCTTTGGGGCGGTGCCGCTGTTTGCCGGCACGCTTTTGATCACGTTCATTGCCATGTGTGTTGCCGCTCCCATTGGCCTGATGTCGGCAGTCTATTTGTCCGACTACGCCAGCGACCGGTTCCGCGGAATTGCCAAGCCGCTCATGGAAATTCTCGCCGGCGTGCCCACGGTGGTTTACGGCTTTTTCGCCGCCCTCATCGTCGCCCCCGCCATTCGCGGTTGGGGCGAATCCATTGGCCTTTCGGTCTCGTCGGAATCCGCCCTTGCCGCCGGTCTGGTTATGGGCATCATGATTATTCCGTTCGTATCGTCTCTGTCCGATGATGTGATCAACGCCGTCCCCCAATCCCTGCGGGATGGCTCAGCTGGCCTGGGCGCAACGAAATCTGAAACGATCCGTAAGGTGATTTTGCCGGCGGCACTGCCCGGGATCGTATCCGCCATGTTGTTGGCCGTGTCCCGCGCCGTGGGCGAAACCATGATCGTGGTCATGGCCGCCGGTCTTGCCGCAAACCTCACCATCAACCCCCTGGAGGCCGTGACCACCGTAACGGTGCAAATCGTGACGCTTCTTGTCGGCGACCAGGAGTTTGACAGCGCCAAAACGCTGGCTGCCTTCGCCCTGGGTTTGGTTCTGTTCTTCATCACCCTGACGCTCAACGTGATCGCACTGCGCGTCGTTCAAAAATACCGTGAGCAGTATGACTGATATTTCCCAAAGCGGGCCCGCCGCCGGACGCCAGACAGGCATTGCCCACATGACGCGGGAAGAACGCCGCGCCATCACCAAGAAACGCTTTGCGGCGGAAGCCCGGTTCAAATACCTGGGTCTGGCCTGCATTTTCGCAGCCCTCGGCTTCCTCGTCTTGTTGCTGTCCACGGTTGTGCTCAACGGCCTGCCCGCGTTCACCTCTTACAGCGCAAATCTGCCGCTGAACCTCACGACCGCCAAGGTTGACCCGGCTGCGCCCGAAAAGGCTGACTACCGTCGCCTTATTAATGACAGTCTTAAAGAGGCTCTGCCCTTTGTCAGTGGGCGGACCGACACGCGTATCGCCCGCCGTCTGGTTTCCAGCGGTGCACCAGTGGTGGTTCTCCAACGGGTGGTTGAAAATGCCGACAGCTTGCTGGGTGACACGCGTCCCATCTCGGTTCCGTTGTCCGATACCGTTGAACTCTACCTGAAGGGCATCGGCGGTTCGATGGATCGCATATCCCCTGAGGGCGATGTGACCATTGCGCTCGATGGGAAAACGGCCACCATGACCACCAGCGCGCCGGTCTTTGCAGCGTTGGTGGCAAATGCCCGCGTCACCCTGGGCGAAAACGCTGCCCGTTTGCGCACCCGGGTCACCGCCATCGGTCGTTCCATCGCCCAGCAGGAAAGGCAATTGGCGGCGGCTGAAGTGGTTCTGGACGACTCTGGCGCGACCGCGTCCGCGCGGGAGCGGGCAAGCAGCACCGTTGAGCGGGCGAAAGCCACTCTGGCCAGCCTGCGGGGTGAAGTCACCATTTTGGAAACACGGGCCAGTGACTTGGAAACCCGGGCTAAAGCCACAACCGGCTCGGAAGAATTGACCCGCGAATATCCATCCCTCTTTGTGCGCGTCGGGGACGGCGTGATCAAAGTGACCCAAGCCTCCGATACAGAAGCCAAGGGTGATGTCCTCATTCCCTTGACCAAGTCTGGCGCCATCGCCAACGGCGATTGGTCGATTGAAACCTTCGCTCGACCGGAAGCCGAACGCAAAATCAGCGACAAAGAGATCGTCTGGACGGAAGCTCTCAGGTCTGCAGGCTTCATCGAGTCGGGCTGGAACACGCTGTTTTTCAGCCGAGGCGCCAGCCGCGAGCCGGAAATGGCCGGGATTTGGGGGGCAGTGGTCGGCTCGTTCCTGACCATGGTGGTCACGCTGCTTTTGTCCTTCCCGGTGGGAGTTGGTGCCGCGATCTATCTTGAAGAATTTGCACCCAAAAACCGCCTCACAGACCTCATCGAAGTCAACATCAACAATTTGGCTGCCGTGCCGTCAATTGTGTTTGGCCTGCTGGGGCTTGCGGTGTTTTTGAACTTCGCTGAATTTCCGCGATCGGCCCCGCTGGTGGGGGGTATGGTGCTGGCTCTCATGACCCTGCCGACCATCATTATTGCCTCGCGGGCGGCGCTGAAATCCGTGCCACCGTCCATTCGTGAAGCAGCCCTAGGTGTTGGCGCGTCGAAACTCCAAACGGTGTTTCACCACGTTTTGCCCCTCGCCATGCCCGGCATGCTCACGGGCACAATTATTGGGATGGCGCAGGCCCTGGGGGAAACTGCACCCCTCCTGATGATCGGCATGGTGGCCTTTATCGTCGATGTGCCCGGCGGCTTCACCGATCCTGCCACGGTTTTGCCCGTACAGATCTATATGTGGGCCGACTTCCCGGAGATCGCATTTCAGCAAAAAACCTCCGCCGCCATCATGATTTTGCTGGGCTTCCTCGTCATCATGAATGCCCTTGCAGTTTTGTTGCGCAAGCGCTTCGAGCGTCGCTGGTAGGTGCTGAAACCCTGACAAAACTCCATCGCTCCACACAGACGGCCAAAGCCAAAGCCAAAGCCAAAGTTAAAGACTGCCAGTTGTTTTCGTAGACGTTTCCGTTCCTCAACCCATTCGAGTTCACCATGTCCGTAGACGCTCAATCGCCTATCCCCGCCTCAAACGCCCAGCCTGCGTCTGAGGACATCAAAATGAAGTCCACCGGCGTCGACGTCTTTTACGGCGAAAAACAAGCGCTGTTCGAAGTCGATCTCGACATTTATGCACGGGAAGTCACCGCCCTGATCGGCCCATCGGGCTGTGGGAAATCCACATTCCTGCGCTGCCTCAATCGAATGAACGACACCATCGACGTGTGCCGCGTATCTGGAGAAATTCTCCTCGATGGCGACGATATTTATGATCCCGACGTGGATGTGGTGGAATTGCGCGCCGATGTGGGCATGGTCTTCCAAAAGCCCAATCCGTTCCCAAAATCGATCTTCGAAAATGTGGCTTACGGACCGCGCATCCATGGCCTGGCGGGGAACAAAGCCGAGCTGACGGACATCGTTGAATCGAGCCTGCAGAAGGCCGGTCTTTGGAATGAAGTGAAAGACCGCTTGAATGAGCCGGGCACCGGCCTGTCCGGTGGTCAGCAGCAGCGCCTGTGTATCGCGCGCGCCATTGCCGTCTCCCCCGGTGTGATTTTGATGGACGAACCGTGTTCCGCACTCGACCCCATCGCCACGGCCGTTGTTGAAGAGCTCATCAACGAACTGCGCCAAAACTACACCATCGTCATCGTCACCCATTCCATGCAGCAGGCCGCACGCGTGAGTCAGAAAACCGCCTTTTTCCATCTGGGAAAACTGGTGGAGACCGGTTTGACCGACACCATTTTCACCAATCCGTCCGATCCCCGCACGGAAAGTTACATCACCGGCCGCATCGGTTAAGGACCAAGAGCATGAACGGAAAATCCCCGGAAGACCACATTTCAAGCGCCTTTGATGCCGACTTGCGACAGATCGAAAATCTTGTGGTTACCATGGGCGGCCTCGTGGAGCAGCAGATCGAAGATGCGGCGGCGGTCATCGTCAGCCGTGATTTGGAGCGGGCCGAAGCACTCATCGCCGCCGACAAGCGGGTGGACGAGGTGGAAGAGGAGATCGATCAACTCGTGGTGCGCGTCATCGCTCTGCGCCAGCCTAAAGCGCAGGATTTGCGCGCGGTCATGGCTTCTTTGAAAATCGCATCCGATCTCGAACGCATCGGCGATTACGCTAAAAATCTGGCCAAACGCACCAAGGTGCTGGCCCAGGTGCCAACGGTGGGCAACACCGCCAAAAGCGTCAAACGCATGTGCATGATGGTTCGCCAAATGGTGAAAGATGTGCTGGACGCCTACCTGTCCCGCGATCTTGCCTCCGCCGATGAGGTGCGCTTGCGGGATGAAGATGTCGACCAGGTGCACAACAACCTGTTTCGCTCGCTCCTCACCTATATGTTGGAAGACCCTCGCAACATCACGCCCTGCATGCACCTCTTGTTCATCGCAAAAAATGTTGAGCGCATGGGGGACCACGCAACGTCCGTGGCCGAACAAGTGCACTTTCTGATTGCGGGCGAAATGCCTGATGATGAGCGGCCCAAGGGCGATACCACCAGCACCACCCTGGTCGGCGCGGAAAGCGCTGCCTGACGCGATTGAACGATATGTCGACGTCCGCCACGATCCTCGTTGTTGAAGATGAAACCGCGCAGTTGGAAATGCTCCAGTACAATCTGGAGAAGGAAGGCTACCGTGTGGTCAGTGCCGAGGATGGCGAAGAGGCCATGTTGGTGGCACGGGAAGAAGTCCCCGACGCTATTGTGCTCGATTGGATGTTGCCGTCCCTGTCTGGCATTGAAGTGTGCCGCCGTTTGAAAGCCGGTTCAGAGACCGGCCAAATTCCCATCATCATGTTGACCGCCCGCGGGGAAGAGGCCGACCGGGTGCGGGGATTGGAAACCGGTGCGGACGATTATGTCGTCAAACCCTACGGCGTGGGGGAATTGGTGGCCCGCATTCGCGCGCGGCTGCGCCACGCCCGTCCCTCCGCCACCGGCGAAACCCTGGCCTTTGAAGATGTGCTGGTGGATACCGAGCAACACCGCGTCACCAGAAACGGCGGATCGCTGAAACTGGGACCGACAGAATTTCGTCTGCTGACGGTTTTCATGGAAAGACCTCGCAGGGTGTGGAGCCGGGACATGTTGCTGGACCGGGTTTGGGGCCGCGACACGGATGTCGACTTGCGCACCGTCGACGTCCACGTCGGACGACTGCGCAAAGTGCTGAACAAGGGGGGCGGGAAAGACCTTATTCGCACCGTGCGCGGCGCCGGTTACTCCCTCGATTCTGACGCGTAAGCGGCATACGCGGGTGGGACACGCTTAGCGATTTTCGGGCAGTGGGATGAACTCATCCTTGTCGTCCGGAGGCAGTTGAAAACGCCCGTGCTCCCAGTCGCCAGCGCGCCATGCCTCTTTGGCCGCCTCGATCTTTTCCTTTGAGGAGGCGACGAAGTTCCACCAAATATGACGCGGCCCGCCCAGAGTTTCGCCTCCCAGCACCATGAGGCGCGCGCCTTGGGCCCCCGCTTTCACCGTCATTTTATCGCCAGGGCGAAACACCATCATCTGTCCGCGCTCATAGGTTTGCCCTGCAATCTCAATCGCGCCTTCGGTGATGTAGAGCCCGCGGTCCTCATGGTCGTCGGGCAGCGGTAGCAAGGCGCCGGCCTCCAAAACGGCATCGGCATAAAACATCTCAGAAAACGTCTTTGTCGGCGCCCGTTCCCCCCATGCATTGCCGATGATGAGCCGCACCTGTTTGCCTTCCGCTTCCAGAAACGGCAGCGCGCCCTCGCCGTGGTGCTCAAACCCGGCATCGGTTTCTTCGGCGTGTTCCGGCAGGGCAACCCAGGTTTGAATGCCAAACAGATTGCTCCCGGTTTTGCGGGTTTCCGCACTGGTGCGTTCCGAATGGGTCACGCCGTTTCCCGCGATCATCCAGTTCACTTCGCCGGGATAAATCATCTGATTCGTACCCAGGGAGTCGCGGTGCTGAAATTCGCCTTTGTAGAGATACGTCACCGTTGCCAGGCCGATATGGGGATGGGGGCGCACGTCGATGCCTTGGTCGGTCAAAAACTCCGCCGGCCCCATTTGATCAAAAAATACGAACGGTCCCACCATTTGGCGTTGCACCGAGGGCAGCGCCCGGCGCACTTCAAACCCGCCCAGATCACGCGCCCGGGGAATGATCAGCGTTTCAATGCTGTCAATGTCGCCCGCATCGGGGCAGTGGGGTTCAATGGCAGGGTTCCAGCTCATGGTGTCAGCGCCTTTCGATACGGCAGGGTGTTTCGTCCTAACCTATGGAGAACCGCGTGCAGAACAACCGTGCAGGGATGCAAAGGCGGTGTGCAGCCCTGCCGAATGCAAAAGTGCCGACCGCTCCGCCTTGAAGAGCCGTTTGACGCAGACCCTAGGATTTCATCAAAGCGGCGATCGACGCCGTGTCCTGTCCCATTCCTGCCGTTTCAACGCCCGCTGCTGCCCCAAGGCGCGCGGGTTCGGGCTTGTTTTGTGACAGTTTCCAGGTTCCGTCGATTGCCGATACGTCCATGGCAATGGGCACAATCTGCCGCTGCATCCTTGTGTAGACGTGCTGATCCATCTTGGTGCTGGTCCATGGCGTTTTGTCGGCAAGCCGCCCCTCCATTCCTGCCGACAACCGATCCAGCACACCGTGGAGTTCACCCTGTTCTAAAAGCCGAAGGGTGCCTCGGATGTGGACGGCGATGTAATTCCACGTGGGCACCTGATCATCGACGCCGTACCAGTCGGGCGAGACATAGGCATCGCCCCCCGACACCGCGATCACACCGGGCTGGGGGGATGTCAGCGCCCGCACAATGGGGTTCGAGCGCACCAGATGGGCTTCCAACGCCGTTCCATCCTGCGACAATTGAAATGGAATGTGGCTGAGGAGCGGTCCGTCCGCACCATTCACCGCCAAAACTCCAAAACTGCGCTTCTGGGCAAAGGCAATGTTGGTTGTGCGCTCTGCGCCGCGAAAGGCTGGATTGGGATGCATGGTCGGGCCGGTGCTCAGATGTTGAGATTGGCGCTAGTGCGGCGCGTGATGCGCAAACATATAGCGCTTAGCCAAGAGTTCGAACACCGCCCGAATGCGGCGGGTCGTCCGCAATTCCCGGTGACAGGTCAGCCAAATGGGAAACGAAAACGTCTGTTCATCAGCCAGCACCCGCACCACGGACGGTTCTTTGTCCCCGAGCGCTGTCGGGACGATCACGATGCCAGCACCGCGCTTGGCCAGTTCCCATTGTGCGCTGTGACTGGCGCAGATGATCTGGAAATTGCTGTCATCAACCGGCAGCCCCGCTGCGCGCAGTTCACCCATCATGGTGCCGTCATTGTCGAAGCCCAGCAAAGAGGCGGTGCTCAGGTCCTGTTTTGAACGCAGCGGTGGGAAGCGTGCCAAAAAATTCGGCGCTGCATAAAATCCGGCATCGGCATCACCGAGTTTCACCGCGATTAGATCATCTTGGGTGGGCCGGTAATTGCGGATGGCAATGTCCGCTTCGCGCCTTTGCAGATCCATGGTTTCATTGCTGGCGATCAGTTCAAGTGAAACGTCAGGAAACCGCTGCTGAAGTTCCATCACTAGACCGGGCAAAACATGGGTGACGATGATGTCACTTGCGGTGATGGAGACACGACCGGAAAGCGTTTGGTTGTGACCGCTCGCGGTTAAGGCGAGTGTCCCGGCCGCATCCCCCATCGCACGAGCCGATGCCAGCAAAGCGTGGCCAGTGGGGGTCAATTCAAGCCCACGTCCAACCCGTTCAAACAAGACAACGTTCAAATCGCGCTCCAAAGCCTCCACCTGCCGTGAAAGCGTGGGTTGGCTCAACCCCAGGACACGGGCAGCCGCCGTGAAAGACCCTTCTTCAGCCGTTGCCAAGAAGGCCCGTACCCGTGACCAATCAAATGTGCCGCCATAATGTTCCATGCAAATATGTATAGCAGACCCGCATATTTGGGCAATTTACCCGTTAAGCCATGCGCTTGTATCAAGCGTCGGCACCCAAAAGCGGTCCGACTGTCCCAGACAGTCCAGCCTTTCTTCACGGTGTCTTCAACGATGGACAAGGATAGAACCATGGCCGATTCAGCCCATTTCTGGGACAGGATTGCGAACAAGTATGCAAAAACACCCATTCGCGATGAGGACGGCTATCGCGATACATTGGCCCGCACGAAGACGTATCTTGGGCCCAACGACACTGTGCTTGAAATGGGGTGCGGTACGGGATCCACCGCTTTGGAGCTCGCCCCTAAGGTTGGGCGGATGGTGGCCACCGATTATTCCGCCCAGATGATCCGTATCGCGCGGGATAAACTGACCCAAAGCGCCATTCCAAATCTCGCATTTGAACAGGCGGCTGTGGACGACCCCGACGCAACGCCCGGCCCGTTTGATGCCATCCTCGCCCACAACCTTCTTCATCTGGTGGAGGACGTTCCAGCCTGTCTGCGTCAGGTTCACCGGCGGTTGAAACCCGGCGGCGTTTTTATCTCCAAAAGCGCCTGTCTGGCGGACGCCAACATGCTCTTGCGCTTAGCGATCCCGGTCATGAAATTGTTTGGAAAGGCCCCGAGCATCGCTGCGTTTCGTGCGGATCAACTGGACCAGATGGTGGTTGATGCAGGGTTTGATCTGGTTGAAATGCGCAGCCAACCGAGCATTGCCCCTGTTCGCTATGTTGTGGCCCGGAAGGTTTAATACCCCATGGCGGCCCCGTCCTTACGGGGGTCGCTGCCGCCCGTAAGTACGCCGGTTGTCCAATCAATGGCGATAGCCTGCGACCCGCCGATGGGGCTCTTTGCACGCGCAATGGTATGACCCTTGGCCCGCAACGCCTCGACGACCGCGTCAGGAACCCGGCCTTCGATTTCGACCTCCCCCGTGAAAGGATCGACCATCCACCGTGGCGCGTCCTGGGCTTCCTGCACGTCCAGACCGTAATCGATCATGCGGGTCAAAAACTGCATATGACCCATGGCCTGATATTCCCCTCCCATGACGCCAAAGCTCATCGTGGTCTTCCCGTCCCGCTGAATCATAGCCGGAATGATCGTGTGGAGCGGACGTTTGCCCGGCGCGATGCAGTTGGGATGGCCTTCTTCCAGCACGAAGCCTTCGCCCCGGTTGGTCAACACGATCCCATATATGGACGATGTGATGCCCCCGCCCCACCCCCAGAACAGGGTGTTGATAAACGAGCAGCAATTGCGCTCTTCATCCACCACCGAAATATAGACGGTGTCATTGTGAGGTTTCAGCCGCAGCCCATCTTCGGGGTGGCGCGCTTGATCGGGATCGATGTCCTGGGTCAATTGCACCGCATAGGCTTTGTCGATGATGGCGGCGACATCCACGTTGGCAAAATCTGGGTCCCCTAGGTAAAGCCCCCGGGCCGCATAGGCGCGGCGGCACGCCTCCAGCTCCAAGTGGATGCGCTCGGTTGACAGCATGTCTGCGTCCACCCCTTGGCTCTCCATCATATTCATCAGAAGAAGCGCGATCAGACCTTGGCCTTGGGGTGGGCATTCAACGATCGTGTGACCGCGATAGTCGGTCGAAATTGGCGTGAAATAGTTTCCCTTGGCGGAGGCGAAATCCTCCAGCGTGTGCAGCCCGCCTTTGGCTTGCAGTGCAGACACCATGTCCTGCGCCATATCGCCTTCGTAAAACGCGCTGCGCCCCTCTTTCCCGATCCGCTTCAGGGCGTTTGCGAGGCCCCGTTGTCGGTGCATGGCCCCAACCTCCGGCACCGGCAGGAAGATGGCGGACAGGTTCGCGTCGCTCGCCAAATGATCGGCATTTTTTTGCCAGTCCGCCTGCACCCGCGGCGTTACGGGATAGCCGTTGCGGGCTAAGTCAACGGCCGGTTGCAGGATCACGTCGAGGGGCAATTTGCCATGGTCCGCATTCATTTGACACCACGCATCGACGGCCCCTGGCACGATCACACTGTGGGCGGACGTGCGCGTCAGTTCGGTCACGCCGAGGTTTCGCAACGCCTCCAAACTTGCACCGGCTGGCGCGCGGCCGGAGCCGTTAAAGGCCCAAACGTTTGTCCCGCCTTGGGGGGCATACATCGCAAAACAGTCCCCGCCAATGCCGGTCGATCCAGGCTCAACAACGCATTGCACGGCACAGGCAGCAATCGCGGCGTCCAACGCATTGCCGCCCTCTTTCAAGATCGCCAGCGCCGTTTGTGTGGCCAATGTGTGGGATGTGGCGGCCATGGCGCCGGTGGCAAAGGAGGGGGAGCGGCCAGGACGTTCAAGATCGCGCATCGGGTTTGCGGTCCTTTGGAAAAAGCTATGGTGATGCTTGGTTGGGGGAAATTGCCGCGCAAAACAAGGGGTCGCACCCTTGGACGATCACGCCGCACCTGCCATAGACCCACCGTCAAAAGACACGTTACCCATGACACTCTGGCCGTCGGTAAGTGTCCGCGATCGTTCACACCTGTTCGCCATAGCCCGGTCGCCAGCCGCCGGGCCCGTTTAATTCTAGAATTGACGAAAGACCATCCACCATGGCCAACGCCGTCACCGCCGCCCTCCACATCCTCACCGATCTCACGGTTGGCGAACGCGAGACCCTGCTGGCCCGTGCCGAAGACGACCTCGCGCCGTTCATCGCCAAGGTGTTGCCGATCATTGAGGCCGTCAAAACCGAAGGCGACGCAGCGCTGGTCCGCTATGCCAAGGAATTCGATGGCGCGGACGTCACGCCCGATCAATTGAAGGCCGACGATGCGGCCTTTGATGCCGCTTACGAAGCGCTTGATCCGGCCTTTGTTGAGGTGCTGCGCTATTCAGCCGACAACATCCGCCGCTTCCATCAAAAACAGATGCCACAGATGGAGTGGTCCATGGAAATCCGCCCCGGTGCGACGGTGGGCGAACGCTTCACGCCGATTGATTCGGTGGCCTGTTACAGTCCGCGGGGGAAGGGCTCCTTTCCTTCCGTCACCCTGATGAGTGTCGTCCCTGCTGTCGTCGCCGGGGTCAGGCACATCGCTGTGCTGACGCCTCCTGGACCGGATGGAAAGATCGATCCCGCAACACTGGTGGCGGCGGACATCGCGGGCTGCCGCAATGTCTACATGGCCGGTGGCGCACAAGCTGTGGCTGCAGCGGCTTACGGGACGCAAACCATTCCCCGATGCGCCAAGATTGAGGGCCCTGGCAGTCCCTTCTTGGCGGCGGCAAAGGTCGTATTGTCAAACCGCATAGACCCGGGCATGCCCGCTGGTCCTTCGGAAGCCATCGTGTTTGCCGATGCAACAGCAAATCCAAACATCGCCGCCTTGGACACGATTATTGAATCGGAACATGGGGATGATTCGTCGGTCTTCTTGGTGACGACGTCCCAGGCTTTGGCCGAGGCGGTGCGGCAGAAATTTCCCGAATACTGGGCCATGATGAGCGACGAGCGCGCCGGCTATTCGAGGGCTGTTTTGTCCGGCACCAGCGGTGGCATTGTACTCGCCAAAGACGAGGCCGAGGCCTACGCGTTTATCAATGACTATGCGCCCGAGCATCTCCAAATCCTGTCCCGGGATCCGGACCGCCACGTGCCCCATATTCGCAACGCCTCCGAAATTCTCATGGGTGAAGACACGCCGGGTTCCATCGCCAACTATATGATGGGACCAAACTGCGTGCTGCCAACGTCGGGTGCGGCCAAGACTCGCTCACCTTTGGGGGTCATGAACTTCCTGAAAAGCTGTTCCCTGGGGCGTCTCACCGCCGAAGGACTGGCTGAAATGGCGCCTAAGACCGAAATTTTTGCGACCTATGAAGGCTTTGACGCCCATGCCAATGCTGTCGGATCAACACGGCACAAGGCCCGCAGCGGATAGCTGTGAACAGAGGCACAGCGCCTAGCAAGCTGCGCTATCCTTCAACGTCGGCTGGACGTGGCGCAGGGAATACGCCGCGGGTTGTCATCAAACTGTAGTATTCCTCAAAGAAGCGATGGGCAGCGCACGCACCGGGTGAGCGATGGAGACGCCGTAATGACGGTTTATGGGTTAAACGGCCTCGGACGGATCGGAAAGCTGGCGCTGCGTCCCCTGCTGGAGCGGGGCGAAACCATCGCCTTTTTGAACGATGCCGTCGGCGACCCGGCCATGCATGCCCATCTTCTGGAGTTCGACACCGTCCACGGTCGCTGGCCGGCTGCCTTCGCCAGCGGTGACATGAGCATCACCATCGATGGGACACGGTTGCCGGTCTACCAAAACCGCAGGCTTGAAGATCTGCCCCTCGACGGCGTTGACGTGATGATCGACTGCACCGGGGCCTTCAAAACCGAAGACAAGCTCGCCCCCTATTTCGCAGCCGGAGTAAAAAAGGTGGTGGTCTCCGCACCCGTGAAAGAGGACCGCGCCGCCAACATTGTCTACGGCGTGAACCACGAAATCTACGATTCCGCTGCCCATTCCATCGTTACCGCCGCCAGCTGCACCACAAATTGCATCGCCCCGGTTGTGAAGGTCATTCACGAAAGTCTGGGCATCAAGCACGGCTCCATCACCACAATCCACGATGTGACCAATACCCAAACCATTGTCGACCGTCCGGCCAAAGATCTGCGGCGTGCCCGCTCCGCGCTGAACTCCTTGATCCCCACCACCACCGGATCGGCGACCGCCATCACGCTCATTTATCCTGAACTGAAGGGCAAATTGAACGGCCATGCTGTCCGCGTACCCCTTCTGAACGCCTCCCTCACCGACTGCGTGTTTGAGGTGGAGCGGGCAACGACGGCGGAAGAGGTTAACGCACTGTTCAAGGCTGCAGCAAAAGGCGATCTCAACGGCATCTTGGGTTACGAAGAACGCCCCCTTGTCTCTACAGATTATGTCAACGATCCGCGCTCCACGATTATCGATGCGCCCTCCACGATGGTGGTGAACGGGACACAGGTGAAAATATACGCCTGGTACGACAATGAGTGGGGCTATGCCCACCGCCTCGCCGATGTTGCTCAAATGGTGGGCCGTTCCCTGTGAGCCGGACGGCGGCGAAAGGCACGAAAAATCGCCCCGATGGTCTAGCGGCCTACATCGCGGTCACGGCGGCCTATTGGGCATTCATGCTCACCGACGGCGCGCTGCGGATGCTGGTGCTGCTGCACTTCAACACGCTGGGCTTCTCGCCCGTACAGCTCGCCTATTTGTTTGTCCTTTACGAGATCGCCGGAGTGGTGACGAACCTATCCGCCGGTTGGATCGCCGCCCGATTCGGCCTCACCAGCACACTTTATACCGGGCTTTTGTTGCAGGTGCTGGCCCTCGTGGCGTTGTCTCAACTCGACCCGTCCTGGACCATTTTTGCCTCCGTTGTTTTCGTCATGGCCGTGCAGGGCGTGTCCGGGGTTGCAAAAGACCTCGCCAAAATGAGTTCAAAAAGCGCTGTGAAACTGCTGGCCCCTGCCGAGGGTGGCGCGTTGTTTCGCTGGGTGGCCGTCCTTACAGGCTCAAAAAACGCCGTGAAGGGTTTGGGCTTTTTCCTCGGGGCAGGGGCGCTTGGCCTGTTTGGCTTTGTGCCATCCGTGCTCACCATGGCCGCCATTCTTGCCGTTATTTTGGTTGCCGTTTTTTTCGGCATGCCGTCGGGCCTGCCCGCAGGGCGGAAGGATGCAAAATTCAAAGAAGTCCTATCAAAAAACCGCAACATCAACTGGCTGAGCCTTGCCCGCATGTTCCTGTTCGGCGCGCGGGACGTATGGTTTGTCGTTGGCATTCCAATCTACTTTTATTCGGTCCTGTCCGACGGTTCGACGGAAAGCAACCGCGCCGCCTTCTTCCTGATCGGCGTGTTCATGGCGGGCTGGATCATTTTCTACGGTATTGTCCAAGCCAACGCGCCAAGACTGCTGAGAGCGAATGGGCGCAGCGAGGGGGAGATCGTCGGCAACGCTCGGTTTTGGGTCGGAACGCTGTTCTTTGTGCCAGCCATCCTCGCCACCGCCGTCTTTTGGGTGGCCGAACCCACGCCGGTCCTGACAGGCTTTGTGGTGATCGGGCTTTTGGTGTTTGGGGGCCTCTTCGCCCTCAATTCATCCCTCCATTCCTACCTCATTCTGGCCTTTACCGATGAAAGCCGCGTGACGATGGATGTGGGGTTTTACTACATGGCCAACGCCGCCGGGCGTCTGATTGGAACGGTTCTGTCTGGTTTAAGTTATCAGCTTGGCGGCCTGCCGCTTTGCCTTGCCTGCGCCGCCGCTATGATCGCCTTGAGTTGGCTAAGCATCGCCAATGTCGGCAACCGGGCCACCACCACAGCCAAGGGTGATTAACCGGGATAAGTGCCGTGCTCCCGCGCCTGTGAATGAAGGCGCCAAGCATTGCACCGTGGCGAACACTGCCGTAATCGCTTCCACGACAGTTTCTAAAGCCAACACAGGCCCGCCGTGCAGCCCTTCTTGATTGCAACCCGAAAAAGCAAAATGGCGCTCGCGCAGACCGATTTGGTGGCTGAGCGCCTCCGCGAGGCCGTGCCGGATTTGCAGGTCGAGCAAGCCCAAAACGAACCCAGGGGCGACCGCGACCAAACCAGCAAGCTCGACCGTCACGGCGGCAAAGGCGGGGCATTTGTCGCTGAAATTCGTGCCGATGTCCTGTCTGGACACACCCATTGCGCCATGCATTCGCTGAAGGACATGCCGGGAAATGAAGAGACGCCTGGCTTGGTCATCGGCGCCTATCTCAAGCGCGACGACCCGACGGACACGCTTGTGCTTCGGCCTGATCTTACGATTGACGATCTGCGGCGCGACGGTGGCGCGGGGCTCAAATTGGGCACAAATTCCGTTCGCCGAGCGGCCTTCCTGGCCGAACTGTTTCCCAAGGTGGAGATCATTCATTTTCGCGGTGCAGCCGACACCCGCATTCACAAGCTCGACAATGGCATTCCCCAAAAACTGGTGGATGGGTCTGAAGTTGGGCCTGCCGACGGGATCCTGCTGGCGACCTCCGGCATGGCGCGCGTGGGGGTGTCTGACCGAGCGTCGCACACCTTTCCCGTGACCGAAATGCTGCCCGCCGTTGGTCAAGGGATCGTGGCTGTAGAATGCGCTGAGCGCGATTGGCAGACGCGGGATTACCTCGCCCGCATTGATGATGCCGAGGCCCGGGCCTGCGCGGAAGCGGAACGCGAAGTGCTGTGGGTGCTCGATGGCCATTGCAACTCCCCCATCGCAGCCCACGCGACGATTGCGGGCGACGCCATGACCATCCACGCAGCTGTGATGAGCTTGGACGGAAAAACCATCCTTCGACATCAGGCAACGGCAGAAGCCGACTACCCCCGCGAACTCGGCCGCAAGGTGGGCCTGGCTTTGATGAAACAGGGAGCCGACGTCATCATCGAAGAAACCCGGCTGGCAAATGGTTGATTCAGCCGCCCATGCAGAGGACTCCCACCGAGATGGAGGGGGCCCCCGCCTTTTTCCCTTCGATAACAGCTATGCCCGCCTGCCCGAGCGGTTCCATGTGAAGCTGAACCCAACCCCGGTGAAACAGCCCGGCTGGTTGGCCTTCAATGCGAACCTCGCCACTTATTTGGGTCTTGATGCAGCAGAGCTCCAAACCGATGCCGGTTTGCAGGTGTTTGCCGGAAACGCCGTGGCGGAGGGGTCCGATCCCCTCGCGATGGCCTATGCCGGCCAGCAATTTGGCAATTGGAACCCGCAATTGGGGGATGGCCGGGCGCATCTTTTGGGCGAAATTATCGCACCCGATGGCCTGCGTTACGACATTCAGCTTAAGGGTTCTGGTCCGACACCGTTTTCGCGCATGGGGGATGGCCGCGCCTGGATCGGCCCGGTGATACGGGAATATATCGTAAGCGAAGCCATGGCCGTCCTCGGTGTGCCCACCACCCGAGCCCTGGCGGCGGTGTCCACGGGGGAGAGCATTTTTCGCGAGTCCGTTTTGCCCGGCGGGGTTTTGGCCCGGGTGTCCCGCGGCCACATTCGGGTGGGGACGTTTCAATATTTCGCGGCCCGCCAAGACGAAGAGGCCCTGCGCCTTTTGGCGCTCCATTGTCTGGAGCGGTTCTATCCAGACCGCGCGCAAGACTCGGCCCAAAGTATAGATACCGATGCCTTTCCCGGCGCGGCCCTGCTGGAGGCCGTGGTGGAGGCCCAGGCCAAGCTCATCGCCCGGTGGATGGCGCTTGGCTTCATCCACGGTGTGATGAACACCGACAACATGTCGATTGCCGGTGAGACCATCGACTACGGACCCTGCGCTTTCCTTGACGGCTATGATCCCGGCAAGGTTTTCAGCTCCATCGACGAGATGGGCCGCTACGCCTATGGCAACCAGCCACGAATCGGCCACTGGAATCTGGTTCAATTGGCGCAGGCGCTCCTGCCTTTGATGGGAGAGAGCGAAGAACAGGCCGTGGCCACGGCCCAAGAGATCGTCAACCGATACCCCGACATCAGCCAAACAGCCCTGAGGTCGCACTTTGCAGCCAAGATTGGCCTGAGCGACGGTCCGCCGGAGATCGCCAAGGCCCAGGCAGATCAGCTTCTGGCCCTGATGGCTGAAGTGAAGGCCGATTTCACAAACACCTTCCGCGCGCTGTCTTCCAGCGATGGCGCGTTCTTGGAAGAAATGAACGGCGATCCAAAGGCTCAGGAATGGCTCGCCCAGTGGCATTCTGCGCTGGCCAACAGCGAAACGGATGTTCAAGCCACCCGCACAGCGATGCGGCAGGTGAACCCAAAATACATCCCCCGCAATCACCGCATCGAAGAGGCCATCGCCGCTGGGTTAGAGGGAGACTTAGGGCCCTTCAAACGGCTCAGCGAAACCCTCGCGAGCCCCTTCGAAGACCAACCCCAAAACAACCCCCTTGCCCAGCCCCCAAAACAAAAAGAAGAGGTCCGCGCTACGTTTTGCGGGACCTAGAGCCGCTCGGCTTTGGCGATTGTGACTTTGGCCATGTCGAGGTGCAGGCGTTCGACCATTTTGCCGTTGAGGGAGATCACGCCTTTGGCCGCGTTTTCCAGGGCGTGGAAGGCTTTGATGATGGCTTCAGCTTCGGCGATCTCCTCAGCGCTTGGGGAAAACACGCGGTTGCAGGGGTCGATTTGCTTAGGGTGGACCAAGGTTTTTCCATCCATGCCCATGGCGCGGCCTTGGCGGCATTCGGCTTGGAAGGTTTCATCACCGTGAAGGGCATTGCTCACGCCATCGAGGATGGTCAGGCCGTTGGCCTTGGCAGCAGCCACATACTGCATGAGCCAGGGCAGAAGATGGGCGCGTTCGTCATCCAGTGACACGCCGCTATCCTTTGCCAGATCATTGGTGCCGATGACCAGACCCGAAAGTCGGTTCGCTTCGCTGCCGGCAATGGCGGCGGCGTTCAAAACACTGGCCGGGGTTTCCAGCATCAGCCACATCTTGATCGTGCCCGACGGGTCGGCGTTGTCCAGCATCTTTTGCGCGTTGAGAACATCGCTGCCATCTATGATCTTCGGAAACAAAACGGCGTCAGGCTTGGCGTTTGTCAAAACGGCCATGTCCTTGGCGCAATGCTCAGTGTCCATCCCATTCACCCGCAGCACGGTTTCGCGTTCTCCGTAACCCCCTTCTATGAGCGCCTGTTCGGCAAGAATACGCGCCGATGCCTTTTCCCCGGCGGCCACGGCATCTTCCAAATCCATAATGATGACATCGGCGTGCAAGCTGCGCGCTTTCACAAGTGCCCGAGGGTTAGACCCCGGCATGTAAAGGGCGGAGCGACGGGGTCGGTGGTCTGTCATGCCGTGTTCACCTATAGGGGCTCATTCCGAGGGGCCTTGGTTTCCGCCTGAGGGCGTTCGCGCGATGCACGCCTGTTGAGGTAAAACCACTGCGGGCGCGAAAAGCTTGGAGGCGGCGATTGCTTACCAAGGGCCAAGGCTCGCATACTGCTGCCACGCCGACCAGACCCAGGAACCGCCACCCATGAGGATATTTTCAGACAAGGACCGCCCGGTCCACATGGGTCCTTACCCTCTGGAACGCCTCACCCGCACGGACGACACGTCTTTTTCCGGGTTGCCCGCGTTTGAACCGGTGTCCTTCCGCCGCCCCGAAGCCCCCGAAAGCATCGTCAACGCCATGGCGGAATATCAGGCCATGCTGGACGCGATCCGCGATGGCTTGGTCAACAAGGCTGTGGCGGAGTTTCCCGACTGTCCGCAGGTGCGGGCGGACCACCTTAAGGCCTTTGGCTATTTCAACAACGCTGCCATGGTGGGCACGGGGGCCTTGCCTGACGGCGCGCGGTTGACCGAACCCCTTCGCAATCCCGACATTGATGCCCTGGCCGAAGCGCTGCGCACGCGACAGACCAAGACCCTGGCCGCCGGGATCGATCTCATCATGGCGGATTTGAAGGAATCCATGGAAGCGCCCCCAACGTCGATTGACGGCCACAGCCACTGCCTTGTCTTTGCGTTTGAATTTCCCCGCGACCCAACGGAAGACGAGCCGGGCACCGATTGGATCAGCGGCGCGCAGGCGGCGCGGGCCGGGCTTCTGGGCGCCGAAACTGCCGTAGTCATCGCCAATTACATTCGCGTTTTGGGCTACGCGGCCCGCGCCCACACCGTTTCCACCACTGATGTCGACCTCAACCGCCTGGCGGTGGCGACGGGTCTTGCAAGCGTGGAAGACGGCGCGCTGCACAATCCCTATCTCGGCGACCGTTTTGGCCTTGCAGCTGTCACCACCACGTTGGACCTTGCACAGGACAAGCCCCTGGCTCCCAAAGCCCAGCAAAACCGCAAGCGCTCCCACGGCTTGGCCTGGACCGTTGGCAAAGGCTTCGCAAAAAACGCGTTCAACTGGGAACCCTTCGCCAAACGTCGATTTGTCGATGGCGCGCACCCGTTTGAAACCCTCAAGCGGGTGGATGACCCCACAACCTATATTGATGAGGCCCGCGTGGCCCGGGTGCCCAAACGGGCCGACATGTTTGCCCGCGCTCAGTTTGGCGATATGGGCAAAGCTGTCCAGAAAAACGCAACCGCCGGTCATTATGTGCGCAAGGCCGCTCCTTCCAGCGCCCAGCGCCGGGCCTTGGGCGCTTTCGTGCTCATCCAAGACGGCACCCCGGCGAAGAAGCGCGTCGCCCCCGATCCCAAACGCCACGCTGATCTAATCAAAGCCACCAGTTACTTTTTGGGTGTTGACGCCGTTGGCATTTCGCGATGTCCGGACTGGACGTGGTATTCCCACAATGCCCTGGGGGAGGAAATCCATCCGCCCCATGATCAGGCGATCTCCATGATCATCGATCAGGGCTATGAGACCATGGAGGGAGCATCCGGTGACGACTGGATTTCTGTGGCGCAATCCATGCGCGCCTATCTGCGCTTTTCTCTGCTGGGGGGCGTGATCGCACAGCAAATCCGCAACCTTGGATATTCGGCAAAGGCCCACACAGTGCTTGACGGGGAGGTGCTGCAACCGCCGCTTCTTTTGCTCTCCGGCCTGGGGGAGGTGTCCCGCATCGGGGAGGTGATTTTGAACCCGTTCTTGGGGCCGCGCCTCAAGTCCGGCGTTGTCACCACGGACCTGCCCCTCGCCCATGACAGGCCGATCGATTTTGGCCTGCAACGGTTCTGCGAAAGCTGCAACAAATGTGCCCGCGAGTGCCCGTCCGGCGCCATCACGGCGGGGCCAAAGCTGATGTTCAATGGCTACGAAATCTGGAAGTCCGACAGTCAAAAATGCGCCAGTTATCGTCTGGGCACTGAAGGCGGCGCCATGTGCGGCCGCTGCATGAAAACCTGCCCTTGGAACCTGGAAGGGCTGTTTGCCGAAAAACCGTTCCGTTGGGCCGCCATGACCCTGCCCGCCGCTGCGCCCCTCTTGGCAAAGCTCGACGATGCCGCCGGTCGCGGCGGGCTGAACCCGGTGAAGAAGTGGTGGTGGGACATCGAATTGCAGGACGATGGCGGCTATCGCCTCACCGACAAGCCGGTGAATGCCCGGGGTCTGCAAAAGGATCTCACCCTCAAATACGAAGACCAAACCCTCGCCGTTTACCCCGCGCCCCTCGCGCCGCACCCCTATCCGTTTCCGTTCCACATGGATCGCGAGAAGGGAATTGAGGCCTACCAGGCGATGGTAACGGCGGAGGAATACCGCGCGAAGATTGAACGCGGTGAGGGCGACGATGTCGTCCATATCTATTCCGCTGCGGGCGAATCGCCGGTGATCCGCGTTGAGGTGAGTGCGGTGGAGGCCATGGTGGACGGCGTGAGCAAATATGAGTTTCGAGCCCTCAACGGTTCAGACCTGCCCCCGTGGCGAGCCGGCGCGCATCTCGATATCGTGGTGGCGCCGGAATATCTGCGCCAATATTCCATGTCTGGCGATCCGGCGGACCGCTCCAAATATCAGATCGGCGTATTGCGGGAGGATACCGGACGTGGAGGGTCGGCGCTGCTCCACCGAATTTTCGCGCCGGGTCGGAAGATATTTATCTCCAAGCCTATCAACCACTTTCCGCTCAATTGGGAAGCCAAAAAGACTTTGCTGTTTGGTGGCGGGATCGGCGTCACACCGATGATCGCCATGGCCCACGAAGCCCACGCCCGGGGCATGGCCTTTGAGCTGCACTACAGTGCAAAATCGAGACAGACCGCTGGGTTTTTGGATGACCTGAACGGTATGCCATGGCGAGATCAGGTGAAGGTGTACATCACAGACGAAGGGACGCGTGCCGATTTCGGCGCCATTTTCTCCGCTCTTGCAACCCAGGACGCTGCCGCAAGCCATGTTTATGCCTGCGGGCCAGACGCTTATATGGCGGCGGTTATGGACGAGGCGGCCCGGGCCGGGGTGCCGGAGGGCCATCGTCATCTGGAATACTTCGCAGTGCCGGAACAGCCCGACTATGAAAACTACCCTTTCACCCTGCGTCTTGCTCGCTCCGGCACAGAGATTGCGGTTGCTGAAACCGAGACGGCCACCGATGCCTTGGCGCGCCACGGCATTTCGGTGGATGTTAAGTGCAGCGACGGCATTTGCGGGGTGTGCCAATGCGGTGTGGTGGCAGGCGACGTGGAACACCGCG
>JBCBCT010000004.1:0-51706 GCA_038530365.1 Pseudomonadota bacterium | reverse complement strand
TTTTACGATGATGGCTTGCGCGATGTCGTGTAGCACTTCCAACGCCGCCACGGCCTGGCCGCTGATGGCGTGGCCGGGAAGAATACGTTCCGCGCCATGAACGTGACAGCACAGCAGCGCGTGAACCAACTGGCCGTCAATCTGGAGCGTTGGCGATGGTTGCCGCGCAAATTGGGCGACACCCATGTGCTGGTGAACCAAGCGGGCTTCGAGCTGTTTGTTATGAAAGGGCGCAAGATCGTCGACAATCGCCGGGTCATCGTCGGAAAACCCTTCCACCAGTCGCCGATGTTCTCAAGCCGCATTTCCTATGCTGAGTTCAACCCGACGTGGACGGTCCCATCCTCCATTGCCGGCAAGGAGATGCTGCCCAAGATCATCCGCAATCCAAACTATCTCAATGAAAAGGGCTATGATCTGTTCCGCGGCTACGGAAGCAACGCCACACCCGTGAACCCCTTCGCGGTGGACTGGAGCGCGGTCAATCCACGGAAATTCCCCTACACAATCGTGCAGCCGCCCGGGCCAAAAAACGCTCTTGGCCAGGTGAAATTCATCTTTCCCAACAAGTTCAGCGTCTACATGCACGACACGCCGTCACGCACCCTGTTCTCGCGCGATGCCCGTGCCTTTTCCCACGGTTGCATTCGCATCGAAAAACCCCTCGATTTTGCCAAGAAGCTCTACTCCCTGCAGGGCGGCATGGACGTGAACCGCATCACCCCGATTGTGGAAAGCAAAAAGCGCACCCGCATCAATTTTAAACGCAAGATGCCCGTGCACCTCGCCTATTTCACCGCCTGGGTGGACGAGAGCGGCGTGCCGTTGTTCTTTGACGATGTTTACAAGCGCGATCGGCTTGTCGGCAAATTCATGTTTTAAAACTGATCAACGCTGAAGGAAGGGCCGCAATGGACGATAAAGTGTCAAAATCAAACGATGCCCCAGCCGTGCGCAGCCTCAAAGACGCGTTGCTTCAAGTCAAAACGGAGCAGGCTGAACGCAACGACGTCGTCGTGGACATGAAGGAGGCGGAGCGCGCCCGCCTTGAATTGTTGGCCGACGAGGTGCGTCCCGTTTTCAACGAGGTTGAACCGGATGATCAGCGCTTTGATCTTGTGGTCACGAAGGGCGAGAGACCGCGGCTCTGGATCGACGCCGTTTCCTTTGTGGCGATGGGACATGACAAGCGGCGTTTTCGCCTGTTGAAAGATGGTCGCGGTGGCCGCGTTGCGCTTGCCGAAACCGATGACATGGGCGTCATGGCTGACCATGTCTCCCGCTACGTTGCCGAACGGATCCTCGAGCGAGAGCGGGTGCTGGATGGTGATTGGGACGACGCACGTCAGGCGGCGGCTGGCCGCAATCCGACCTCGGTCGCCGATCAACGCCGGGTTGGCACTAAGAAAAGGTCGCCTTGGCGCAGCTTTTTGTGGTTTGTCAGCGGCATCATCACGACGCTTATCGTCATCGCAGCTCTCGCAATCGTCTTGGTTCCTGACGCGTTCTAGCCGTTCTATCGAGCACTAAGTCGAGCCCCTAGGATTACGCACAGGCACAGCGCTTGGAACAGTGAAATCCGAGCGTTTCAGTTCCTGTACGGTGTGTGAACCATCGCCATAACCGTGCTGCCGCCAGCGCACGCGCCATCCTCCATCCGCCGACGGTTGGCTGATATCAAACAGATTGTACTGAGCCCCCGGTTTACCGTTCCCTCCCGATTTGCTCTTGGCCGGCCCCGGCCCGACTGCTGTCGGTGCTGCAAGGGCGGAACTTTCGTGGCTGGCTGAGGGCACACCGATGACCCGTACCGCTTGGCACGGTCCAGGGATTGTTTCATCGCTCTCAATGTGTGTGTGGCCGTGGAGCACGAGCTCCGCACCCGCGTCTTCAATTACGCCGCGAAATCGGCTGGAGCCGATCAGACGTTTGTTCCACGATGTGGCGCCTTTGAACGGCGGATGATGAATAAGCACCACGCGAAAGCGCCTTTCTAAGGCGAGGCTGCGCAAATGATCCCGCAACATGTTCGCTTGTTTATCCCGAAACGACCCCGTCGCCAGAAAGGGTGCGGTGGCGCGCCCAGAATTTGTCCCAACAATGGCAATCGGTGTTTCGCCGGCAGCATCGCCTCGAAGTCGGATGAAGGGGAACGCCACCTGGTCTGCCCCATCACCGCTCATAAACGGACGCCACGCCTTCTTGATCGCCGCCAAAGCACCGGGGACATAGGTGTCGTGATTGCCGGGAACGACGGTGACCGAGCGCGGCGCGCCGACGGAGGACAACCAGTCGGCCATAATGGAAATTTCGGCGTCCAAAGCCAGATTGACCAGATCGCCGGTGATCACGATGTGATCAGGACGCGCGGCCTGGACGTGGGTGATGAGCTTTTCCAGCGTCTCTCCCCCCATCGCATCCCGGCGATTGCGGTGCCAATTGACATAGCCTGTGATGCGCTTTGAAACGAGGTCGCGCCGACGCACCCGGGGCAGGGGACCAAGGTGGACGTCCGAGAGGTGAATCAGGCGAAACATGCCGACCACCTACGCGGTTTTTCACCCCGGTTGAACCGCACAAACGCTGACAAAGACGATATGGGACATGAACATACCATGGTGAAGCGGTTTGCGATTGACCTGTTGTCCCGACTGCCCCGCAGTCTTAAGCGCGCCCTCGTTGTTCGCTATGCCTTGTGGGTTCGCCCCATGACGCTCGGTGTGCGCGTGGCTGCCTTCAACGACGCGGATGAGGTCCTCCTCGTCCGGCACACTTATATCGAGGGTTGGCACTTGCCCGGCGGTGCGGTGGAACGCGGCGAAAGCGTCGGCGCAGCGGCACGAAAGGAACTTCAGGAAGAGGCCAACATCGTCCCGAAGGACGATGGCGCTCTCACACTCTTTGCCGTTTACAAGAACGAGATTATGTCCCGTTTCGACCACGTTGTTTTATTCGTGCTCCAAGGTGCCAATCAAACGGCCCCCAAACTGCCCGACAGCGAGATCGAAGAGGCTCGTTTTTTCGCGTGCGATGCTCTGCCCGAAGGCACCACCGAACCCACCCGCCGTCGCTTGGTAGAGATTGCAGGCCGCACAGCGCCGAGGGCGCTGTGGTAGCTTCAGGCAAACCGACCACGGTCATGGGGCGCTGAGAAGTCCACATCAGGCCCCTGCGGCACGATCCGGGTTGGATTGATGGTCTCGTGGCTGCCGTAATAATGGTGCTTGATGTGCTCCATGTTGATGGTGTCCGCCACCCCGGGCCACTGGTACAGCGCGCGGGTATAGTTTGACAGGTTGGGGTAGTCCGCAATGCGCCGCTTGTTGCATTTGAAATGCCCAACATAGACGGGGTCAAACCGAATAAGCGTCGTGAAGAGCCGCCAATCGGCCTCCGTCACTTGGTCGCCCACAAGCCATTGTTGGTCTCCCAAGCGCTGTTCTAGCCAATCCAGCGATTCAAAAAGCGGATCAAACGCCTCGCGATAGGCCTCCGGGGTGGTGGCGAAACCACTTTTGTAAACCCCGTTATTGACGGTGTGGTAGACGCGCTCATTCACCGCGTCGATCTTGTCACGCAACGCTTCGGGATAGAAGTCCGGTCCTGCGGCACCGACCTCGTCAAAGGCGGAATTGAACATGCGAATGATTTCACTCGATTCGTTGGAGACGATCGTCCCCTGCTGTTTGTCCCACAACACCGGCACGGTAACCCGTCCGGAATAATCACTCTGGGCGTCGGTGTAGACCTGGTGCATGCGGGCACGGCCGCCAAGCTGGTCGCGGGTGTTCACGGGATCATCGTCCGCTTCATCAAACGTCCAGCCCTCGGATCCCATGAAATGATCGACCACTGACACGTCGATCATGTCTTCCAGCCCTTTCAGCTTGCGAAAGATCGCCGCCCGGTTGGCCCAAGGACAGGCGTGAGAAATATAAAGATGATACCGCCCGGCTTCTGCCTTAAATCCACCAACGCCCGTCGGGCCGGCGCTGCCATCAGCGGTGACCCAGTTGCGGAAGCCCGCATCGCTGCGGACAAATTTCCCGCCCGATTTCTTGGTGTCATACCATTGGTCGTGCCAAACGCCGTCGATCAGAAGTCCCATTTCGCTTATCCTCACTGTCCTGGCATCTTTGCTGCCCTGCGTGCTCTTGGAAATTGACCATTGCCTGCACGCCCTTCAAGGCAAAACGGTTGTGCCGTCCAGCAAAGCGATTGTGCGTTTTTGCATGGACGAGGTGATGGCCCCATGTTACGGGCGCTAGCGTTAGAAGAGCGAAACCAACCGAACCCTATCTGCCCGAGCGAGCAAGACGATCATGTCCACGGCACATTTGAACCGTCTGTGCACCGCCTTGGCCAGGCGAACCGGCCTCCGACGACGACGCGGCTAAGCCGTCCCGATGCGACCGCGCGTGGGACGTTTCTCACTGCGCCTGCCTGCTTCCGTTCCTGCTCCCAGCTTTTTCATGGCATTTTGACGGGATGATTGGGGAAACACCTCCAGCAGACGCACACGCCGCCCGCTTTGCAAAACCGCCCGTTCCAGTCTCGTAATCCAGCGGTTTTGTCAGCGCCCAAGTTGGTTTCTGCCCTATGCCCTGCTCTCCCTTTTCATCCGCGCTTACATCCATGTCCGCTGGCACATTCCAGATTGCGCTCGAAACCGTTGACGACCACGCAGCGGTCGACGCCCTCACATGGCGCGTCTTCGGCCCCGGCATGGTGGCCCGCGCAGCTTACGCACTCCGGGAAGGAGTGCCCCATGAGCCATCCTTGGCGTTTTTGGCGAAAGAGCCCGACGGCGCGGTCATCGGTACAGTGCGCTTTACCCGCGTGCGGTGGGGCGGTGAGCCGGCATGGATGCTTGGCCCGCTGGCGGTCGCCAAGAAAAGGAACGGACTGGGCATAGGTTCCGCCCTCATGCGCACCGCCATGGCGGCGTGCGGGCAGCAAGCTGAGGAAGCAGGGATCCAAACCGTCTTGCTCGTCGGTGATCTCGCCTATTACGAACCCTTCGGCTTCCAACGGATTCCCCCCGGCAACGCCATTCTCCCCCGCCCGGCAGCACCCAACCGGATCCTGGTCTGCCCCTTAAACCAGGCACCAAAAAACCATCCGTCCGGCCGCGTGGAGCGCTGGATCAAGTCGCAAAACGCCTTGTGAGAGATTTTTACTCACTTCTCACTTCTCACTTCAAGTATTGCGTGAAGCATCCGTGAAAAATCCGATGGAACCGACAATAATGGTCCCATGATACACGGGCCCCTTTCATTTTCCGAAGGAGTGCATAGCCTAGCGCAAAACATTGCCAGAACACGGATAGGCAATCGGAAGATCATTGGAAGCGGAAAACAAAGAGAGCGTCCCAGACATGATCTTTGATTTGAAACAATAGTTTTCAAGAGTGGCGATGCGGACATCGGCTCTGCGCAAACACATGTCGAGAAACCGTTTTTGTCTGATACTTGCAGCAAGGGAAGGCTCGCAACATGTCCAAAAAAGCACTCGTCTTTGTTCATGGGGTTGATGAGAAGCCACAGAAAAAGCTCGAAATGCGCCGTTGGCGTCGAGCGCTTGCCAAAGGCGGTTTGGATCTCACCGAGCGTGGCTACCCGAGTTTTTCTGCCCACTATGCGGATTGGTTTTTTGAACCCCTGAACGAGACATCCGGGTTCGAAAGCATGGATCAAGCGGCGACTGAGCTTGATGAAAGGAGCCGCACGCTGAGCCGACACGTGGCGCTCAACTATCCAAAAAACGCGCTGGACGCTGAGGCCAAAGCCATCTTGGCCTCCAGAGGCCGCAGTTTTGAAACCTACGCGACGGAGTCTCAGACTTTGGAACGCATACCTGAATTTCTGGGCGGTCGCGACATCACGAGCTTTGTTCCAACCGCTGTCCTGGAGGGTTTCTTACACGCCTTTTTTGGGCAGGTTCAAAAGTATTTCAACAACAGCAAGATCGAGCATAGCACGAATGGAGAAACCGGATTAGCGCGCGATATCATCCGAGAACGCTTTGTCGATGCGGTGCGCGAAGCACGACAGGCGGTGGGGCCTGAGGGCAAGGTGGTGGTAATCGCCCACTCCATGGGCAGCATGGTCGCTTGGGATTGCTTGTCCCACGTCAGCGACTGTCCATCAGTGGATGGGCTTGTCACGATCGGTTCACCGCTCGCCCTCGATGGTATTCAGGACGGTCTGAGGCTGGCCAATGGGGTAGATTACCAGCAGACGTTCCCGACCAAATTGCGGGGGGAGTGGCGCAACATCATCGCCCGCTTCGACTTCGTAGGGCGGTTGGATTCGGATTTGGCCAAGGAGTTTCCAGGCCAACCGCACCAGAAAATCACAGATCAGGTGATCAATAATCCAGATTTCTCCCTCAGCTTTTCACCGTCAAGCACCATCGAAAGCGCGCACAGTCTCGTGGGCTACCTCCGCTCACCGGCCTGCATATCGGCGCTTCAAGACATGGGCCTGTCCCCACGGACCGAGCCAAGCCGCTGGGAAGCGTTTGTATCGTCTCTCTCGGATGCGCCAAGCCAGGCGGCTGCGATGGAGATGGCGTGTGAGCGCTACGAGGAATCGGCGGAACAGCGCCAGAACATCGAAGCGCAGCTGAAGACTCCAGGTGGCTTGAACCGCCTTGAAGCACCCGAACGCATTATCAACCGCATCATGCTCAGCGGTCAGACCGAAGAATTTGCGCGAAACCTTGTTTTGGCTGCCAAGGAAGACAGCGGAGTCTTGGAACGTGTTTTGGATGAGGTGGACTTCCAACACTCATCTTACCTGTTGAAAGGGGCAGCCCTCACCAGAGCGGTGGGTCAAATCGTGGTGCGCACGTCATCGGGAAAGGACATTCCCTACGGAACGGGATTCTTGGTATCGCCAAACCTGATCATGACCAACAACCACGTCATTGCATCGAAAGCCGCGGCAACCCGGGCTTTCATACGATTTGACTACGGTCGCGACAGTGAAGATCGTGAGCAGTCGCCGGTCAGGGTGGGCCTTCGCCCGGATCTGTTCTTCGTCACCAGCCCGTCCAAACAACTTGACTACACGGTGGTCGCCATCGACCCGGCCTATGGGGCCATGGGCCGCCCGTGGATCCATCTCATCGCCGGGTCCGGCAAGGCTCTGGTCGGGCAACACGTCAACATTCTGCAACACCCAAGCGGTCGTCGCCAGGAAGTCGCGTTTCGGGACAGCAAGGTCACCTATATCGGTGAGCAAAAACCATACGCCCACTACCGCGCCGACACGGAAGGCGGATCGTCAGGTTCGCCGGTCCTCAACGATTACTGGCAGCTTGCCTATTTGCACCATTCGGCCATTCCTCGGCGCAATGCCCAGCGGCAAGTCCTCAACAAAGACGGATCAATCTATCGAGAAGGCCAACCGGACTCCGGGATCGATTGGATTGCGAACGAAGGCATTCGTATCAGTCAGATCGTCAAACATCTGCGCCGTGCTGAATTGAGTTCGCCGCAGCGCGATATGTTGGATCGGTGCTTTGAAGATCCCGATTTGACGACATTTGTTGGCATGGGCGGCGGCCACACTGAACGCCAAGCGCAGGCTGGTCTCCCGAATGAAGGCGCATTCCAGCCCCAACAGGCCGGTGGCCGCGCCAGTTGGATGTTTGAGTTGAGTTTCGGTCCCGCCGGCATCAGCGCCGCCCCGGTCTCCGCATCGCAAGCGGTCCACGCTGGGCAGCCGAGCCCAAATGCGCCGTCGCCCGTGGCCTCACCCTTTTCTGCGCCGCCGAGCTATGACGATGATGGCGTTTCCCCGTCCACAGTCTCACTGGACCAGCAGATCAGGAATGAAACCCGACGGCTTTTGGAGAACGCCCCGCTTGAATACCAGTATTATGACGAGGAGACCGATCAAACGAGTATCGATCTCTACTATGAGAACATCGCCTTCGATGCCGAATCCACTCGGACAAACTACAGCAGCCTTCATGATCTGCTCCGGCGGACCCAACGCAAGCAGTACGCGTATAGAACGGCCAAACGAAGGTTTCTCTATCCCTACGTGGACATCCACGAGGATCGGTATTTGCGCAGCATTTATTCCGGCTTAAAGATTGATCCGGAGCAGCTTCTTATCGAGGAAATCGAGGACAGCATTCGCCAGTTGCCCGATTTCGAAAGTCTGACCGGTCGTTTTTCTTTGGACCTTCTGGAAGCCATGGAAAGCCAGATATTCGGCGGTATTGAAATGATACCGTCCGATCAACGGCGCTTCAATTGCGAACACGTCGTGCCGCAATCACGTTATGACAAGCGTCAGCCGATGGTGAGCGACATGCATCACCTGTTCACGTGCGAAAAAAGGTGCAATTCGTACCGCAACAAGTACCCCTACGGCGACGTACCAGGCTATCAACCCGACCCCGTCTCAAGTTTCGAAGCGGACGTAAGACATCAATGCGGAAAGCGCGAAGACCTAGACGGTCAGGAAGTGTTTGAGCCGGAGAACGGCAAGGGGCCCGTTGCCAGAGCCACGCTCTATTTCCTGTTGCGGTATCCTGGAGAGTTCTTGGATGAAGCCGGGGAGTTTCCTGATGCGAGATTGGCTGACCTTGTGCGCTGGCACGAAGAAGACCCGGTGACGGTCTATGAAAAGCACCGCAATCGATCGATTTTCTTGGCACAGGGCAACCGAAACCCCCTCATCGATCACCCGGAATGGGTGTCAGAGCTGGATTTTGCTCGGGGCCTGACATCCGTCTGACCACCAACCTGACCCACATCTGACTTTGGTCTGACCCAAATCTGAGCCTCGGCTGACCCAGACCTCACCCCGGCCTCACCCCAATCTGACTTTGGGCCGACCCGTAACGGAAGGGGTTCGCTACCGGCCCTCGCGGGCCCAGGTTCCGGCGAGAACAAGCAGGAGGATACTAAGACCCAGGAAACCGGCCAGGAGCGGCACCTGGGTGATACCTTTGAGCACGCTGGCTTCGGTTGTTTGAATGCCCATCCAACCGTTGCCGGACCGTGCCCCGGTACCGCGAACGGGGACCACCCGTGGAACAGCCACCTGGTCACCGCGCACAAGGCTTTCTTGTACCAAACGCGCATTAAGACCACCTGTTGCCGTCACCAGCGGGGCAAGCAGCTCTTGTGTGGACACAACGTCAGCATATTCCTTTGGATTGGCAGGCCCCACATGGGTCAGTGCTGTGAGTGTCCCATTGGCGATGCGGTAGAGGCCAAGTGTGTCGCCGGTATAGGTGCCCACAAACGTGCCATTGCCTTGATCCACCAGCGGCACCCGCACCGTGTCGCCTGTGGGGGTTATCATCGTCGCGTCCCCAGGGTCATCGCCCATGGTTTGGCGGCGGATGGTGATGCGATTGGCCGACGCTTCGGCCCGCAGCGCTTCTTCGTCCAGTTCTGGCTCTTTCATAAGCCAATGGCCTAGCCGGCGCAGCAATTGCGTGTGCGGTCCTCCGCCCTCAAAGCCGCGCGCCCAAAGCCAAACATGGTCAGAGTTCAAAAGCGCAATGCGGCCCTCGCCCAAACGGTTCAAAACCAGCAGCGGTTTGTCTTCACCCCCGCTCATCACAACGTTGCCGTCCGGGTTGATCGTTTCAATGAGGCGGAACCAACGGCTCCATTCGGGCTGCGCGTCGCTGCCCAGCGCAGGAAGGCCGGTGAGATCCCGGGTCACGGGGTGCTTGCGCCCTTCATCGGTCACATTGGGCCGGAATGGGCCCTCCGCCACCGTGCCGGTGGGAACGGCTGGCAAAACGGACGAGAGCGGCGTGGTGTGAATGCTGGCAACGCCGGCATGTTCCGGACCGGCGGCGACAAGAATCGCGCCTCCCTCCGTCAGGTATCGCGCGATGTTATCGAAATACAGGATCGGCAACACACCTCGGCGCTGGTAACGGTCGAAGATGATGAGATCGAACTCGTCGATCTTTTCGATGAACAATTCCCGCGTTGGAAAGGCGATCAGTGACAGCTGTTGAATGGGTGTGCCGTCCTGCTTCTCCGGCGGGCGCAGAATCGTGAAATGCACCAGGTCCACCGACGCATCAGACTTCAAAAGGTTGCGCCAGGTCCTCTCGCCCGCATGGGGCTCACCGGAAACCAGCAGAACGCGCAGATTCTCGCGAATACCGTCAATGACCGTGAAGGCCTGATTGTTGACCGTCGTGATTTCTCCATCCACCCGCGCGGCCCGCAGTTCCACCACGTTTTTGCCACCGTGGGGCACATCGAAGAAGAAACTGACATCTTGTCCTGGCGCGACCTGCTCAACAGCCGTCAACTCGCCATCAATCAGAAACTGGACTTCAACGAGTTGCCCTCGCGAATCGATATTGGTGTCTTCGACCCGGTAGACGATCTCCTGGTTCTTGCCGACGATGCCAAAGCGCGGTGCCCGTTTGATGACGACCCGGCGGTCTCGATCGCTAGCCTTGCCGGTAATAAGTGTATGAATCGGCGCATTAAAGCCAAGGCTGGCCGCATCTTTGGGGATGTCATGAACCTGACCGTCGGTCAGCAGGATTGCACCTCCGACCCGGTTTGGAGGCACATCGCGAAGACTAGAGCGCAGGGCGGTAAACAGGGCTGTGGTTGCGTCTGCCGTATCCGCACCGCCATTTTGAGCCACGACTTCGCGCAGTTCAAATTGCGGCAGTTTTTCAAATAGAGCCTTGAGCGCAGTCCGGGCAGCCTCCATCTGGTCGGCCCGGCCATCCAGTTTTTGGCTGTCCGATTGATCCACCACCAGGGACACCACGGTCGACAGGGGTTCCCGATCTTCCTGCAACAGAGACGGGTTCATCAACGCTAGGACAAGCGCAGCGAACGCGCCAAGGCGCAGGAATCGACCCCGTACGGCACGGACGATGCCCAGCAAAACCAGAACGCCCGCCGCCGAAGCGACGAGACCAATCACCCAGACCGGAAACAGCGGTGCAAATGCGACGGACCAACCTGTCATTGTCCTAACCTTTCGAGCAGTGCTGGGATGTGCACTTGATCGGACTTATAGTTGCCGGTCAGCGTGTACATGATGATGTTGACCCCCGTCCGATAGGCATAAACCCGCTGTGTCGGGTTTGGCGGCACCATTGGCAGGGTGGGCGTGCCATCGGCTTCCTCGGCCCATGCGGCTGCCATATCGTTTGCGGTGATCAGGATGGATGAGACACCGTCACCCTGGCGGGCTGGGCGGTTTGCTTCATCCCCATCGTCGCGTTGGCTGGTTTCGACCCATAAATTGCCGTCCCGGTACCGCCCGGGAAAGACATTAAGCAAGTAAAACGCCCGCGTGAGCACATGGTTGTCGGGCACTGGCTCCAACGGAGGTATGTCGAGGGAGGCAAGGATCGTGCGAAGGCGTTGGGTTTCCGGCGAGAGGCGCGTAGAGCCGAACCCGCCTGAAAGCTGATCCCGCGTATCGAACATGACGCTACCGCCACGTTTCATGAACGCATCGATGCGCGCCATTTCCTGCGCGGTGGGAAGCGCCGCCGAGGTGGAAATCGGCCAGTAGATAAAGGGATAGAACGCAAGCTCATCCGTCGCGAGATCAACGCCCACCGGCTGCCCGGGTTCCAACGATGTGCGTGTTGAAATGAAACGCGTGAGGCCAGCAAGGCCTTTTCGGCTCAGTTCATCGAGGGCTGCGTCGCCGGTTTTCACATAGGCCAATCGGGTCTTGAGCGTGTTTTCAAAGTCGATGGCCGGGTTGTCGCCCGACTGCGCTGCGGCGTTGGATACGCCCATCGTGGCAAGTATTGTGGCCACGCCTGCGATGATTAGAGCGTTGGTCTGGGGGCGCAAATTTCGAGGGATCCGCAATGCGCCGGCCATCCACAGGACCGCGAGGCAATCCAGCGCCAGCAGCAAAAGCGCTGCCGCAAACAACCAACCGCGCAGGGGAAACGGCTCTTCGGGTGTGTAGCCCAGGCTGACCGCACCGGCGGGCAGGGCCGCATCTGTCAAAGGCGTAAGCGTCGCCCCTGCACCAAACAGGTTTAAGGCTGCAAATGCATCTTCCGAACCATAAAAGCCCGGCGGGTTGCGCAAGCTCACGGACAGTGTTTTTCCGCCGCCGATTTCAGCCGGGCGAACATTGGCATCCGGTCCAACCAAACGCCCATTCCCGTTCAACACCCGCAAAGGCGGCAGGGTAACGGTGGGCGTGCCGGCGCTGGTCGCTGGCGTCGTTTCAGAACCCGATTGCGAGCCTGCGGTGGCGGTTGCTTGGGCACGCAATTGTTCGGTCGCAACGGAGCCGTTCGACACCGCTATGATGCGACGAAGCATGTCGACAAAAGCCCCCGACAGGGGCAGATTTGACCAGCTTGCGTCCGCCGTGACGTGAAACAGCACGATCGTGCCTTTGCCCACGCTGGCCGCGCTCACGAGGGGGGTGCCGTCTTCAAGATTGGCCCATGTTTTTTCCCGCAAATCGATGCCCGGTTCCGCCAGCACTTGGCGGGTCACGGCCACATCGGCGGGCACTGTGATGCCAGAAAACGGGCTGTCGGCGTCAAACGATACGATCTTTTGCGGTGTGCCCCAGGTCAGCGTTCCCCCAAGGCTTCGTCCGCCACGGCGCAAGGTCACCGGAACCAGCGTGTCGTCGTCGGCGGCGGCCAAGCGGGGGCCAGCAAAGCGGATCAGCGTCCCGCCTTTGTCCAGCCAGTTGCGCAATTTCTCTTCCGTGTCCGTTGGAATGCGCCCGATATCGGCCATCACCAAGGTGGAAATGCGTTCGTTCAAAAACCGGTCCACGGTTTCAGAAACGTTCGCGCTGTCGGCTTCCCGCACTTCGCTAAACGGCGCGAGGGCCTTGGAAATATAATAAAGCGGGGAGAGCAGAGGCTGATCGCGGTCCGCATTTCCACCGGCGATGAGACCCACTTTGCGGCGGCGAAACCGCTCGTCCAGAAGTTGCACGGCACCGGCATGGGCCGCGCCGGAAACTTCCACCCGTGCGATATCGTTGCGCAACTCCACTGGCAGTTCGAAAGAGGCGGTCGTTGACGTATCGTCTGCCGCAAACGCGTAGGGCGCCTGGCCGATCAGGCGGTTTTGACGGTCATAGGCGTTCACCGTCCCACTGGCCGACGCGCCCGCCGCTGCCCGCGCAAGGGGTGCGCGCAGGGCATCAGGTGTATTTTCCAACTGGCTCAAAATCGCAGTGCTGGAAATATCAGGCCGAACGACGAGAAACTGCTTGGGTCCGCGGTCGTTCAGCGCCGTCAGAAATGCAGCGGTTCCTTGCTCGTCCAAGCCCGAGGAGAGAAGCACCACCGTAGAAAAGGCCACCGTTGTGCCCTCGAAAGCCTGCATTAAGCCGGCATGGTCCGGCGGCACGGGTTTGGGATTGGCTGCGGCCAAGACCGGTTGCAATGTGGTGGCGGTCTTTGTGGCAAAGTCCGCCTGACCGCCTGCGCTTGTGAACACCAGCGCGACAGGCCGTGCTTGTTCGTCAAAGTCGTCCAGATATTGCCGCGCTGTCGCCACCCGCTCTTCCCACTGCGCGCCGGATGACCAACTATCATCCACAACAATGAGCGCTGGGCCCGTTCCGGCCACGCTGTCGGTCCGTGCGTTGAAGATGGGTTCAGCAAGGGCAAGAATGATGAGACCAGCCATCAAAAGGCGCAGAAGCGTGAGCCACCAGGGGCTGCTGGCCGGCGTCTCTTCCTGTTTGTCGATCTCAGCCAAAATGCGGGTTGGCGGAAAAACCTCTTCCTGCGGTCGCGGTGGTGTCAGGCGCAAAAGCCACCAGATAATGGGCAGTGCAAGAAGTCCGAAAAGGAGGGCAGGGGCGGCAAGACTTAATCCAAAAAGGCTCATGGCTTTTATCCTGTCATCCCGCTCAGTCGCATGTGCACCGCCACCAGCGGTGTGGAGGCCAGCGCATCGGTCGTGTGTACGATGTGGAACCAGCCGAGTTTGCGGCATTCGTCGGCCAGTGTCTGTTGGCGGGCCCGGAAACGATTGACATACGCTTCTCCGACGGTCTCCGCCCGACCAAACACCAGTTTTGACCCATTTTCCGGATCACGAAACTCCGTCCGCCCGCGAAATGGGAACGCATGTTCCGCCGGGTCCACGATGTGCACCAATGTGCCACGGATGCCGCGTTTGGCGACGGCATTGACCTTTTCAAGGGTTGTCGCCACAGGCTCCAGAAAGTCTGAAAACACAACCAGTTCGCTGCGCCCGCGCAAACCTTCCGTGGGCGGAAAAGCCAGCTCCTCCGATGGCGTGGTCACAGAAATTTCAGCTGCGATCCGTTCCGATGCACGCCGGCTTGCGATGGGGTTCGTGACACCGGGCCAGCCGACACGCTCGCCACTGCGGGACAGAATTTCTGTCAAGGCGAAAGCCAACACCAAGGCGCGGGATTGCTTGCTGACGATGGCGGTTTCGGACTGATAGAGCATGGAGGGAGAATTATCTGCCCAAACCCAAACGGTGTGTGCAGCCTCCCATTCCTGGTCTTTAACGAAGACACCATCATCGCGCGCCGAGCGCCGCCAATCGATGCGCGCCATGCTTTCCCCAGCGTCATAGGGCCGGAATTGCCAGAACGTGTCCCCGCTTCCGCGCCGGCGACGGCCGTGCCAACCGCTGACCACGGTGTTGGCAATTTTTTGTGCTTCCACCAAAAGGTCCGGCACCAGCGCTGCGCGCATGCGCGCCCGCGCGAGAACATTGGTGCTAAAATCGGCAGGCGTTTGTTGGCCTATTGATGGTGCCACACGTGTCTCCTGACTGGCTCCCGCTCATTCATTGGATGTGGTACGAGCCGCACTCCGCTAAAGCGGGGCGCGGACCGCCTTAAACAAACGCCCGTTTGATGTCTGAAATGATCTGCCGAACGGTCAGACCCTCGGCGCGGGCTGCAAAATTAAGCGCCATGCGGTGTTTCAAAACCGGCTCAGCCAGTGCCAAAACATCATCCACCGATGGGGCAAGGCGACCGTCGAGAAGCGCCCGCGCCCGAACGGTCAACATCAACGCTTGGCTTGCCCGGGGGCCGGGACCCCACGCGATGTGGGCCTTTGCACCTTCCGAATTGTCCTCGTCGGGACGGGCCGCTCTCACGATGCCAAGAATGGCCTCAACCACACTTTCCCCAACGGGCATGCGCCGCACAAGAGATTGGATGCCAGCCAAGTCCTCCGATGATATGGCCTCCGTCGCGATGTCTTCCGCACTGCCGGTAGTGGCCAGAAGGATTCGGCGTTCAGACTCAAGGTCGGGATAATCAACGTCAATCTGCATCAGGAACCGGTCCAGCTGCGCCTCCGGCAGCGGATAAGTGCCTTCTTGTTCCAACGGGTTTTGCGTGGCCAAAACGTGGAAAGGCGCGGGAAGATCGTAACGCTCCCCGGCAATCGTGACATGGTATTCCTGCATGGATTGCAGCAGTGCGGACTGGGTCCGCGGGCTCGCACGGTTGATTTCATCGGCCATTAAAAGCTGCGCAAAGATTGGACCTTTGACAAACCGAAAGGAGCGCTTTCCGCTCTCATCTTGGTCAAGAATTTCAGAGCCCAGAATGTCAGAGGGCATCAAATCCGGCGTAAACTGAATGCGGTTTGCCGAAAGCCCAAGAACGGTGCCCAATGTGTCGACGAGCTTTGTCTTGGCCAAGCCGGGAACACCGACAAGCACCGCATGGCCGCCCGCGAGAATGGTGGTCAGTGCGTTGGTGACCACGTCCTCTTGGCCGAAGATCACTTTTCCGACCGCAGCGCGCGCTTCGGAAACTTTGGCAACAGCCTTTTCGGCCTCTTCAATGATAGCTTTTTCATCCACTTCGGGTGGCCGGGTCATTTCACTCATTCTTATGCCTTTACGGGGCTAGAGGGTCAGGGCCGGTGGCAGCGCCGTGGGAACTGTTGGATGACGACAATCACCCAAACCTGCACAGCGCTCCCACACACTCCCCGGTATTGTTGGCGCTTTCGTGGTCAAACACCAGTGTGTCACGCTGCCATCCCGACGATAAAGCTATTTGGACAGAACGTTTTCGTGAGTTAGAGGGTTGGGATCGGGGTGAGCCCGCCCGTTTTTGCGGGGTCTGATGGCTCCATCCCGAATCAATTGCAGCCAATGACAGTGCTGGAGATCATGAGGCAGACACTTTTTATGGACTTGAACGACCGCCTGGACGCCTTAAACCCAACAAGCGGGCTGGAAGCTCTCGTAGCCCGAGCAAAACATGCGGGGCAGGGTCTGCCCCCTGTGGACAAATGGAACCCGCCCTTCTGTGGCGACCTCGATATCGTCATCAAACGGGATGGCACGTGGTTTTATTTGGGAACGCCCATCGGCCGAGCCCCTTTGGTGCGCCTGTTTTCCACGGTCTTGAGAAAAGACGACGACGGCAAAACATACCTCGTCACCCCCGTAGAAAAGGTGGGCATCACGGTCGAAGACGCGCCTTTCGTGGCCGTAGAAATGAACCGCTCCGATGAAGATGGCGAACCCTGTCTGACGTTTCGCACCAATGTCGGCGATCTGGTTGAAGCGGGACCGGACAACCCCATTCGCTTCGAAATTGTGGGCGATACCGACCAGCTCAAACCGTATGTTCTGGTCCGTGGACGGCTCGAAGCGTTGCTTGCCCGACCGGTGATGTACGAACTGATCAGCCATGGCGAGCATATTGAAGTTGATGGTGTCTCGATGTTTGCCCTGCGCTCAAAGGGCAGTGTTTTTGCCATCATGCCATCGCGGGACCTGGCGGAGCAGTCAGCGTGAGCAACGCATCTTCAACGGTTGCGACGAAACCTCTGGAACCCCGTGATCTCTTTGGGTTCGAGGCCTTCGTCAGCCGCGTTGAAGAGCGTTTTCGTCGCCGCTCGGACCTTCTGACCGCAACCTCCGGCGATCACGCGCTAAACCCCGACTATAACCCGAGCGAGCGGGAAAGCCCGTTTAAGCCCGCGGCGGTTTTGATCGGCATCGCCAATCGCGGCGACGATGCAATGGTGATCCTCACCCAACGCGCTGCGCATTTGAGCAGCCACAGCGGGCAAATCGCGTTTCCAGGCGGAAAAATCGATGCTGGCGAAACCCCCATCGAGGCCGCCTTACGCGAGGCTGATGAGGAAATTGGACTGTCCAGCGACGAGGTCACTGTGCTTGGCGCCATGGGTACGTATTACTCTGGCTCCGGCTACAGCATCACCCCCGTTATTGCGACGGTAAACGACCGAGCCACTTTTTCGATCAACCGCAACGAGGTGGCTGAGCTGTTTGAAGTGCCGCTGCGGTTCTTGATGGATCAACAAAACCGCACGCTGGAAAGCCGCTTCTGGAAGGGCAAAGAACGTCACTATTATGTGATGGATTTTGATGATCCTAAACGCGCTCTGGAAGAACCGCGCCGCATCTGGGGTGTGACGGCCGGAATAATCGCCACTGTCCAAGAGCGGCTATACGGCGGATAATGCGTTGATTGACACCATGCGAATGACAATTGATCAGCCGTGGCTGCAAGCCGCCCCTGTTCAAAAGGTTTTGGCGCTCCTGAATACCGGCGGTGGCCAGGCGCGGGTTAGTGGCGGCGCCGTTCGAAACGCCCTGCTCCATCAACCAGTCGGCGACGTCGATATCGCCACCACACTGCTGCCAGACGAGGTGATCCAACGGGCGGAAGAAAACGGCGTTAGGGCCGTGCCCACCGGCTACGAACATGGAACGGTCACGCTGGTTGTCGACGGGCAGGCCTTTGAGGTGACGACCATGCGTGCGGATGTTGAAACCGATGGCCGACACGCTGTCGTGCGTTTTGGAACCGATTGGACGGAGGATGCGCGCCGCCGCGACCTCACGATGAACGCGCTGTATTGCGAGGCCGATGGAACGGTGTTCGATCCGCTCGATGGGCGCGCGGACGTCGAAGCCCGGCGGGTCCGCTTTATCGGCGACGCGCGGTCCCGCATTCGCGAAGACCGATTGCGAATCCTTCGATTTTTTCGATTTTTCGCCTGGTACGGCGCATTTCGCCCCGATGCGGACGGTCTAAGAGCCTGTGTTAAGGAGAAAAACGGCCTTCGGAACCTGTCTGCCGAACGGATCTGGCAGGAACTGATCAAGCTTCTAGCCGCGCCGGATCCAAGCCGTGCGCTGCTTTGGATGCGACAGACCGGTGTTTTGTCCGTTGTCCTGGAGGAGAGCGAACAATGGGGGATAGACGGCATCCACCCGCTGATTCAGTGCGAGCAGGAAAATGGCTGGGAGGCCGATGCCATGCTGCGGCTGATGGCGATCATTCCGCCCATGCCGGCCCGCGTCTCGTCACTGTCCAAGCGATTAAAAGTGCCCAACCGCGTCCGAGACCGTCTCACCGCATGGGCGTCCTGCCGTTTGCCCGATGAGGATGAAAATCCGGACGCAGACGGCCGCATTTTTTTGCAATGGGCTTATTGGCAGGATCGCCAGGCAATCATTGACCGGTTGCACCTTGCGATTGCCAAGTCGCCTGACGATGTGGTCGCTGACACCGGTCGACGGCGAATGCGGGACCGGCTCAGCGCCATTCAAAAATGGGAACGCCCGGTTTTTCCGGTGCGGGGTGCCGACCTTATTGCAGCGGGTATGGAGCCGGGTCCAAAAATCTCCGAACGGATGCAGATTCTCGAGCGGGCGTGGGTCAAATCACACTTTACGCTACAGCGTGATGCCTTGCTTGTGACATGATGCACTTGCCATATTCCCGACAACAAGTAGCATTCACCCAAATCCGCGACGCCCCGCGGATAAGGATGAGAGAGGGGTTTTTGACGATGCGCGCCATACTTATAGCGATGACACTGGCCTTGATTGGGTTCATGGGAGAACCGGTCAGCGCCAACGAAGTTGATGACTGGAAGTACCGAGGTTCGATTACTTGGCAACACCCGGATGGACGCAGTATTCGCGGCGTCTATGCGAATTCTAAAGTGAATGATGATCGCATGAGCATCATTCGCGACCAATCCACCGGCCAATGGTACATCCAATTCTACTTGCGAGATAATGCGCGGCTTGAAAACCGTCGTGCCCGTTTTTTCATTCTCGATGGTCCCGTGAAAAAGACTGCGCGCCGCGTCTATTTCGAGATTGATGGGATTTCGTATCCCGGTGACGGCAGTGTTGCAGGTGTGATCGTCTCGCGGCTCACCCAGTCTGACCGCAATGCGATGCGGCGGTTCTCCGGCAACTTGATTGGCGTTGTCTACACGTCTTACAAATTCAATGAAGATCAGCCAAAACGTCGTAACTACACGTTCTCCGGGCGCAACTTGGCCCGCACTTTGGCTCTCTTCGACGGTGGTGGCCGCGATCCAAACCGAGACTTTTCGCGAGATACCAACCCACGCCCCCCGGTTACCAACCGCTCAGGTTACGTCCGCTACCAAGTCCGTTGGAACAATTGCAGCCGCCCGACTTTGCGCACACTCCAGACGCGGTCTGCTGCAAACCGGTTCCGTCAACGTGCGTTGGCCTATGAGCGTTGCCGCAACAACAACTCGCGTCGCGTGCGCCGTGAACTGCAAAGCCATGTGCAGAGCCAAGGTGGCACGTTCAAAATCACGCGGAAGCGCAACAGCTTTCTTTATAACTTTGGACAGCCCCCAGGTTGCAATTGCCGGACCCGTTTCAACGCAAACATCCGCGCAGTGATTACGGCGATCGATAACTACATCGCCCGCACCAAGGCCTACATGTCAGATGCCAACCGTGAGATCCGCACCTACAACCAGCGGGCCTAGCCGGCAGGCATAACACACAAGCTGAAAAGGCGGCTCGTTAGGCGGGCCGCCTTTTTTGTTGCGCGAGCGACGTCTCAACAGATCGCCCAGGTGGCGAAGAGCAATTCATGTGTCACGGAGCTTTGGCGGCGTCGCCGCCTTTAGCGTGAGTGCAAAAAAGACTGGGTCGCTCTAAGGAAATTTTACGACAGGGGGCATCGAGCTCAGGATCGAGTTGACGTTGCCGCCGGTCTTGAGGCCAAAAATCGTGCCTCGGTCTTGCAGCAAGTTGAACTCAACGTAGCGACCTCGTCGAACAAGCTGCTCTTCGCGCTGTGCTTCGGTCCACGGGGTTTCCATGTTTCGGCGCACAAGCGCTGGGTAGATGTTCGAAGACTCGATCCCGATGTCTTTGATAAAGGCAAAATCGGCATCCCAGCCACCGTCATCGTCCGAAGAGTGCACGTAGTCGCAAAAAATACCGCCAATACCCCGCGGTTCATCGCGGTGGGCAAGGTGGAAATAGCTGTCGCACCAGTTTTTGAATTCATCATAGTCCGCGATGGCGTGGCCATCGCAGGCCTTTTTCATAGCGGCGTGGAAATCGATGCTATCGGGGTCGGTTTGGGTGCGTCGCGCGTCGAGAACCGGGGTCAGATCGCCACCCCCGCCGAACCACTGTCGGCTGGTGACCACCATGCGGGTGTTCATGTGAACGGCTGGCACATTGGGGTTTTGCGGGTGGGCGATGAGCGAAATACCGGAAGCCCAAAACCGCGGATCGTCCGCGCCACCGGGCATTTGCTTGCGAAACTCTTCGGAAAACTCGCCATAGACCGTGGAGACATGCACCCCCACTTTTTCAAACACACGGCCCTTCATAATGCCCATAACGCCGCCGCCGCCGCGGCCTTCGTCGCGCTGCCATGGGGTAAAGACGAAGCGGCCTGGCTCGCGGTCAGACATTGGGCCTTGCACCGCATCCTCCAGCGCTTCGTAGCTGGCCGTGATGCTGTCGCGCAGGCTTTCAAACCATGTTTTGGCCGTCAGTTTTTTGGTTTCAAGATCATCGGGCAGGCCCGGCGGCAGATCGTGGGGTTTGCGCATAGAATGGTCAGGGTCCTTAAAACGGTGTCCCATGGATGTGCCACAGGTCACCCAAAGGTGACAACCAAACTTGACACCTTAAAAAAGACAATCTTGACCCCTCCGCACACGGGCCCCTAGGCAGGACAACGCGTGCACGCCACCTTTCTCATGTTTGATCGCCCCATGCCTCATCCAATTGCCCATACGGCTCGAATTGATCGGGTCACCGACGCAAATGACCTAAGGGTCTGTCTGGCGATCCGACACACGGTGTTCGTGGAAGAGCAGGGCGTCCCTGTGGAACTCGAGATCGATGACCATGACCACGGGGATGCAGCCCACTTTGCGATCACGGTCGATGGGGAGATCGTGGGCACAGCGCGCCTGTGTTTGTTCGGAGAGGTCGCAAAAATCCAGCGTGTCGCGGTTTTGAAAGCGGCAAGAGGCCAAGGTCTGGGCGCAGCTTTAATTCAGTATCTTGCAGCCCATGCCCGCGAAAACACCCCAGACAAACGCATCGCTCTGGACGCCCAAACCCATGCCATCACGTTCTATGAACGCTTAGGTTTCAAAACCGTCGGAACCCCCTTCGACGACGCCGGCATCCCCCACATCCGCATGGAACTGCCTCTCTAGCCCAGTTGCCCCTCTAGTCCAGTTGCCTCAACGCTTCGCCGACCCCCATGGCCACGCTCACGGCTAAGTTGAGGGAGCGGCCTGTCGCAGCCATGGGGATGGTGATGCGGGCGTCGGCTGAATTGTGAACGAGATCGGGCAGGCCTGCGCTTTCGCGGCCAAACAAGAGCAGATCGCCTGCCTTGAAGGTGAAGGCTGTGTAGGGCGCATCGGTGTGGGTTGTGAAGGCCACCAGACGTCCGCTTTGCTCAAGCCGCCACGCCTGAAACGCCGCCCAATCGACATGCTCCATCAGCGTCGCCCGCTCCAGATAATCCATACCTGCCCGCTTCAAACTTGCATCATCCAGCCTGAAACCCGCGGGGCCAATGACGTGGACGCTTAGATCAAAACAGGCTGCCAACCGCAAAATCGTTCCGGTGTTGCCCGGAATATCCGGTTGGAACAGCACCACCGCAATGGACACTGCCGGCGTGCTCCTGTCCGTTCTCGCCTCTGTCATCATCGTGTCCCACTTTTCTGACCTGTCTGTCGGACGCCTGTTCGCTTTTCCCGCCGGCGATGCAAACGGTCCTATGGCACTTCGGCCATCGCGACCTTAGATTGTCCGTGTCGACGACAAAAGCGGCCCAACAAAAGTGGTCGTCCTGTCATGCTTGGGACCTAACCGCCCGAGCCAAGTCCGATTCGGCCTAGACCAAGCAAGGTTCCATGCGATGTTTGATAAAGTGCTCACCTGGTTCGAGCAGCGGGTTGACCCCTTTCCAGCCGCTGAACCGGAGCAGCCACCAAAGGGGCTCCTCGCTTTTTCCTGGCATTATTGCCGGGACATCTGGCCCTATCTCGCGCTGATCACCATCCTGGGGATCTCCATCGCGGCGCTGGAGATTACGATTTTTGGTTTCGTCGGCAATGTCGTCGACTGGCTGTCTAACGCCAACCGAGAAACGTTTCTTGAGGAGGAAAGCGGCACGCTTTGGATGATGGCCATCGTCATCATGGTGGTTGTGCCGGTGATCGCAGGCATCTGGTCACTGCTCCTCCACCAAAGCGTGTTCGGCAATTTCCCCATGATCATCCGCTGGCAGGCCCACCGCTATATGCTGGGCCAATCCATGGGCTTTTATCAGGACGAATTTGCCGGTCGAATCGCTACGAAAGTCATGCAGACGGCGCTGGGTGTGCGGGAAACCGTGATCAAGATCCTCGACGTATTTGTTTACGTCGGGGTTTATTTCTTGGGCGCGCTCATTCTGGTGGGCTCGTTTGACCTGCTTCTCGTGTTGCCGTTTGTCGTTTGGGTCGCGCTCTACGCCACAGCCATGGCGTATTTCCTGCCGCGCATGGCGGCCATTTCCAAAAAGCAGGCCGATGCCCGCTCGCTCATGACCGGCCGTGTGGTGGACAGCTACACAAACATCGGGACGGTCAAACTCTTCGCCCATGCGGGGCGCGAACTCGACTATGCGCGCGAATCGATGGACGATTTCCTAAAGACGGTGCACCCGCAAATGCGCCTCTCAACGGGCATGCATCTGTCGCTCGATCTTCTGAACCACGGCCTCCTGCTCTCGGTGGGGGCGATTGCGATTTACCAGTGGCTAAACGGTGCCGCCACTGTTGCTGCCGTTGCCGTCGCCGCAGCCTTGGTCACCCGCTTGTCCGGCATGTCTCACTGGATCATGTGGGAACTCGCGGGCCTGTTTGAAAACATCGGCATGGCCATTGACGGTATGAACACCATCGCCCGTCCCCGCGACGTGCAAGACAAGGCCGATGCCAAAACCCTTACAGTGAAAGAGGGCGCGATTGCGTTTCAAAACGTTAACTTCCAATACGACAAGCACGGCACGGTTATGGAAGACCTGTCCCTCGCCCTCACGCCGGGGGAAAAGGTGGGGCTGGTGGGCCGCTCCGGTGCCGGCAAAACCACGCTCATGAACGTTCTGCTGCGCCTCTATGACATCAACGGTGGGCGGGTGCTCATCGATGGTGAGGATATCGCCGACGTGACCCAGGAAAGCCTCCGGTCGCAGATTGCCGTTGTGACCCAGGACACATCTTTGTTGCACCGTTCGGTGCGCGACAACATCGCCTATGGGCGCCTGTCCGCCACAGACGACGAGGTGATTGCAGCCGCCAAACGCGCCAATGCCCACGAGTTCATTTTGGGTTTGGAAGACAGCCACGGCAACAAGGGCTATGGCGCCATGGTGGGCGAACGAGGGGTCAAACTCTCCGGCGGTCAGAGGCAGCGCATCGCCATCGCCCGGGTTTTTTTGAAAAACGCCCCCATCCTGGTCCTCGACGAAGCGACCTCCGCTCTCGATTCTGAGGTCGAAGCCGTGATCCAGGAGCAATTGTTCAACTTGATGGAGGGCAAAACCGTTTTGGCCATAGCCCACCGCCTGTCGACCATTGCCAATATGGATCGCCTCATCGTGCTCGACAAAGGCGCCATCGTCGAAGAAGGCCCCCATGATGCGCTGGTGGAAAAAGGCGGTCTTTATGCATCCTTATGGAACCGCCAATCCGGCGGGTTCCTGAGCGATCCAACGGAGGCAAAAGCTCTGGCCGCAACGCCGGAGGCCGCAGAGTGATGTTTTGGAATCGCGTTTGAAACAGAGCATCAAAACACTGGGTCACCGCTTTTTCGCGCGGTTTGAAGCCTACGCACAGCCCTTCGCACGGCCAATCCATGGGCGTCCTCCGGCTGACGGGGTCGGCTTCATCGTCCACCACGCCAAGCAGGTGCGCGGCCCGTTTACTATCATGCTTGTCCTTGGCGGCCTCACCGCTTTGGTAGAGGTTGCGCTGTTCACCTTTGTGGGCTGGATCGTTGATATGATGAACGCGTCCGGCCCGCGCACGTTCTGGGCGGACCACTGGCCCACGCTCTTGGCCATGGCTTTCATGGTGTTGGTCATCCGTGCGGCCATTGCGGTTGCAACGGCGGTGTTGGAAGAGCAGATTATCGTACCCGATTTTTTCACCCTCACACGCTGGCAATCCCATGTGACGGTGTCGCGTCAGGATGTTTCGTTCTTCGACGATGAAATGGCGGGCCGTGTTTCGAGCAAGGTCTGGCAAACCGGGCAGGCGGCGGGGGATGTGATGGTCTCTTTGTTGCAGATCATCTGGTTCATCTGTGCCTTCGCGATCACCAGCCTTGTGGTGATTGCGGCCCTTGATCCGCGTTTGCTGCTGCCGGTTCTGTCTTGGCTGGTGGGCACCGGCCTTATCGCCTGGTTTTTTGTGCCCCGCATTCGTGACCGAGGCCGTGCGAGCGCTGAGGCGTCGGCACGTGTGACGGGCCGCATCGTGGATGGCTACAGCAATATTCGCACCATCAAATTGTACGGCGCGGAGGCCGCCAACGACACCTACGTCCGTGAGGCCTGGGACGAGTTCCTCACGGTGCTGCGACGGTTCACCCGAGCGATTGCGGGTATGCGCATCGTTTTCCAAACGATGTCCAGCATCATGCTGGTCATCATCAGCAGCGTCACGCTGTGGCTCTACAGCGCCGAAGCCTTGATGGTCGGGCAGGTTTCGGTGGTCTTGGCCCTGTGCCTCCGCCTCAATCTGCTGATGGGGCGTTTGCTTGGCTTGCTGAACGGTCTGTTCCGGAATTTTGGTACCGTGCAAAACTCCGCCGAGCTGATCGCCCGCGAACCCACAGTTGTCGATGCGCCCCGCGCCAGGCCACTGACCGTCTCAGATGGTGAAATTACGTTTGATGCCGTGCGGTTTGGCTATGGACGCAAATCGGCGATTATTGATGATCTCTCGCTCACCGTGCCCGCGGGGCAGCGTTTGGGTATCGTGGGCCATTCCGGTGTCGGCAAAACCACGCTCACATCGCTGCTGTTGCGCTTTTACGATGTGGAAGGCGGCACCATCAGCATTGATGGTCAAAACATCGCCGATTGCGCGCAACAATCCCTTCGTCGTTCTATCGGTGTTGTTACCCAGGACACGGCGCTGTTGCACCGGTCGATCCACGACAACATCGCCTACGGCCACCCCGACGCCAGCCGGGAGGATGTGATAAACGCCGCCCGTGCAGCCAACGCCCATACGTTCATCGACACGCTGTCGGATCATCGCGGCAATTCCGGCTATGATACGCTGGTGGGCGAACGAGGGGTCAAACTCTCCGGTGGGCAACGCCAGCGCATCGCCCTGGCCCGGGTGTTTTTGAAAAACGCCCCCATTCTCATCCTTGACGAGGCCACATCCGCCCTTGACTCGGAGGTGGAAAGCGCGATCCAGGAAAGCCTGCAATCCCTGATGAAGGGCAAAACCGTCATCGCCATCGCCCACCGTTTGTCCACCATCGCCCACATGGATCGGTTGATCGTGATGGACGGCGGGAAGATCGTGGAGGAGGGGACCCACGACGTGTTGCTTGCAAAAAACAGGATCTACGCGCGGCTTTGGCAGCGTCAGTCAGGTGGCTTCTTGCAGACGGGCCCAAACAAGATACTGGCCGAAACCGCTTGAAGGCGCGCGCCGTTATGCGGTGGGCTCAACGTGTTCCAGTGCAAGAAACGCCGCAATCGCTTCGGCCAGACCATTGAGGTGAAGCCTCAACGGATGGCCCTGGCCGGGGATTGTCACCTGCCGCAAATTGCCGTGCTCGCGTTCCATGCGTTCGGAAATGTCGGCGGACAAAAATTCCGATCCTGCACCACGTAGAAGCAATGTGGGGCATCGGCGAAACAGCTTAAAGTCTTGCCACAACAGAGGCTGGCGCTCTTCAAAATTGCCCATATTCCCATAGCGGACCAATTGGGGGTCCCGGTCAGGGACCACACGTGGCCCGTCCTGCCGGTACATCGCACCGGCCCACGCCGCCCAATCCTCGTCAGACAGGGCGGGAAAAGCGTTGCCCCGTGTGGCCTGCAGATAGGCCGCAGCATCGGCCAGTGTGGCGGGGGGTGACGCGCGTTGTTCCAGCGCTGTGAAACGAGCGATGCCCACGGGATCAAACTCCGGCGCAGCATCATTCAAAACCAGCCGCCGGATCGTGCCCGGTCGCGCCTTTGCCACCGGGAAAAGCGCCGTTGTCGCCCGCCCGGACACCAAAATATCAACGTCGTGCAGCCCCAGACCGTCGATGAGCGAAACGATGTCCGCCGTGTCGGTTTCCGTGGTGTCGCCGCCGGGGCCAGCGTCAGACCGTCCGCGTCCGCGCAGATCAACGAGATAAAGCCGCCTAGGCCCGTTTGGCAGCGCCATGACCTGCTCGGCAAAACCATCATACTCCCGGGAATTGCCGAGCTCCGAAGGAATGCACAAAAGCGTATGGGGATTGAGGGTTGCACCCGCCCGATTGCCGCCCCGACCTGATGAAAATCGCGCGCGATCAAAACGCCAGCCTCGCAAAACGGTTGCGTCGCTCGCGCTCAATTCAAATGGTTGTCGCAACCTTGCTCTCCACGCTTCAAAAAATGCCTAGCCGGGTCGGCCAGCCGTCACCGCACCCACAGCATCAAGCGGCGCGCCCGTCAAACGGGTGCGGTAGATGTGGTAATTTTCCAGGCATTTTTGCACGTAGTTGCGCGTTTCGCGGAACGGGATCTGTTCGATGAAATCGAGAGCAACTTCCGCACTTTTGCCCCGTGGATCGCCGAACCGTTTCACCCATTCTTCAGGCCGTTTTGGCCCGGCGTTATATGCAGCCAAGGTCATGATCAGCGAGCCATTGAAGCGTTTCAAATTGCGCGCGAGGAATGCAGACCCAAGTTCTGCGTTGTAACCCGGGTCCTGCGTCAGCCGTGCTTTGTTGTAGGGTAGCCCCACCCAGCCAGCGACCATTTTCGCCGTACCCGGCAACAGTTGCAGCAGACCGTGGGCGTTGACGCCGGAGATGACATCGATTTTGAACGCGCTTTCCTGCCGGGCCACACCGTAAACCACGGGCAGGCTCGCACCGTGCATGCGGGTCTTGCGTGGGATCGCGCCCAAAGGCCAAGCCAAGGTCTCGTATTCAAACCCGCGGGAAAACGCTGTCCGTCCGATATGGAGGGACCATGCATGGCGGCCACGGCGCTCGGCTTGGGCGGCGAGAATAGCGAGCTGACCGGCGGATTTCAGCCGCCAGCCAAGGAAGCGGTAAATAATACCGGCGCGATTGGGGTAACCCGCGTTTTCGATTAAGGCGATGGCTTGAACCAGTTCGTTGCGCTTATACGCAGCTCGATCTTCCGCCGTCGGGCGCGGCTTCTTGATGCTGATGCGCTTCACGCCCAGCTTGTTCGTCGCAATCTGCCCGTAAAATGTCGTGTCGAATTGGGCCGCAGCGCGGTAGTTGGCCTGCGCTTTGGAGCCTTCGCCCTGCGCTTCCAAAGCCCGCGCCAGCCAGTAGTAACCCCGGGCTTTGTGATAGTCCCGCTTGGCGCGCTTTAGCAGATCGCGGAAGTGCCGTGCTGCCGTCTTGGCGTCCCCGATTTTGCGCAGGGCAGTCCAGCCGGCCCCAAAATCCATTTCGATCTTGCGAACGTTTCGCCCGGCCACATTGCGTCGAAAGATCAAGTAGGCGGTTTGGTAGTCGCCTTTCTCGATCAAATCGGAGGCCAGAATGCGCATTTCATTGGCATATTTATCTGCAAAATTGGGATGAACGGCCCCACGCGGCACACTGAGCAGGGTCCGTGCTGCCGTGCGCAGTTTGCCCTGCCGTCGCTGAAATTTGCCCTTGGAATAAAGATAGTTGGCCGTCTTGCGCTGGTTGTTGGGAACCATCACCAACGCCTGTGCTGCGCCTGATTTTCGCAACACCGCCGCCCGCGCCTTGACCAACCGAACCCGGCCTGCCCGGGGGGCAAGGCGTGTGGCTGCTGTCACGCGGTCTCGGGACAGCAAAAATTCGATGCGTGCCACATAGTCCTCGCGTGTGAGCACACTGTTCAAGTTTCTGGTAATGTCCGCTTCCTGCGCTTTGGTCAGCTTGGCGTTGCGAAATGTGGAGGCGATAAGTTTGCGCGCCCGTTTTTTGTTTCCAGCCCTCAACTCCGCTTTGGCGAGTGCAATTTGAGCGGGGACCGTTGTCGGGTCGGTGCGCGAAAACGCGAAGCGTAAATCGGCGTCGGAATAGTTGCCAACATTGTTCATCAAGGTTTTTTCAAACACTCGGCGGCGCGTCATGTATCCGGGCCAAGTGTTCAGCCCACGGGAAACCTCCACCAACGTCTGTGGTGAGAAACCGCGTCCGCGCAGTGCAATCGCCCAGTCGAGGGTTTTACGCTGAATGGAGCCTGCCCGCAGGCGCTTGCGCAATTTCAAAACGGTTTGTGGCTTGTCGCTGTAGAGCGCCTTAAGGGCGGCATCGAAGGTTGCCGTTGGTTGCGCCAGCGCCTTCGCTCCCGTGGGAAACACGGCCACGACAGCGAGCGTGATCGCAAACAGCAAAGCAGCCCACGGCAAGCGCATGGCGGACCCGCTGTTGCGTAATGGCCCACGGTCCTGAGTTGGGGCGGTCGAGGGTGCGTAAAAGGAGGCTGTGAAACGATACATCGTGGGGCACTTCCTTTGGATGGGGACGAGGCCCATCCTTCTTGGTTTCTCTATCGGTTCATTCCGCATGGCGCAGAGCTTGCAACGGTCAAGCACGGCCCCGCCGATGGTTAGGTGACGGGGCCCAAGTGACAGGGCTAGAGCGACTGACCCTCCACCTGCGGCCTTGAACGCCTGGCCCAGAAAGCCCGGCCCTGTACACTTGGGCGAGTGCGCGTCGCGCCGTGCACAGGGTCCCTGGCAGTGAAGTCTTTGGGGCTCAGTATCGCCAGCATCGGTTACAGCCGGGTTAACGAATGGTTATCGGCACCGTTCCAAAGCACACGTTTGCCTCACATTTTTGTTCACAATAACCATGCCCAACCGGTGCCCGTGTCACCGCCGCATTTCACCTTGCCCGTCGCCGAGCCCATCCCTATGTTGCCGCGACTTTACTGCGCCTTTTGCGAACATTTTGTGGCGTTGATTTTTCAGGAGTTTTACCGTCGTGGCCCAGGCTCAATTTCGTGGTTCCATCACCGCGCTCGTCACCCCCTTCACCGATCAGGGTGCGCTGGATGAAAAGGGTTTTGCTGAGTTTGTGAACTGGCAAATCGAGCAGGGCAGCCACGGTATCGTGCCGGTAGGCACCACCGGCGAATCCCCCACGCTTAGCCACGAAGAACATAAGCGCGTCGTTGAAATTGCGGTTGAAACCGCCGCAGGGCGTGTGCCCGTGATTGCCGGGGCAGGCTCCAACAACACCGCCGCAAGCGTTGAATTTGTGGAACACGCCCAGAGCGTCGGCGCCGACGCCGTTCTTGTCGTGACACCCTATTACAACAAGCCCAGTCAGCGGGGCATGGAAGCGCATTTTTCCGCCGTGGCCGAGGCAACCGACTTGCCGCTGATCATCTACAATATTCCCGGCCGGTCCATCATCGATATGACTCCCGAAACGATGGGGAAACTCGCCCACGGTTACAAAAATATCGTCGGCGTTAAGGATGCCACCGGCGATGTTGTGCGCGTCAGCAAACAACGCGCCACCTGCGGCCATGATTTCATCCAACTGTCCGGTGAGGACGCGTCTGCCTTGGGGTTCAACGCCCACGGTGGCGTTGGCTGCATTTCGGTGACGTCAAACGTTGCACCGGCCCTCTGCGCGCAATTCCAGGACGCGATTGCCGCCGGTGATACGGCCACTGCGATGGACATTCAGGACCGCCTGATGCCGCTCCACACCGCGCTGTTTGTTGAACCCAATCCCGGCGGTGCCAAATACGCCCTTTCGCTCCTGGGTAAAATGCCCAATGTCCAGCGCAGCCCCCTGGTGCCCATTGAAGCGGAAACGCAGCAGCAGGTGCGCGCCGCGATGGTCCATGCCGGTTTGATCAACTAGCGCGCCTGCAAACCGCACAGAAAAATACTCGGCTCCCTTCACCATGGCCCCAAGAAAAAAGCCCGACGCGTCGGGCAAAGTCATCGCGGAAAACCGTAAGGCCCGCTACAATTATGCGGTCGATGACACGTTTGAAGCCGGTCTGGTTCTGGGCGGCACCGAGGTCAAAAGCCTGCGGACGGGCAAGGCCAACATCGCGGAGAGCTATGTCAGTTACGAGGGTGACGAACTGTGGCTGATCAACAGCCATATCCCCGAATATCTGCAAGCCAATCGCTTCAACCATGAGCCACGGCGGCGGCGCAAACTGTTGATGTCGGCCCGAGAAATCTCCCGCCTGTCTCAAGCGATTGCCCGCGATGGCATGACGATTGTGCCCCTGAAGCTCTACTTCAACGACCGCGGCCGCGCGAAGCTCTTGATCGCGCTCGCAAAGGGCAAAAAGCTGCACGACAAACGCGAAACCGAGCGTCGCCGCGATTGGAACCGTGAAAAATCGAGGCTTATGAAGGATCGCGGCTAGATGACTTCAGCCGCTGCTCGACGGCTTCGATGATGACGAACGCTTGCGCCAGCGGATAGTCATCGGTGATCGTCAGGTGCACCACCGCGTCCATCCCCTCGGGCATCATGGAATCGAGCCGGGTTTTCGCGCCGCCTGTCAGATGGAACGTAGGTTTGCCCCCTGGTAGGTTCACGACACCCATGTCACGCCAGAACACGCCTTGGGAAAGCCCGGTGCCCAGGGCTTTGGAACAGGCTTCCTTTGCGGCAAACCGCTTCGCGTAGGAGGCGGCCCGTTCTTTTCGCCGATCAGATTTGGCGCGCTCCACCTCCGTGAATACGCGCTGGGTAAACCGCTCGCCAAACCGTTCAAGGGTTTTTTCCACGCGCCGGATGTCGATGAGATCGCTGCCGAGGCCGATGATCATGCTTTGCGACCTTTCCGGTTAGACTTTTTTGCTGATGGACGAAGTCTCCGCCACGCCCGTGTCACTTCGATTAACCGCCAGTTGGCGCAGCGCTTTTGCTTTGGCCATGAGTTTGTTGCGGCGGCTTTCACGAAACATGATCGCGCCCCGGCGGGTGATGAAATAAATGGGCACCGCAAAGATGGGACCAATCAAAACGCCGCCTACCAGCATGGGAAACAGGATCGGCGTCCAGATGGCTTCAAGCGCAGTTCCAATGCTTGACCAATCAAACTCCCAAAGCGAACGGAAAATGCCTTTGGTGGCTTCCCCCAGCGCCGGGGCATCGCTGGCAGCCACACTGCCCAACACAAAGTGTCCTGCTTTATACGCGCCCGCCCAGATGAACGGGAAGGTGAGCGGATTTCCAAAAAACGTCCCAAGAGCCGAGGCGATAAGGTTGCCGCGCAACAACCAGGCTACAATGGCAGCAACAATGAAGTGAAACCCCATAAACGGTGTGAACGATGTGAATGCGCCAGCGGCAACGCCGGCAGCAATCGCATGGGGGGAGGCCGTCAGACGCAGCACTCGTTTTGTGACGTATTTGCCCGACCGTGCCCAGGACCGCCGCGGCCAAAGCGAGACACGCAATACTTCAAGAAGCCCCGCGGGCTTCCGCCGCTTTAGTAACATGGCACGTCCATTCACCCACCGCCAAAGTGCGGCCCACTGAAAACGATTAGCACGGGCCCCTTAACAGCCTGTTTGTGACGGCCAAAAGGCGCGTCGAAGGGCCATTGACGGACGCTGGTCTGTGTTAAAATAGGGATCAAACCAGCAGCTCAAAAGTGTGCGATCTCACAGACCGTACCAGACGCCGCTTCACATCACTTTTTGGGTCCGCGCTCGGCGCGATTGACCACATCGAGCCGTCGGATGGCAGCGATGATCCGTGTTAGATGCTTCAGGTTCCAAACTTCAACGCTAATCCCGATGTCCGTTAGCCCGGAATGCGGCGGTGTGATGAAAACGCTGGCGATGTTGCCATCAGCCTTGCCAATCGCTTCTGAAATTTCCGCCAGTGTGCCCGGCGCTTCCACAGCCGTGATGTCAATTTTTGCCGGGAAACGCTCGGGATTGTCCGGGTTTAGGTCCCAGCGCAGGTCGAGCCATTCGGCAGCTCCGTCCTCAAATTTCCTCAACCCTTCTGCGTGGATGGGGTAAACGGTGATGCCCTCATTGGGCGTCACGATGCCGACAATGCGGTCACCGGGCACCGCACCGCCATCGGGATCGAGCCGCACCACCTGATCACTGTTTGCGCCCAGAATTGGGAGACTGTCCGTGAGCTGTCGTGTGACCTCTGAATAATCCTCGTCACGCCGGCCGGGAACACGGAACATCAAATTGGTCACGCCTGTGAGATTAAACCATCCCTCCGCTGGCCCGTGATTGCTGTCCTCCGTCCGCTCCTGCTGGTAGTCGGGGTAAACGGCAGCCAACACATCCTGGGGCAAAAGCTCGCCCCGACCGACAGCCGCCACGGCGTCCTTTATGTTTTTGTGCGCCAGTTTGAACAGCACCTGCTCCAACTGTTCCAATTCGAAAGCCCGCTCTGCGCGTTTGAACGTCGTCGCCAGAATTTTCTCGCCTAAGGTATAAAACTGTCGCGTGCGCGCCTCCCGGGTTGCGCGGCGAATGCCCGCCCGTGCCTTCCCGGTAATCGCCGCATGCTCCCAAGCTGCCGGAGGCGTGTGATCCTGGGCGGTGATGATGTGGACCTCATCGCCATTGGCCAATTCGTGCACCACCGGCTTTGCCTGTCCGTTGACCCGGCAGCCTACGCAGGAATTTCCGATATCCGTGTGCACGGCATAGGCAAAATCCAGCGCCGTTGCGCCGAGCGGCAGCGCAATCAGCCGACCCTTCGGCGTGAAGCAGAACACCTGGTCTAAATACAGTTCAAGCCGTGTCTGCTCTAGCACGTCATCGGGGTGATCGCCTTCTGACGACAGCGCATCCACCGTGCGGCGCAGCCAGGCATAGGCTCGACTTTCCACGGTGGCCGCTTGCGAGCGGTCGACCCCTGGAAGATCCCCCTTAAGCACCGTCAAACCCTCGGGAGCCGTATAAATTCCATCCTTGTAGAGCGTGTGCGCCGCAATGCCATGCTCCGCGATCATGTCCATCTCGTGGGTGCGGATTTGCAGCTCCACCCGTTGCTGCGAAGGGCCAACGATTGTGGTGTGGATTGAGCGGTAGTCGTTTTGCTTGGGTGTTGAAATATAGTCTTTGAATCGCCCGGGCACGGCGGGCCAGCGCACATGCACAACCCCCAGTGCCTGATAACAGTGTTCCACGCGGTCGACGATGACCCGAAAGCCGATGACGTCCGACAATTGCTCAAAACTCACGCCGCTGCGTTCCATTTTGCGAAACACGGAATAGGGGCGTTTGTTGCGACTTTTTACGGCTGCCGTAATGTTGGCCTTGGCCAGGCTATCGACCACGCTGGTCTCAATCTCGCGCACCACCGCCTCGCTGTCGTCATACAGGCTCGACAGCTTTTCATGCACCAGCGCGTAGGCCTCCGGGTGGAGGTGCTGAAACGCCAGCTCCTCCAACTCCTCACGCATACCCTGCATGCCCATCCGCCCGGCGAGGGGGGCGTAGATGTCCATGGTTTCCTGGGCGATGCGTTGCCGCTTCTCGACCTTCACATGATAGAGCGTGCGCATATTGTGAAGCCGATCGGCAAGCTTCACCAGCAGCACCCGCACATCATCTGCGACAGCAAGAAGAAGGCGGCGCAGGTTTTCACCTTGGCGCGATTTTTTCGACACCAGATCGATACGCTTTAGCTTCGTCAGGCCATCCACCAAGACGCTGATGTCATGGCCAAACATGGTCTCGATCTCCGGCGCCGTCGCGTCGGTGTCTTCAATCGTGTCGTGGAGGAGCGCGGCCACCACGCTGTCTTGGTCCAGCTTCAAATCGGTGACGATGGCGGCAACTTCGAGGGGATGGCTGAAATAAGGATCACCCGAAGCGCGGGTCTGATCGCTGTGTTTATGCATGGCATAGACATATGCGCGATTGAGAAGGTCTTCATCGACTTGCGGGTTATAAGCACTGACCCGATCAACCAGTTCATTCTGGCGCATCATTGAGCGGCTTCATCCTTCAACGAGATTTGGTTCAGCGGTGTCGCAACCGCGCCCGAGGATGATGATGATCGATGGTGAACCTTACAAGGCCTTACATGGCGATTGAGCGACGCAAAATAGAAATTGCGCAGGTTGTGAGTACAAAAAAAGCCGCAACCAAGCGATTGCGGCTTTTTCAATGGGTGTGAGGTTAAAAACCGCTTAGAAATCGTCGGTGCGCTCCGGCGGCACCAGGCTCTGGATTCCGGCGAGCAGGTCTTCTTCCGAAAGATTGTCAAAGGCCACCGGGGAGGGCGCATCGGCATCGGTTGCCGTTTCGTCAGTGGCGGCAACCACGTCGGGCGTTTCGTCCATCAAATCTTCGGGTTCGTCCACTTCAACATGCTTCTGCAGCGAGTGGATCAAGTCTTCCTTCAAATCGCCCGGGGACAGATTTTCGTCGGCAATTTCACGCAGCGCCACGACGGGGTTCTTATCGTTATCGCGGTCAACGGTAATGGCGCCGCCTGCAGAAATTTGACGCGAACGATGGCTGGCCAACAAAACCAGCTCGAAGCGGTTGGAGACCTTATCGATACAATCTTCGACCGTGACGCGAGCCATGCGCTATTCCTTCGATGCGTTTGAGAGTGGGGTGTGCAGATGTGTCCGGCAGCCAGCGTGTAACGCCAACCCACGGCAATTTCAAGGCAAATGACGGCCTAAGCGGCCTCTAGCTCGGCAGCCCAAAAGGTCACACAAACCGCGCCTTGAACTTGCCGCATGTCCAATCCACTTGTCGATTTGAAGCGTATCAGAAATAAGCCCGCCGATTCGAGGACTTGGCTGCAAAAGGCAATGAGCAGCGAATGCCCGGAAAGTCGACCGCATAACGGGCGCGGCCTCTGGTCAGATGATCGCTGAGAAGCCAATATATTTTTCGTTTTGAGAAAAAATGCTATGTTTGATGAAAGAGAAAAAATAGTCCTGCTCATTGATGGCGCCAATCTCTATGCGACATCACGATCATTGGGCTTCGATATAGACTACAAAGAGCTTTTGAAGGCATTTCAGAAGCGTGGATATTTGTTGCGTGCCTGTTATTATACAGCTTTGATCGAGGATCAGGAATATTCCTCAATTCGCCCCTTGATCGATTGGCTCGATTACAACGGCTACACGGTGATTACCAAGCCTGCCAAGGAATTCACGGATGCCGCAGGGCGTCGCAAGGTTAAGGGCAATATGGACATCGAACTGGCGATTGATGCGCTGGAATTGTCCGAAACGGTTGATCACTTCGTTTTGTTCTCGGGGGACGGCGACTTCCGCCGCCTTGTGGAAGCGCTGCAACGCAAAGGGCGCAAGGTCTCGATTGTTTCAACGACCATCAGCAATCCACCAATGATCGCCGATGATCTGCGCCGCCAGGCCGACCATTTTATCGATTTGAATTCCATGAAAAACGAAATCGGTCGCGAACCATCAGAACGGCCCAGCCGGCCACGTGTTGACGATGATGACGACGACGAAGAATACGATGATTGAGTTCCAACGAATGGGCCGCCGATATGGTCCAGCGCGTTTCGGCATGGACTGATGCCCGCACTTGAATGCCCCTTAACTCGATGATCGTTTGCCGATTAATGCGCTCCGATGACCCTGCCCCGATGAAAGCGCCCCGATGACCGTGCCTTTGGGAAGTGTGGGAGAGCCCACCCGCGATTGCCCGATTTGCGAACGGTTGGTGGCATTTCGTGCGCACCATCGCGTCGAAAACCCCACCTTCCACAATGCGCCGGTGCCTTCTTGGCTTTCCGGTCCAGACGGGCAGGACGCGGCTGCCGTCCGGCTTTTGGTTGTGGGCCTCGCGCCGGGTCTCAAAGGGGCAAACCGCACCGCCAGACCCTTCACAGGAGACTGGGCTGGTGATCTCCTCTACGCGACTCTGACGAAATTTGGTTTTGCGAAAGGCGCCTACGGCGCAGACCCCACGGACGGTCTTGAGCTTGTCGATTGCGGCATCACCAATGCCGTGCGTTGCGTGCCCCCGCAGAACAAACCGGTGGGCGCTGAAATCAATGCCTGTCGGCCTTTCCTAGTGGACCTCATGGAGCGGCTGCCCAACCTAAGCCTGATCGTGACCTTGGGTAAAATCAGCCATGACAGCACGCTGCGGGCGCTGAATGCCCGGGTTGCGGCGCACCCCTTTGCCCATGCCGCACAGTTTGACGTGGCGGGCACTACACTCCTGTCGAGCTACCATTGCTCGCGCTACAACACGAACACTGGGCGGTTGACAGAGGCGATGTTTGAGGACGTGTTTTCCAAGGCACGCGCCCTGCTGCAGGCGCAGTCTCCGGGCTAGTTAATTGATCCAGGAGCCTGCTCGAGGGCCGCAAACCGGCATTCGGCCCGCGCGCCTCACGTCGCGCTCATAGCCTGTTTGCCATCAGCCCTTGCCCGCCCGCATCAGGGGCGTCATAAGCCCACGGAGTACCGCGCGCCGCCGCGTTGCGCATTCGCAGACACGCCTATCCCTCGCAAAACGCCGGAAACGGTTTTTCGTCAAAAGGACAGCCCCTTGGCCAGCAAAACCAAAGACAAAGAAGCCAATCCCATTTGGGAGACCGTTTCCATCGTGCTTCAGGCGCTGATCTTGGCGCTGGTTCTGCGCACGTTTTTGTTCCAGCCCTTTAACATCCCTTCAGGCAGCATGAAGCCGACCTTGTTGGTGGGCGACTATATTTTCGTGTCCAAATATAGCTATGGCTATGGCGGCTATTCCCTGGGTTTTGGCCCAAAGCTGTTCGATGGACGCATCTGGGCCGGTGAACCGGCGCGGGGCGATGTGGTGGTATTCCGCTATCCGCCCAATCCCACCAAGGATTACATCAAACGCGTGATCGGACTGCCGGGTGATAAAGTACAGCTGCAAAACAGCACCATCATCATCAACGGCCAGCCCGTAAAGCGCGAGGCGGCGGGAACCTTCACCGAAACCGATTTGGGCATGACGCTTTCTGCCCAATCCTTTACCGAAACCCTGGCCAATGGTGTGTCTTACACAGCCTTGGACATTAGCAACCGTCCGGGTAATTTGGTGGACAACACGCCTGTGTTTGAAGTGCCCCCCGGCCATTATTTCTTCCTCGGCGACAATCGGGATAATTCCCTCGACAGCCGCTTTGACGTGGGCTTTGTGCCTGCGGATAATCTTATCGGCAAAGCGCAAATCAAATTCTTGTCCCTGAAAGATGGTGCCCCCGCCTGGCAGATTTGGCAGTGGCCCACGAAAATGCGCTGGGACCGGCTGTTTTCCGGCCTCTAACCGCCATGGCCAGCCGCGCCGCATCTGTGACCGGGGACGTGTCTCAACTGGAGAGCCTGCTTGGCCATCGCTTTAGCGACCATGGGGCATTAAAGCAGGCGCTCACCCATTCCAGCGTACAGCCCAAAGATGGGCGGCATTATGAGCGGCTGGAATTTGTTGGTGACCGCGTTTTGGGCTTGTGCATCGCCGAATGGCTCTACGAGACCTTTCCAGAGGCGAGCGAAGGCGAGTTGTCCGTGCGTCTCAACAGCCTTGTGAGCGGGGAGACCTGCGCTGCCATCGCCGATGGGTTGCACCTCCACCGCTATATTCTGGCAGGCTCCGATGTTGCCAATCTTCAGGGCAAACGCATGCGCTCTGTCCGTGCTGACGTTGTGGAATCGCTCATTGCAGCGCTTTATCTCGACGGTGGGCTGGACGCTGCGCGGGCCTTCATCAAAAAACACTGGGCCGAGCGGATTGTTCAAACGGGGGCCGCCACGCAGGACAGCAAAACGGCGCTGCAAGAATGGGCGCATCAAGCATCGCGACACACGCCGCGCTACTCGCTGGTTCACCGCTCCGGTCCCGACCATGCCCCCACATTCGTGGTCGCCGTCGATATCGAAGGAATGGCCGGAGAACGTGCCACGGGCCGGTCAAAACGAGCAGCCGAGCAGGCGGCAGCAGAAGCGCTTTTGGTGCGAGAAGGAATTTGGGAACGGATGGATGATGGATCAGTACGGGACACGCGACGGTGAGTGATGAGCAAACTGCCCCGGGCGAAGGCGTTGGTATTGCCTCGAGTGACATGGGTGAAGTGCGTGAAGGCAATAGCACGCGCTCCGGCTTCGTGGCGCTCATCGGTGCGCCAAATGCTGGTAAGTCCACGCTGATCAACCGCCTGGTGGGCACAAAGGTCTCCATCGTGAGCCACAAAGTGCAAACCACGCGCACCACCGTGCGCGGCATCGCCATGCGCGGCGACAGCCAGATCATTTTCGTTGACACCCCCGGCATTTTCCAACCGCGGCGACGGTTGGACCGCGCCATGGTGGATGCCGCATGGGGCGGTGCAAAGGACGCAGACATCGTCTGCCTGCTGATCGACGCTGAACGTGGCATTAAAGGCGACGCTGAACGCATTCTGGACAGTCTGGCGGCGGTTAAACTGCCCAAGATCCTTCTGTTGAACAAAATCGACCGCGTGCCACACCAAGGCCTGCTCGCCCTCGTGAAGGAAGCCAATGAGCGCGTGGCGTTTGATGAAACCTTCTTGATCTCCGCGCTCAACGGTGAAGGCTGCGACGATTTTCTCGACCATCTGGCAACCGCCCTGCCGGCCGGACCGTTTCTTTATCCGCCCGATCAGGTATCGGATTTCCCCGCCCGGATGCTGGCCTCTGAAATCACCCGCGAAAAGCTCTTCCTGCGGCTCCATCAGGAGCTGCCGTATTCCGCCCATGTGGAGGTCGAAGGTTGGGAGGAGCGCAAGGATGGTGGTTTGAAAATCAACCAGGTCATTTACATTCAGCGAAGCGCCCACAAAAAAATCGTCATCGGAGCCAAGGGCGAAACCATCAAAGCCATCTCCACCCAGGCGCGCAAAGAACTGTCAGAGATCCTGGGCCGACCCGTGCATTTGTTCCTTTTCGTCAAGGTGCGGGAAAACTGGATCGATGACCCCGAACGTTACCGGGAAATGGGCCTGGAGTTTCCAAGCTGATGGCCTGCCGTCGCGTTGCTGGTTGAGGCTGCGGGATGGAATGGACGGACCGCGCCATTGTCCTGGGCGTGCGCAAGCACGGTGAAACCTCCGTCATTGCAGAATTGATGACCCGTGAGCGGGGCCGCCACTTGGGTCTCGTTCAAGGTGGACGATCTCGCGCCATGCGCCCCATTTTGCAGCCGGGCAACACCGTGCGCGCAACGTGGCGAGCTCGTCTGGATGAGCATCTGGGCACCTACCGGCTGGAAGCGGATACGCTGCGCGCTGCCCTTTTGATGGAAAGTGCCCACGGTATTTTTGCGCTCCAAACCGTCAGCGGTCACCTGCGTTTGCTGGCCGAACGGGACGCCCATGTCGCGCTGTTTGAAACCCTTGAGATCGTTTTGGACAATTTGAGCCTTCCGGAGATTGCCGGCGAACTGCTCGTGCGGTTCGAGTTGGCCCTGCTGGAAGAGTTGGGCTTTGGCCTCGATCTTTCCCAATGCGTGGCCACCGGCACACGGGCCAACTTGGTCTATGTGTCGCCAAAATCCGGTCGGGCGGTCAGCGCCGAAGCGGGGCAACCCTGGGCCGACCGCATGTTGCGTTTACCGCCGTTTCTGCACGGGGAACGGCAGGGCATCAGCGCCGCACCGCTGGATGACATCGCCGCTGGATTTGACATCACCGGCCACTTTCTTCACCGCGATATTTATGGGCCGAGGGGCATCGCTATGCCGAGCGAACGCGCCAGCGTTATGCGCAGCCTCGAGCGAGCCCTCGGGGCGGACAAGAGCGATTCTGGGGACCCAAATCCAAACGAAGAAAAGGGGTAAACGACGGTGACGGAAATTGATACGACAGGCACTGAAACGTTGGATGGCGTGGAATTAAAGGCCGGCTTTGGCACGTCGCCCGTAGAGGTGCTGCGCACCATGTCGGGGCTCGATTACATGCGCGGAATTTGTGAAGGCCGCTTTCCGGCGGCAACGATTGCGCGGGCGCTGGGCTTTCGCATGGCGCAGGTTGAGGAAGGCAAGGTGATGTTCACCGGCGTGCCAACCGAAGCCCACATGAACCCGATTGGAACCGTCCATGGCGGCTGGGCAGCGACCATCCTCGATTCAGCGCTCGCCTGCTCCGTCCACACCTTGGCACCCATCGGCTACGCCAGCACGTCGGTGGAATTGAAGGTGAATTTCGTACGCCCCATCCTGCCCACCACTGGTCGCCTATATTGCCACGGCTCGGTCATCCATCCCGGCCGTCAGTTGGCGACGAGCGAAGCCAGATTGACCGATGAAAACGGTAAGCTCTTCGCCCACGGCACCCAGACCTGTTCGATTTTCAAGCTCTAAGCAGCTGGCGAAAGACTTCCGTGGCATGTTTAATGCACCGCGAAACGATGGAATTGCCGTTTCACTGCAAGAAAGAGAGGTCGCATGCGTATTGCCTTGGCTGTTGTGGCGTCGATGGTTTTGAGCACCAGCGCGTCCGCCTACCAACACTTTGTCGAGTACCGCATTGGCGGCTCACAAATTGAACGTGTGACGGCGGCACCGCCCACCGAAACCGAAGCCCCCAGCACTCTGACCATCAAGGTGAAGGACGTTTTCGAAACGATAGACATTCAGACCGACAGTGATGCGGATGAATGCGCCAAACGCTTGCAAACCGTTCTTGGCAATGCCGATTTCTATGTTGTGATCACGGTGGATGAAAACGCCGAAACGCTAAACGGGATCGTTATTCGCCAGTGCACGGTTTTCCCGGCGCTCAATCCGGCGAATTAACGAGACGCCCGTGCCCCACTAAGCTGCCGCCACGCCGCGCTCCACAGCTTGTTCCTTGATCGGCCAGTGCACGATGGCGGCAAAGATGCCAAGCGCCACCCCCAGCCACCACACCACTTCGTAGCTCCCGGTTTGGTCCCGCAGGTAACCGCCATAAAACACGCCCAGGAATGAGCCGATTTGGTGGGAGAAAAACACGATACCCCCCAGCATCCCCAGATGCCGCGTGCCAAACATAATGGCCACCAGCGCGTTGGTCGGTGCGACGGTTGAAAGCCAAAGCAGGCCCATCACGATCGAGAAAATGATCACGCTGGTCGGCGTTTGCGGCAGGATCAGAAAGGCTGTCACGACGACGGATCGACCGATATAGAGGAGGGCGAGCAGCCAGGGCTTTGAATATTTTTGGCCCAGAACGCCGGATGCCAGCGAGCCAAAAATGTTAAACAGCCCGATCAGCGCCAACGCCCAAACCGCAATAGACGCGTCGATGCCGATGTCAGCCAGATATTTTGGAAAGTGGGCCGTGATAAACGCGACCTGAAAACCGCAAACGAAAAAGCCTGAAATGAGCAGCAAGTAAGAGCGATGGGTCATGGCTTCCCGCAACGCCTCGCCAATCGTCTGATCGATTTGCTCCTGCGCCATCGCAACGCCCTTTCCGCTGCCAAACAGCGGGATGGCGAGCACCGGAATGGCCAGCATCATCACAGACATCCAAACCAGCGCGTGGGACCAGCCGACGGCATCAATCAAACCCACAGAAAGCGGTGAAAACAAAAACATGCCCGCCGACCCAGCCGCGGTGCCCATGCCAAACACAAGGGAGCGGTTTTCGGGAGAGACATTGCGGGCAAACACCGAAAGGATGATGCCAAACGAGCCCGCCGCTACGCCAAGGCCCACCAAGACACCCGCCCCGATGTGCAGCCAAAGCGGGGTTTCTGCGACGCCCATAATGTAGAGCCCCAGGGCGTAGATGAGGCCGCCAAGGGCCAGGGATCGATAGGCCCCGTAGCGGTCCGCCATCGCACCAAACACCGGTTGGCCGAGGCCCCAGGCGAGGTTCTGGATCGCGATGGCGAGACCAAACGTTGTACTGCCCCATCCACGATCCTGCAGGATGGGTTCTTGAAAAAAGCCCATGGCGGAGCGCGGCCCAAACGCGAGCAGCGCAATCGTGCAGCCGCAGGTGATGATCAACCAAACGGGCGGCTTCCAGCCGTGGCCAGTATCAGCAGGTGTATCGCCGGCAGATGAAGTGACGGACATAGCGTTAAAGCCCCCCATGCGGTTATGTCGGAACCTTATTTTTAATTTTCGGGCTGTGCGAGCGAAAGATTTTGAATAAACACATCAGGTTTTTTGATGCGTCACGAAAGAATACGCCATGACCACGCCCCACCCCGAACTGGATTCGTTTGCAAAAGCTATGGTGGAGGCCCGCGTGGACGGCGAACAATCGATGCGTCCCATGCCCGAACCCGCGATCACGATTGATGATGCGAAGGCCTTTCAATCGGCAGTGTTTGCCCATTACGGCTCGCCGCGGGTGGGTTGGAAGGTGGGGGCCACCAACGCGGCGGCCCAAGCGGGCTTTGGTCTGGATGGTCCATTCTATGGCCCTATCGTGGAAGCGGTGGTGATGCGCAGCGGCAGCGATCTGAAAAAGACGCCCTGCGTGGGTGCTGTTGAGCCGGAATACGCGTTCAAGTTAAAGCGCGCCTATCCCGCGCCGGGGGAGGAGGTCAGCCTTGAGACCCTCAAGGATGCTGTCGATACGGTGCATATTGCCATTGAGGTGATTGGCCGTGCCCTGGGACACCAAGACTTCGCCAACGGTATTGGTGTGACGATGGATTTCGGCGGCAATGTCGCCTTTGTTGTCGGCCCGGAAGTTGCGGATTGGCCGCACCAAGATTTGGTGGGCACTGCGGTGACAGCCATGGTGGACGGCGAGACCGTGGGCACAGGTAATGGCGAACCCGTCATGGGTGATCCCATCAATTCCGTTCTTTGGTTGGCCCAAAATCTGGCGGCGGTCGGTCAGCAGATCGAAGCTGGGGAATGGATTTCCACCGGAACCTGCACAGCGCCGGTTCCTGGGGAAGCGGGCAAAACCGTCTCCGCCCGTTTTGGCACCTTTGGCGAAGTGTCGGTGAACTTCGTTTAGCCCGTGGGCTGGTCCTTAACGATCCCAGACGCTCGCATCGGTCGCAGCACTGAAATCGTGGTCCCTATCGTGTGGACCGGCGCTGCCCTTGTGATGGACCACAAGAACCGCTAGCTTCCGTCCGCCCGCTTTGCCGCAAAAGTTCCAGATCGGCACTGCGGGCTTGTTTTGGACCGACTTATGCTCATATTGAGTATAACAATCCGAAAGGCGAAGAGCCTTTTCGGTAGAATGATTAAAGCGCTGTTTGCCAAAGCAAAGCGCACTGTAAAGACGAGGGAAGGGGCACATCATGGCCGCCACCGAAACCGCAGCCGCCGCCACTCAGCCAAAAAACGGCCAAGCCAACACGGTCACAACCGCAACGGGCAAAACCCACCGTGTTTTGCCGCGCCCCTCCCTTGAATACACCGAGGAAGTCGCCCGTGAAACCGCGCCGCTGTACGAGAAAGTGCGCCATCACATCCCGGAAATCGAGTGGCCGATCCACGCGCCCTATGTGTTTCACATCAACCGCCTGAAAAAAGAGCGCAACGCCGCCATCCTGGCCCACAATTATCAGACGCCGGAAATCTACCACTGCGTCGCTGATATTGCTGGGGATTCGCTGCAACTCGCCCAGGAAGCAACGCGGGTCGAAGCTGATATCATCGTTCAGTGCGGCGTCCACTTCATGGCGGAAACCTCCAAACTGCTCAATCCGCAAAAAACGGTGTTGATCCCTGACATGAAAGCCGGGTGCAGCCTGGCGGACTCGATTACGGGGGAAGACGTGCGCCTGCTGCGGGAAGCCAATCCCGGCGTGCCCATCGTCACTTACGTCAACACATCGGCCGACGTGAAAGCCGAAAGTGATATCTGCTGCACATCATCCAACGCCGTGGCGGTAGTGGAGAGTTTTGGCGTGGATACGGTGCTGCTGATCCCGGACGAGTATCTCGCGCAGAACGTCGCCAAGCAAACCGATGTGAAAATCTTGACTTGGAAGGGCCATTGCGAGGTCCACGAGCGCTTCACGGCGGAAGAACTGTTGGCTTACCGCGATGCCGATCCAGACATCCAAATCATCGCCCACCCCGAATGCCCCACGGACGTGACGGCGGTCGCAGACTTCACCGGCTCCACCAAAGGCATGATCGACTACGCCCTGGGTCAAAAAGCGGGGGCCAAGGTGCTGTTGGTCACGGAATGCTCGATGGCCTCCAACATTCAGGAGCAGGCACCGGGTGTGGAGTTCATCAAGCCCTGCAACCTCTGCCCCCACATGAAGCGCATCACGCTGCCAAAAATTTTGGATGCTCTGTTGGAAATCAAAGAAGAAGTGGTGGTTGACCCGCTGATGGCAGAAAAAGCCCGCCACGCCGTGGAACGCATGGTCAATTTGAAACAATAAGCGCCCGGCCTTCATGAAAATCGATAAAGGCTTCCGTGAGGCAAAGGGTTCTTGGCTGCAGTGCCAGGGTGGCGGGATCGAAGTTTCGGCCTGCTACTGGGGTCAAGCCCTTCCCCCAACCCCTCGCCCTTCGAGACGCGGCTACGCCGCTCCTCAGGATGAGGGGTATGTTGGTTCCTGCCGCGCTTCCACTGTTCAGAGTGAGGGTTGCGGTGGTTCCTGCCGCGCTTCCGCTTCTCAAGACGAGGGTTTTGTGCGTTCCTGCGCTGCTGCTGGCACACACAAAAATTTCACAGTTTCAAGCGCTTGGTTTGAAAGCGCCACCCCAAAACCTACACCCCACTTTTCCCTCATCCTAAGGAGCGGCAAAGCCGCGTCTCGAAAGGGAGGGAATGCACCACCCCGCCACTGGCCCAATCCAGCCCTAACCCCACACCTCACTATTCCCTCATCCTGAGGAGCGGCAAGGCCGCGTCTCGAAGGGCGAGGGAACGCACGAACGCACGATCCCCGCGCCGTAACTCCCACATTTGAAAAGGGCCAAACATGGCCAAGCAACTCTCCTTCCTCCCTCCCGTAACCTGGACCAACACGGATGATGTCGTCATCATTGGCGGCGGCCTGGCGGGTTTGTTTTGCGCGTTGAAACTTGCGCCGCGGCCCGTCACCATTTTGACGGCGGGAACGCTCGGACGGGGGGCATCGTCCACGTGGGCGCAGGCGGGCATCGCGGCGGCCATCGCCCCCGGCGATACCGTCGATCAGCACGTTGCGGACACCGTGACCGCCGGTGCCGGCATCGTAGATGAAAACATCGCCCGGCTTATGGCGAGCGAAGCCTCCAATCGTATCCACGATCTATTGGAATTCGGCGTGCCCTTCGACCGCACATTGGAAGGCCATTTGTCGGTGTCCCGTGAGGCCGCCCACTCCCAAAGCCGTATCGTTGGGGTCAAAGGCGATAAAGCGGGTCGGGCCATCATGGAGGCGCTGATTTCAACGGTGCAGAACACCCCCTCCATCCGCGTGCTGGAAGGCTATGTCGTGCAGGACATCTTGCGCGAAGGTCGGTACGTCTCGGGCGTGGTCGCGCGGGACGAAGGCGGGCAAGGTGCCAACAAAATGCACCTTCCAGCCCGTGCCGTCATCATGGCCGCCGGCGGCGTGGGACATCTTTATGAAAAAACCACCAACCCCGTGGAATCCCGCGGCGGCGGAATTGGCATGGCAGCCCGCGCCGGGGCCATCGTGGCGGATATGGAATTTGTGCAGTTTCACCCAACCGCGATGAACGTCGACCGTGATCCTTCCCCCTTGGCAACGGAGGCACTGCGCGGCCATGGCTGCACCCTCGTCAACGATGCCGGCGAGCGGTTCATGGTGCCCTTGCATAAGGATGCCGAGCTGGCCCCTCGGGATGTTGTTGCCCGTGGAATTTACACCGAAGTGATGGAAGGCCGAGGCGCCTATCTCGATTGCCGCGAGGCCGTGGGCGATCATTTCGCCGAGGAATTCCCAACGGTCTACGGTTACTGCCAGGACTTTGGCATCGATCCGGCCAAAGAACTCATCCCCGTTATTCCGGCGGCGCATTATTTCATGGGCGGCATTTTCACGGATGCAAACGGGCGAACCTCCGTTGATGGGTTGTGGGCCTGCGGCGAAGTCACGTCCACCGGTGCCCATGGCGCAAACCGTTTGGCATCAAATTCACTGCTGGAAGCAGTGGTGTTTGCAGCCCGCATCGCGGAAGACATTCAGACCCTCCTACCTGCGCCCAGACTGTTACCGTGGAACGAGGAAGCGAAGGTGAAAATCGACCCCGATCCGCTCAAAGACACAACACCTATGACCACGCTGCGCGGCATCATGAGCCGGTCGTTTGGCGTCGTGCGCAGTCAAGAAGGCATGTTGCAGGGGCTGGCCGATATTATGGAACTGGACGCCGCCAACCGCTACCAGCGGTTTGAAAATGCGCTTATCGCCGCAAAGCTGATTGCGGTGTCGGCCCTGGAGCGTCGGGAGAGCCGCGGCGGTCACTTCCGGTCTGATTTGCCGGAACCCGTGCCCGCGCTTGCCAAACGCAGCTATCTCACGCTGGAGAAGGCTGAAAAACTCATCGAGATATATATGGCTGAATATCAAGGGACGGGAGCCGCAGCATGAGGAACGAGCGAGACCCTTTGCCCGCAACCCTGCCGCCCGCTTTGTCACCCTTGATGGTACAAGATGCCGTCCGCGCCGCACTGCGTGAGGATTTGGGGTTGGCAGGCGACGTCACCAGCGATGCGACGATCCCCGCGGAAGCCACAGCGGTGGCCGTTTTGAACTGCCGGGAGGAGGGGGTCTTAGCCGGTCTGTCCTTGGCCCGCGCTGCCTTTGCTGCCATCGATCCGGCGGCGGAATTCCACGCCCATATGGAAGACGGACAATCGCTTAACGCCGGCACGGACGTTGCGACCATCAAAGGCAAGGCGAGGGCCATTCTCGCGGCTGAACGGGTTGCGCTCAATTTCCTGTGCCATCTATCGGGCATTGCCAGCTACACCGCGCAATTTGCGAACAAAATCACCCATACCGATGCCCAGGTTTGCTGCACCCGAAAGACGATCCCCGGCCTGCGCGCGTTTGAAAAATATGCCGTACGCTGCGGCGGCGGGTCGAACCACCGCTATGGCTTGGATGATGCGATCCTGATCAAAGACAACCACATCGCCGTCGCCGGCGGTGTCCGCGAAGCGATTGTGGCAGCCAGAGCCTATGCCGGCCATCTCACAAAAATCGAGGTGGAAGTGGACACCTTGGACCAACTGGCCATCGCGCTGGAAGCCGAACCCGACGTGGTCATGCTCGACAATATGAGCCCCGAAACCCTGCGCGAAGGCGTCGCCATGGTCTCACGGGCCCAGCGCCCCATTCCCGTCGAAGCATCGGGCAATGTCAACATCGATACCATAACAGCCATCGCCGAGACCGGCGTCGACTATATCTCCACCAGCAAAATAACCATGAGCGCCCCGACGCTGGATTTGGGGTTGGATATTCGGATTGATGGCTAAGTTTTGCTTTGTGTGCTGATTTTTTCTGAACCGCCCGCCAAGTAAATATCAATTGACTACGTTCGAATTAACCATCAACATCTCAAGAGAAACCGTTGCAGCAAAGAAGGTGAAATTGAAAAAAATGCTGAACAAAATTGCGGTTGTAATGTCTGTTTTGTGCGCCACCGTCTTCGGCGCGCTCCTTTATTCGAGTGATGCCCACGCAAAACTGAATTGCAAAGCGATCGATGGCAAATGGTCCGGCAGGATGAGCGGCTCGTATAGCGGCAAGACGACCATGACGGTCAGAAATTGTCGGGTGACATGGACTTTGCCGGATCGACGCAAAAATTACTGCCGATATCGGGAACGTTCGGGCGCGGTGAACTATTCCTGTAGCCTTGGCTCTCGGGGAAGTGTGGCGATCAACGGTAGTCGCATTGTGATGAAGAATATTTACACCGCTCACAGGAGTGGGGCCTACACGGTTCGTTTCTCCAAACTGCGCTAGGTCGGTCACTGGTTATAGGCAAGCCCTTATGCCTTGTCTGAGGGACCGCCGTCATGGGTTCGATCAGAGCTACGACGTGCTAAACACACCTTAGCCCCACATCATGACCAAGAATTCATGACGAACACATCTACGCCTCTCAAATCGACGGCGTCCTGCGTTTGCGGGGATGTGAGGCTTGTTGCCATCGGCGCGCCCAATCGGGTGGGCGTTTGCCATTGTTTTGAATGCCGCAAGCACCACGGTGCTTTGTTTCATGCCTCCGCGGTTTTTGCGCAGGCTCAAGTTCAGATCACCGGGCAGGTGGCGGAATACGAAGGGCGCTTCTTTTGCCCACGTTGCGGCTCATCTGTGTATTCGCGGTCTGGCGATGAGATCGAGGTGCATCTCGGCGCTCTCGATGACATCAACCGGTTCAAACCGGACTACGAATTGTGGACGAAGCGGCGCGAAAATTGGTTGCCCACTTTTGAAGGCTTTGAGCAGTTCGATGAAGACCGAGACTAAGCGCCCAAATTCCCTCGCTGGAGTAGTATAAGCGATCTAAAGCCCATACCATGAAGGCTCAAAATCCCAAAGTCCAAAACATCATAGACCAACGCTGACGTGAGACCGAAAATCATGTGTACGCGGGTCACTTTTGCGAAGGCCGTTTAGTTCGCAGGAGCGATTTTCAAGCCTGGTGCGGGACGTTCCAGGGTAACGGAGCGGCGGAAACGAAAATTGGCCGCCGGGCGGCCCCCGGTTTGCGCAGTGCTGGTGCCGGTGGGTTCAACAAGATCGGCCTTTTCCACCAAACGACGGAAGTTCTGCTTATGCACCCGCTGGCCGGACAGGGTTTCGACGGTTTTTTGCAGGTCCGTAAGCGTGAACTCCGTATTCATAAGCTCAAACACCACGGGGCGGTACTTCAGCTTGCCCCGCAACCGAGCGATGGCCGTAGCCAGAATACGGCGGTGGTCATAAAGCATCGCTTCGCCCGGTGGTTGAGGCAACACGGTGTCAACAAACCGCCCATCGTCCACCGCTTCTTGGATCAGTCCGGCTTCATACATCAGCTCATAGCGCTCAAGAACGCGTTCTTCATCCCATGCAGTAATTTGGGCTGAACCGTCGGCTTTGAGGTCACAGCCAAACGCCAGCCGGAAACGCGGCAGACGTTCCAACGCCCGGGCGTTTTGTGTGGCATCGGGTGTCTGTAGGGCCCATGCGGTGAGGGCGGGAAGCACGGCGGCGGCCAGAATTGGTGGCTCACCGGTGCGCCAATCTTCCCAGGGGAAAAACTGATACCAATTGCGCCAGCGTAGAGTCGTTTGGGTTCCTTCGGACGCCCCGGCCCGAACGAGCGCGAGGTAGCCCACAGACACGAAATGCGCTGGGTCAGCACGCTCCGGGGTGCCTCCGTCTCGCAAGCGCCCCGCATCGCCGAACGTGTACAATTGCTCCACATATCCAAGGCGCAGTTGGGTTTGCGTCTCCACCCATTGGCGCAATCCAGCTTCCAGGGTTCTGTGGGCTTCGGGTTGAAACGGGCCAAAGGGCAGGGCCGGGCGGTGCCCATCGCGTCCACCATCATGTTGAAAATCGCTCCCCTCCACTGTTAACACCAGTGGCCGATTTCCATCCAACGTCACAACGGCGGCGTGGAGGCCAAGGGCAATTGCCTCAGCCATGGGGCCTCAAGGCACCTATTGCAGTCGGGTCTAGTGAGAACACGCTGCCGGAATGCGCCACCGCGCCACGACCGATGGCCTTAATGCCTCGGATGAGCGTGCCGCCCCGATCCAACAACCCATCGGCATGGGCGATCATCAGCGGATTGGGCGTCGCGGAGGGTCCAGCCTCCCGCAGGGCCTTGCCGATGTGTGTGCCCGTCAAGTCCGGGCGCAGTTTTGCCAGAGCGATGGCCGCGGCCGCCGTTGAACGACTGATGCCCATCCAACAGTTCAGCACCAGCGGCACGTCCGATCGCCAGTCCTGGACAAAAGAGATAAGCTGCTCGACATGTGCTGCCGTCGGGGCCAGATAGCCATCGCGGGGCGCAGGAATATCGTTGAACTCCAAAGCCAAGTGATCTGAAATGACATTCCCGCTTATGATCTCCGACGGCGTGTTTCCGGGGCTTGCAAACGTGACGAGACGCGCCCTCCGGTGCTGCGAAAGAACATCGGGTAGGCTGTCCAGAGGACAAACGATAATGAAGGCGCCTGTCGCGGGTTTGGAAAGAGCGTTCCCCATTACACCTGGACCCCGATATGGGCCTCGATTTGAGAAAACCGGTTTAAGAACGCCACCTCTGCCGCACCTGTGCTAAGCGGGTTGAGATCCAAAGCGCCGGTGGGGTCTTCTGATTCAAGCGCGCTAAGATCAAAAGTCGGGCGATCAAAAAACCGCTCCGCTTCGCTTTCAGAAAACCCCGCCAGGTTGATCGCTTCGAGATAGGCCACGGTGCGGTCTGCCTGTTTGATCAGCTTTTTGAGCGACGGCGTTGGATGGGCCGCCAGTCCAAAGCGCAGGTGAATCGCCGCCTCCAGCCGCAGTTCCACATCTTTATATGCCCCGCCCACGACCGCCTTAAACGGTGAGATCATATCGCCGATCACGTACTCAGGCGCATCGTGCAGGAGCGCGTAGAGGCGGTCAGCCGGGCTGTTTGCGCCCATGTGGGCCGTGATGGCTTCCACCAACAAACTGTGCTGCGCCACGGAAAATGCGTGCTCACCCCGGGTCTGGCCGTTCCACCGCGCCACGCGGGCGAGGCCATGGGCGATGTCGCTGACTTCCACATCCAGCGGGGATGGGTCGAGGAGGTCCAGCCTGCGTCCCGACAACATGCGCTGCCAGGCGCGGGGGGCTTTGGTTGCGCGGCTCACCGCTCAGACCCTTTTCCGCGCGCGCTCAGGCGACATCGGCGGGCCAGGAAAACTGCACAAAGTCCGGCAAGGTCACGGTGACAGGGGTTTCCCCGGCGAGGATCGGAACGCCGCCAACGATCGCGGAATGTGCCCGATCCAGCCGCAACAGCGCCAAGCCGTGACCGCCAGCGGCGCTGCCCATGCGACCAATATCGCGATCATTCGCCGTAATCGACGTGCCTCTTGCCGGCAGATCATGCTGCGCATGGACGATGACAAACCTGCTGCGGGCTGTGCCCCGGTGTTGCATGCGGGAGACGACCTCCTGCCCCACATAACATCCCTTAGTGAAGTCAACGCCCGCTCCCGCATATTGGTCCATCAGCACCTCATGGGGAAACGCGCTGCTCGCCTGAAAATCTACCATCATTTCAGGAACGCCGCAGGCAATGCGCCGCGCGTTGTAGGCGCTGG
>JBCBCT010000003.1:0-51803 GCA_038530365.1 Pseudomonadota bacterium | reverse complement strand
CTTCCCCTGCCCTGGCGCTGGCCCTTGCACGGATCCCGGCGGCCTGCGCAGCCAGCGGCGCTCCCAGCCGAACACGCCTGATTTTGCCTTTTTGTCCGCGCAACCAACGGACCGGGCGCGTTGGATTGACGGTCGAATTCTCATCTATCCTTTGGAGCACATTGCCGCCTTGGACCGTCGCGAGGCGTTGTACGACCGGGTTGAATTGCAGCCCGACAGCGTGCACTGGCTGGACGATGCACCGTTGGAACATCGCGCCGAAAGCCTTGTAATTTACGCCGCCCGAAAGGCTGTCATGGCACAAACGCAGCTCATTCTGCGCTCTTATTTGGATGCCGTTTTGCAAGGCTATTTGCGGACCTTCGGGCAGGCGGGACTGACCCATTTTGCCCAAACCACCACGCCCCGAACGATGACCATTTTTGAAGACCGCAACCAACCGCTCTATCCGCGCGCAATTGCGCTATCAAAGGCGGAACGCCATGCCATTGACGCCCTTTGGCCACCGTCTGCGCCAGCTTAGTCACTGCACCATTTTCCCTAGTTGCATTTGCCAAGGCGCAGGCATTAGAAAGCGGCACTTGGTTTGCGGGCAGTGCGCCCATGCGCAGGTCCAAAAGAGAGAGCAAAATCATGTCCGGTTCATCTGCGAAAACCCAATCAACCTGGTCCCCCAACTCCTGGCGTTCCAAGCCCGGCCTTCAGATGCCCAACTATCGCAATGCTGAAAAATTGGCGGAGACGGAAGCGCGGCTGGCGGCGTTCCCACCTCTGGTGTTTGCAGGTGAAGCGCGTGCGCTGAAAGATCAACTCGCCCGCGTCTGTAAGGGGGAGGCGTTCCTTATGCAGGGTGGCGATTGTGCCGAAAGTTTTGCCGAACACCACGCTGATCAGATCCGGGATTTCTTTCGCGTTTTCCTGCAAATGGCTGTTGTCCTGACCTTCGGAGCATCTAAGCCCGTTGTGAAAGTGGGCCGCATCGCTGGCCAATTCGCCAAGCCGCGGTCTTCGGACACGGAAACCAAGGATGGCGTGGAACTGCCGTCTTACCGAGGCGACATCATCAACGGCATCGAGTTCAACGAAGAAGCCAGAGTTCCTGACCCTGAGCGCCAAATCATGGCCTACCGGCAATCGGCTGCGACCCTCAATCTTCTGCGGGCCTTTGCCCAGGGCGGCTACGCCAACCTCAATCACGTCCATCAATGGATGCTCGATTTCGTCAAGAACTCGCCGCAGGCCGAACGCTATTCCCAAATCGCGGCGCGCATCACCGAAACGTTGGAATTCATGAAAGCAATCGGGATGGACCCGGACAATAATCCCAAACTTCGGGAGACGGACTTCTACACCTCCCACGAAGCTCTCTTGCTGGGCTACGAAGAAGCGCTGACCCGCGATGATTCCATCACCGGCGACCCCTACGCCACGTCCGGCCACATGATCTGGATCGGCGACCGCACCCGTCAGCCCGATCACGCCCACGTTGAATATTGCCGCGGTGTAAAAAACCCTCTCGGCTTGAAATGCGGTCCCACCACCACGGCGGACGGCCTTTTGGAACTCATTGATATATTGTCGCCTGACAATGAGCCCGGACGCCTCACACTGATCGCACGGTTCGGCAATGATAAGGTCACCGAGCACCTGCCACAGCTCATTCGCGCGGTGCAGCGTGAGGGTAAGAATGTGATCTGGTCCTGCGACCCCATGCACGGCAATACGATCTCAGCAGCAGGCTTCAAGACCCGGCCCTTTGAGCGGGTGATGGGTGAAGTCTCCGGCTTCTTTGATGTTCACGATGCCGAGGGCAGTATTGCTGGCGGTGTCCATGTGGAAATGACCGGCAAAGATGTCACCGAGTGCACCGGCGGTGCGCGCGCTGTTTTGGATGAAGACCTCGGCAACCGCTACCATACCCACTGTGACCCGCGCTTGAACGCCGATCAGTCCCTGGAACTCGCATTCCTCGTAGCCGAACGGTTGAAAAGCAAAAAAGACGCGGCACCTGCGCAAGAGCAGGCCGCTTAGGAGCGATCATATCGGGCTACAAAGGCTCCTGCCTCTGCGGCAGCGTTCGCTACGAAATCGCCGGTCGCTTGCGCTCCATCGTGGCGTGTCATTGTTCACAATGCCGCAAACAGTCCGGCCATTTTTATGCGGCAACGGACACCGCGGACAGTGATTTGACCGTCCACGATCCGCAGGGGCACTTGCGGTGGTACGCAGCATCTGAAGAGGCGCAACGGGGTTTTTGCAGCCAGTGCGGGTCGGCCCTGTTTTGGAAAGCCAACGGCTCCCATAAAACATCGATTTTGGCGGGCTCTCTCGATGGTGAAACGGGGCTTACGCTTGAGCGCCATATCTACGTGTTGGATAAGGGCGACTATTACGATCTCAACGATGGGCTGCGCACGTTTGAAACAAGCGACAGCCACGATCCCCGGCCACAAACTGGCTCCTGAACCGAACCTCCGCTGAACAGGCGCTTAAGCCGCAACGATCCTCGCCACCCGCGACTGCGATCTTGGGGGAAGAGGTGTAAGAACCGTGGTTGGCACCTCATCGCTGGGTTGGTTGGCGCGCACCCATTTTTCAAGCTCCGACGCGCCAAGGCTGCCAGCGAAGTAAAACCCTTGTAGGATGTGCACACCCTGCGCCTCAGCCATGTCGATATGCTCTTGGCTCTCAATGCCTTCCGCAACAGTTTTGCACCCCAGCGCCCGCGCCATCGCGATGACGCAGCGAAGAAGATGGGCCACCCGCTGGTCCGTCAATGCATTATTGATCACTGAACGGTCGACCTTAAGGGAGTCCACCGGCAGTCGGGCCAGTCGCGCCATGTTGGAATAGCCCGTTCCAAAATCATCAATGGCAATTTGGAAGCCGGCGCGGTGCAAGCTTTCGATCACCGTGTCGGTGCGTTGTTCGTTTGCAAACGCCGTGTTCTCAGTGATCTCCAATTCCATGTTGCCCGGATCGAACCCATTATCCTTGGCGATCTCACACATGCGAGCGACAAAGTTGGGGTGACTGAAATGTTCGGCACCCACGTTGATGGCCACGTTCAAGCGGATGCAATTGCGCTCCCACCGCATTTGATCCTTCATGGCCCGGTCGGCCACCCATTCCCCCAAGGCCAGCATCACCGGAGAGTTGACGATTGCGGGGATCCATTCGTTTGGCGCGATGCGTCCGTGTTCCGGGTGGTCCCAACGCACCAGCGCTTCCACGGAGCGGATCATGCGCGTCCGGCAACACACTTTGGGCTGATATTCCAGCGTCAATTCATCCTTGTCGATCGCCGCTTCCACCGCCGCCCGCAATTCCGAAACGGACAGGTTGCCAATGGTTTCGTCGAAGATCTGATAGCGCCCTTTGCCCCGCTTCTTGGCGTGGTACATCGCAATATCAGCAAGGCGCATCAGGCGTCCAAAGGTCTGACCGTGCTGTGGATACAGCGCAGCACCAATGCTGGCGCGACAATCGTTGGCACCGGGAAGGGAATAGCCGGCAGAATCTATCGACGCGACAAGTTTGCCGAGGAACGCCTCAACTTGCGTAATTTCGTTCAGCCCCGGGAACGTGATGGCAAACTCATCGCCCCCGATGCGCGCGACGACGGGGCGTAAATCTTCTTCTGCCGACACGCCCATCGCCTGCCATTGTGCTTCAACAACTTCGGTGAGACGGCGGGCAACGATTTTGAGAAACCTGTCGCCGGAACCGTGGCCGTGGATATCGTTGATCTGTTTAAAATCATCGAGATCAACGAACACAAACATGCCGCATGACGATATCGGCTCGCTCGGTTTTCCATCGGAAGCAATCAGGGATTGTTCAGTCCCATGATCGTCATAGGAAGCCCCGTTCGAGCCGATGGAGCCGGCAACCGGTGCGGCACTGTTCAACAGACCCGAACTGAGCGCGATCAACCGCGTGCGGTTGGGCAACCCCGTTAGACCATCTGTGAAGGCGGCTTGCTCCACCTTGCTGTTGACAGTGTTCACCTCGTGCACGAGCGCATTGTAGTGGCGGAAGAACTCTCCAACTTCGCGTACCCGCAAAATTCCGCGCTTTGACGTCACCGCTTCCAGGCGGCCCTTCAAAGTGTGTTCGTTCAAGGTCCGCAGAAAGTGTTCGATGGGGCGGGCGAGGGAGTTCACAAACAAAAGGATGAACAGGATGACCACCACCACACCCATCCCAAGGGAAAGCGCAAGAGACTTCGAATTCGCCAGAACTTTGTCCTGCAACTCTGACAGCGGTTGGGGGATCATCACGCCCCAATTCGGTCCAGGGACATTGGTAAAGCCTGCCACCATGTCCGCCCGCAATGCGGGCGAATAGAACGTGGTTACGCCCGTTTCACCGTTGAGCATCCGGTTGACCGCCGAGACTTTGCGAATGTTTTTGCGCGCCTCAACCCAGCTCGGCATCGGGTGAGCCAAGACGTTGCCGCGTTGGTCCACAATAGCGGCGTGGCCTTTTTTCCCAAACGAAACGGAGGCTCCCAACTTTTTGAAGTAAGTGGTGGCGACAACCGAAATCGCGATGCGGTCACCATATTTGCGCGCGGCCAGCAAAACGCTTTCGCCATTTCGGCCCGGCATCACATGGGAGAAGACGGTTTTGCCCTGGCGCGCCTGTTCCAGGGCCCAAAACGTGTAATTCGGCGGGAGATAGCTGACCGGCCGCGCCCGATGATCGACGCTCGTGATCGCCGTCTGCGTTTTGTTATCGATGATATGAACGCACAGGATGTTCAGCCCGCGCATAATGCTGTGCAGATTGTGCGGCCGATCACCCTGCAAAAGATAGTTTGCAATGGAATCGGTGCTTGCGATGAGGTCCGCGTGGTAGCGACCCATGGAATTGCTCAGATTTTGTGCGAGCAACAGATGCCGGTCGCGTACCTCTTCTAGTTCCCGTTTCATTCCATGATCGTATGACCAAAGCGCAAAGCTTCCGGCTGGTACGAGTGCTGCGATCAGCAGGCCCAGCGCCAAAAGTGTTCTAATTTTCATTGCATACCCCCGCAAAGCGATGGGACACAATTGCTTGGCCACCTTAACGGGAGCTTGTTTTTTGGCCTGCGGCGCTGCGCCGTCTTCACTTGGGGTAAAAGGGCCGTTTGGCTGAACGATAAAATTGCGCCCAATTTCCGTTGTCGGCGCATCAAAGCGGCGCTACAGGACACCCATGAGTGATACTCCCAACATTTTGCGCATCGCACTGGCCCAGTTGAATCCCACGGTGGGTGACGTCTCCGGCAACACTGCGCTGGCGCGCGAGGCGAGGGCGGACGCTGCGCGCCAAAACGCCGACCTTGTGCTGTTTACCGAACTGTTTTTGTGTGGGTATCCACCGGAAGACTTGGTGCTCAAGCCCGCTTTCGTCGATGCCTGCCGCAAGGCAGCACAGGACCTGGCAAAAGAAACAGCAGACGGTGGACCCGGTCTCGCGATTGGCCTGCCTTGGCGTGATGACAGCGGAACACTGCACAACGCCGTGGCAATTCTCGACGGCGGTGACATTCAAACCGTGCGCTACAAGGTCGATCTGCCAAACTACGGCGTGTTTGATGAAAAGCGCGTGTTTGATGTCGGGCCCATGCCCGGTCCCATCAATTACCGCGGTGTGCGCATCGGCATTCCCATATGCGAAGATATCTGGGGTGAGCTGGATGTGTGCGAAACGCTGGCAGAAAGCGGCGCGGAAATTCTGCTCTCGCCCAACGGCTCGCCCTACTACCGCAACAAGATGGACGTGCGCCTGCAAATCGTCGTGAAACAGGTGGTCGAAAGCGGGCTGCCGCTCGTTTATCTGAACCAATTGGGTGGTCAGGACGAACTGGTCTTCGATGGCGGTTCTTTTGTGGTCAACGCGGACCGCACCTTGCCGATCCAAATGAGCCAGTTTGAATCGTCGCTGGTGGTCGCGACCTTCCGCCGGGACGGCGAAGGCTGGCGTTGCGATGAAGGCGTGCGCTCAACACTGCCCGACACGCAGGAAGCGGATTGGCGCGCCTGTGTCCACGGCCTGAGAGACTATGTGAACAAGAACGGCTTCAAAAACGTTGTGCTTGGCCTGTCTGGCGGCATCGATTCCGCCATTTGTGCAGCCATGAGTGTCGATGCCCTTGGGGAAGAGCGGGTGCGCTGCGTAATGCTGCCCTACACGTACACGTCGAAAGAAAGCCATTCTGACGCGGAGGCCTGCGCGGCGGCATTGGGCGTGCGCTACGATACGGTGCCTATTTTTGAGCCCGTCGATGGGTTTTTGTCGTCGTTGTCCCACGTGTTTGAGGGCACCGATGAAGGCGTGACGGAAGAAAACCTGCAAAGCCGGTCCCGGGGAACGACATTGATGGCCCTGTCCAACAAGTTCGGTTCCATGGTGGTCACAACCGGCAACAAAAGCGAGATGTCGGTGGGCTACGCGACGCTTTATGGCGATATGAACGGCGGCTTCAACCCAATCAAAGATCTCTACAAAATGCAGGTCTATGCTCTGTCAGCCTGGCGCAACAGCCATGTGCCACCCGATTGCCTGGGGCCGTCGGGTGAGGTGATCCCACAAACCATCATCGACAAGGCGCCGACCGCAGAATTGCGGGAAGGGCAGACCGATCAGGATTCCTTGCCCGAATACCCCGTGCTTGATGCGATCCTCGAAGGCTTGGTGGAGGACGAATTGTCGGTCAGCGAGATTGCTGACAAGCACGGCTTCAACCGCGCGCTGGTGGAGCGCATTGAGCATCTCTTATACATCGCCGAGTACAAACGTCGTCAGGCCGCCCCCGGCGTGAAAATCACCCGACGGGCGTTTGGGCGGGAACGCCGCTACCCCATCACAAATCGCTGGCGGGACCGCTGACGTGGAGGGACTTGAGGCGCGGGGCGATGCCCGTGATGCCTTTCGAGCGCGAAATTGGCATTTGGCAGGCGGCAGACACCTGGCCCTGGGGCCGAGGGCCGTCATCATGGGTGTGCTCAACACCACACCGGATTCCTTCTCGGACGGCGGTGATTTTCTTGATACCGACACAGCCGTCGCCCGGGCTTTGGAGATGGTGGATGAGGGTGCACAGATCATCGACGTCGGCGGCGAGTCCACCCGCCCTGGCGCAGCTGCGGTGGATGGTGAAACCGAACGGGCACGCATCCTCCCGGTGATCGGCGCGCTGGCTGAAACGGGGCGTTGCGCTATTTCCGTCGACACCTACCGCGCCGAGACCGCGCGGGCTGCTCTGGAAGCGGGGGCCCACATCGTCAATGACATATGGGGTTGTCAGCGGGAACCGGACATCGCCCAGATCGCAGCGCAGTACGGGGCAGGGCTGGTCATGATGAACAACCGCCGCGGCAGAGCGCTGAACGGTGATGTTGTTTCCGATGCCTGCGCCTTTCTCGCCCGCTCCCTCGAAATTGCCGCTGCCGCTGGTGTGGAGAGCCAAGCCATCGCCCTCGACCCAGGGTTTGGCTTTGCAGAAGGCACGGATGGTGACGTGCCGCTTTTGGCGGGCGTTTCGGACCTCGTCGCCCTTGGATTCCCCGTGTTGATCGGAACCTCCCGCAAGCGTTTCCTGGGCGAAATCACAGGCCGGGACGCAAAAAACCGGGACGTTGCTACGGCTGCGACCAGTGTGGTCGCGCGACAGCAAGGCGCGGCGCTGTTTCGCGTCCATGACGTAGCCACCAACCGCGATGCACTCAGCGTCGCCGATGCACTTTATGACAATGCGCGTTCACACACGACCGCTGCGTAACCCGCACCCGCCGAGCCATTTGGAGCCCATGACCGCCGTGGAAAAGCCGACACACACCTACGAAATCACGCTGAAAAACTGCGCTTTCTTTGCCCATCACGGGGTCTATGAAGAGGAAAACAAACTGGGGCAGCGCTTCTTTGTTGACGTATCGATGAAGGTGGAACCCGACGGCGCGCTGGAAGAAGATCGTATCGAGGGGACGGTGCACTATGGAACCGCATTTGCGGTCATCGAGAAAATTGTCACGGGGACACCGCGCTATCTCATCGAGGCGCTCGCCCTCGATATTGCCCAAGGGCTTTGCGCTGAGTTTTCGCAGGTTCAACAGGCGCGGGTGACGGTTCGCAAACCCAATGCCCCGGTACCCGGTGTGCTGGATCACGTTGAGGTAACGGTGGTGCATCCCGAAGCCAACACCTCAACGGCGTGATGAAAGACGGCCTCCAGACCCGTGACGCGCACCCCGCTTGGCTAGGGTTAGGCGGCAATATCGGCGATGTGCGTGCAGCCCTCGCGCTCGCGTTGCAGGGGTTTGACGCCCACGAACACGTTCGCATCGAAGCGGTCTCACCCCTGTATGAAACACCGCCCTGGGGCCTTGAAGATCAGCCTCGATTTTTGAATTGCTGCGCTGCGATAACCACGACGCTGTCACCGGACGACCTTCTGGCTCTGTGTCATCGTCTGGAACGGGAAGGCCACCGCGAACGCACGGTTCGATGGGGACCGAGGACCTTGGACATCGACATTATTGCCTACGAAGGGGAAACGCGAACAACGCAAACACTCACCTTGCCCCATCCGCGCGCGGGCGAACGGGCGTTCGTCGTTTTGCCATTGGAGACCATTGCCCCGACGCTGGAAGTCAACGGGCAACAGATTGCTGCGCTTGCTGGGCAGGTTAGCTCTGAGGGGATCACGCGAATGACCACAGACGGTGACTGGTGGCGGTCAGGCCTCTAGCTTCTCGCGAACCGTTTCCAGCATAGCCAGAACTGGCATGGTTTTGCGCAGGGGATCGGGGTCCGGTGCGCCGTAAAGGAAACCTTGAACGCATGTACAGCCCGCCTTGCTGAGCACCCGCGCTTGCTCGACTGTTTCCACGCCTTCAGCCGTGATTTCAGCCTTGATCGCTTTGCCGATTTTCACAAACGCTTCCACAATCGCAAGCGCAGATGGGTCATCCGGCATATTGCTCACAAAGCTTTGGTCAATCTTGATTTTCGTGATCGGCACACGGGTGATGTAGGCCAGGCTTGAATATCCGGTGCCGAAATCATCGAGAGCAATGCCAACCCCCAATCGGCGCAGGGCGTGCAATTGGCGAACCAGATGGGCCTCGTTTTCCAGAAACACGCTTTCCGTGATTTCCAGTTCCAGCCGTTCAGCGGGAAGTTTTGTGTCCCGCAAAACCCTTTTGACGAGGGATGAAAAGTCTCCGCTGCGCAACTGAACGGGCGATACATTCACCGCAATCCGAACGTCGTTTTCCCAAAGCGCAGCCTCCCGGCAGGCTGTCCACAACACAAACTCGCCGATTTCCAAGATCGAGCCATTTCGCTCCGCCAGAGGAACCATCACGGATGCGGGAACATAGCCTTCTATGGGGTGCGGCCAGCGCAAGAGGGCCTCGAAGCCACAAATGCGTCCGCTGGCCAGTTCCACTTGCGGTTGGTAATGGACCTCCAGGTGCCTGGCGTGGAGCGCGTGCTGCAAGCCGTCCTGCAGATAACGGCGTCGCTGCACTTCGTTGGCCATGTCTGGTTTGTAAAACGCATATGTGCGGCGACCGCTGCGTTTGGCGCGATAAAGAGCGAGGTCCGCATAGCGAAGCAAGTTGTGCCCACGGTCACAGTGGTGGGGCGCAAGCGCTATGCCGGCGGAGACGGACACGGTGATGCGAAGTTCGTTCAACTCTAGTGGCACGCGGAAAAGCCCGATAAGCCGATCAACTTTCGTGCCAATATCCTCCTGGCTCAAGCCGACGGGCATCAGCAAAACAAAGGAGTCGCCGGCGATGCGAAACAGCAATTCGGTCTTGAAGGCCCGTTGAATGCGCTGACCAACAGCCGCAATCAGCTCGTCGCCCGCCTGATGACCGTGGAGGTCATTCAGCTCTTTGAAGTTGTCGATATCGATCTGAACGAGGGCGGCACCCGTGGTTTGTGATCGAGCATGCTCAATCCATCCGTCGAGCGTTTCCAGCAGCGAGCGACGGTTGTGCAGGCCGGTCAGCGGATCGTGATAAGCCAAGCGCCGGTTCGCTTCCTCAGCTTCGTCGCGATGGTTGGATATCATCTGCAAAATGATGAGAAAAACCAGGGTGATCAGCAAAAGTCCGATGGCGACAAGGGAAGCGCTGCGCTGCAAGGTCGAAAACGTGCTGGCCCTCAATTGGCTGTGCTCCATCTTGAACACACTCAATCCGGCCAGCTCGCCGTCTCTATAGAGCGGCGCATGAATCGTAAACGTGTTGGGTCTGTCAAAAAACGGCAGGCGCAGGGTGCTGCGCCCTTGAGCGCGAGCGTCCGATGCAATTGTGTTGATCTGGGCGGGCGTCACATCGAGCCCCGAACGATTGCCTTCTGAGAACATACGCTGCCCAAAGCGCGTGTAGATGGCGTAGCCGGTCAACTCCACCAGTCCCTTTGAAGCGCTGTCTCGTGAGAGTTTAAAAGCGCTTTGGATCGAGGGCGAAGAATGCGCCCGGTTGGGAAAAGCCAACTCAAACAGGGGAGCTGAGGACTGCCGGCGCTGCTTCGGTTGACCGGGCAGCGTGGCTTCCGTCGCAAGTGTTTTGAGCCAGCGATCGGCCACGATCTCGGCGTCCGCCGTTTCAAAGCGCTTGATGAAAATGCTCGGCGCAAACAGCGTAAAAGCCACCAGTGTTGACATAACAATGGCTGTCAGCAGAAACACGGTCCGAAAACCATGATCAACACGGACGCCCTCTTGATAGACGAGACCGTTTTCGTGACTTGTGTTTGCGACGTTTTGTAATGGTTCATCTGCAGCGACGGCAGCATGACCTGTTGTAATCGTTACCATAGAAGTTTGCCCCCAAGCTTCGTTGAAGAGCTTTAGAGGCAGGACCTTCTAAAAGTCTTTCCTGCTGTGAGCTTTGTAACAGGAGTTGATCCTGTGGTTAAAGTTTGGTTGCGCGGCCCACGGGCAATCAAGCCCATTGTCTACAAGACGTGGTGACCCTTGCTTGTCAGAAATGAAGGTGATCTGTGATTTCCTATGTCTCCGTTGGATCGAACGATATTGGGCTGTCCAAGCTCTTCTACAACGCCATTTTGCCCGCACTTGGCTTTCGTCTCGAAGAAGGGCCGGAAGGCTTGAGTTATATTTTGGCGACGGTTAGCGGTGATGAGGATGAGGCGAATGCCTCGCCGCCGCCCCCAGACTTCTACGTAAAGCCACCCTTCGATGGGCAGCCCGCATCGGCGGGCAACGGGTCCATGGTCGCGTTTGAAGCCAGCACCCAACAGCAGGTTCGTGATCTCCATGCCGCTGCATTGGCGGCGGGCGGAACCGATGAAGGCAGTCCTGGGTTCCGGCCAAGCTATGGACCGCGCTTTTATGTGGCTTACCTTCGCGATCCGTTTGGCAACAAGATCGCGCTGTATTCGAGCAATCCCAACGAACCGGGCCGGGACGGCTAGCGCGTGGCTGTCCTGCCGATCATCCGGGGGAGGTCGGGCGCCGCAGGAGTGGACACGATATGAGAACCGGACGCAGGCTCCCTGTCATTGCCCCTGAGCGAGCATTGAACGTGGTCTGCGCCCGTCGCGTCAAAGGGGGTTTACTGAACAAGCGTGCCGGTCGCGATTGGATCCGTCATCCAATAAAGCGTGTAGGGGCCAGGGGCTCCATTGCCGAGGAAATAAAGCGTATAGGTGTTGACCTCGGGAAGGGCGGATTGCCAGCGGGAACTGCGGGACCAGCGCTGCTGGAAAGTCTTTCCTTGGTTCGTGATTGTGCCCAAAAAGCGCAAAGGGGCGCCATCTGGGCCAACCAGAGCATAGTCCTGGGCGCGGTCGAAAAACTCCTTGATGCCCTTAATCCCGTTTGATGCGAGGATTTGCTGCCGGGTTTTGACCTCCACGATCTTTCCCGTCGAAGGCTTGATTTTGCCAAGCGTGAGCTGTCGCGATGATTTGTAGTCCGACGTTATGCCATCAACGATGGACATCTCTTCGATCGTCGTCTTAATCAGGCTGGAGGGTTTCAAGGGCTCGGTGGTGGGCGCTGCTAAGTCAACGTCTAGGCGCCAATCGCTCCTTTGTGCAACCAAAGTGCCCGTGGTTGTGCCGCGTGGCACCATAAAGACGGCGTTGAACCATACGTCTTCATCGACATTGGGCCATTTGCGGGGTTTTCTCTGAAAGATCGTGTTCATGCCCGTTCGGAAAATTTCAGCCCGTTCAAAATATCCGAAAATCGGGCGTGGCTTCTTCTCGCCGGGTAGCAAAAGACCGATTCCCCGCAGCCGCACGTCTTTCATCTCATCCGTCCAGCCGACATCAAACTGGATCGATAGGTGCACGAAATCACCATCGGGATTGGTGAGACGGAAGGGGGCGCAACACAAAACTCCAGGCTTGGAGCGCATGTCGATCAGAGTGTCGTAGCGCTTGGTCTCAGCCTTCAAGACGGTCAGCGGTGGAGGGTCTTGGCTCAAAGCCGGTGTTGCGTTGGCAGCCAAACCGAACGCTGTCAGGGCAAACAGGATATTACGGATCATAAACCCGCTCCTCATTTAGAGTGATTTGCCCCCCCATAGATGTTGCACACACAAAACCGCGCGATAAGTACAAATTGTGCGACAGGCAATGCTGTGTGCGTTTGGTCACGCAGACGGCTCCCACATTTTATTGGGGTCACGTGACACGTTTCACGGAACACGAGACATGGTTTTCCCATTGACGAGGCCGAGGTTAGGCGAAGTGCGCAAAATGGGCTTGTAGCCGGCAGCCCGCTGCCGTCTTGACGGTAAGGCATCATCCCTGTCACGGGCTAAGCGCACGTTCATGTCACAAGTAGCCGCCGCCCATGCTCCTCTTCGCCATCGCTTTGTTCGGTTTGCTGATTACCCCCGGGCCGGGGGTGCTGTCCCTGGCTGGCGTCGGCTCAGCCTATGGCTACCGCGAAGGCTGGTCTTACGGAGCGGGGCTGTTTGTGGGATCAAATGGTGTGATGCTTGCGGCCGCCCTCGGTTTAGCGGCGGTGTTTCTGGCGGACGAACGGCTACGTCTCCTGTTCACCATCATCTCCACCGCCTACTTGTTTTACCTCGCCCTCAAAATAGCGCTGGCGGGATCGAAGATCGCGTTTATCGCCGCCCAAAAACCCCCCGGTTTCGTCGGTGGCGTGTTGCTCCAGGTGATCAACCCTAAAGCCTATGCGGTGGGCGTTTTTGTGTTTGCCGGCTTTCCGATCTGGCCTTCCAACCTGCTGGTGGAGATCGTGTTGAAGTTTGTGATCTTGAACGCGATCTGGATCCCCATCCATGTTTTGTGGCTTGCAGCTGGTGTGACGATCCATCGGCTGGACCTGCCGCAGAAAACACAAAGGGCCATCAATATTTTGATGGCCCTTGCGATGCTTCTGGTCGTCGGGCTCGCTCTGCGCACCACACTCTTTGTGTGAGGCTGCAACGCAAACGCGATGCTGACGAACCGGCGGTTATTTCGGTGTGGCTGTCATCTGAAGGTTCAGCATTTCCGGAATGACTTTGGGGTTTGATTGGCCGGACATCACCATCGTGACGATGCTCACCGGTTCGGCGGGATTGGCTTCGACCGTCAATGTGCCTTTATCGCGCAAGAAATCACCGACGGCTTTCGTGACCATTTCGGTCAAAGCCGGCATTTGCAGACCGGCCAGCCCCATGCCGATCATCATCGGCGCACCTTGCGCCAGCTGGTCGCCGGTGGTGTTCATTTGGCTGGCCTGAAAATCCAATGCCCGTCCCGTAATGGACTGGTCTGTGAGCGCGAGACTGAGGTTTGACAGCTTCACCTGAGACAGCGTCGGTAAGATGGCCATATAAGCCTGCATCATCGGTGTACCGGACTCGATCTTCTGGTTAGCCGCGTTCAACTGGTTGATCACATCGAGGGTGTAGCCCTCCAGGCGGTAGTTGAAGGCGAGATCAAACATGTTTTTCAGCTTAAAGACCGTGTTCGTGACGTCCGTAACTCCGGTGTTGGGGTTGTAGGTGCCAACGCCGGTGGCTGTCATCTCGATCTTGTCATACCCCAACTGATCAAAGACCTTCTGCGCTTCCCGGTCCGGCACGGCTTTAAGGTTTACATAGAGGCCATCAATATTGGACGTCCCCGTAATGGTCCCGCTGGAATCCGCCGGCGTGATCGTACCGCTGAGATCAGCCAGGGACATGATCGTCGTCCCGCCCTGTTTCACCAGAAAATCTTTGAACGCGGCGGCACTGTAAATTTGCAGATCATCCACTCCTAACACGCTGAAAGAGGTCGGGAAGCTGAGATTGGAGACGGCGATGGTACCCAGGCTGAACTCGACGCCTGCTTGCGTGCCATCAAAACCGGTCAGCGCCACGCTTTTCATAACCATGGGTTCTGCGGGTTCGCCGGAGTTCAATGCAGCCATCTCGGGCGTCAGACGAAAATCGAGGGGAATATCGGCGCCCGTGATCCCGAAGGATTCCAGATTAAAGCTGACTTCTGGGCTTTTGGCTTGAACTCCGTTAATCGAAAAGGAATCAAACGTGATGCGCTGTTTGCGTTCGTCCGCTGTCAGCCCACCCGCCCAGACATCTGCAGGCCATTCGCCATTGTTGGAGGCCACCGCATTGATCGACAACGTCCCGTCGGAGCCCCGCATCTGCCCGCTAATGCCGGACAAAACCACGCTTTCATAGCTGATGCGTCCAGCCGCCGCCTGCCGCAATCCTTTGACCACAATGGCCTCCACGTTAGTCTTTTGACCGCGCGGGTTGGTGATAACAGCGTCTTGCATGGTGAAGGACGCACCATCCTCAACCAGATTGCCATAGGTGATCGTGACAGCTGCGCTGCCCATTTTTTCAAGATAGGAATCCAGAAGCGCCTTTCCTTCCAAGGCGTGCGCGCTGGTGACAGCGGCGGAAGAGGCGAGAAGTAATACGGAAGCTGCAAGTGTCGAACGAAGCATAGGGTTCCTCGGAGGTGTGAAGTGCACCAGCGTATTGGGTGCAATGTATTGGGACAGGTTTAAGGGTCGTTGGAAAATGTGACTGTGATATGTTGCACGTTTGTAGCAAAGGCGCTTTGCCGCCAACTTAAAAGCGTTTGCAGGTCCTTCGACGGATGTCCTTCACCGTTCGATCGGCGGCATCTGTATGGCTTTCAAGGGGCTGTCTCTTCGTTCACGTCTACTGGGTGATGATGAGCCAAATCTTTCCGTTAGAGAATCCGCGTAGTTTTTTCCGTAGGTCCTGACGGGGAAGATATATCGCTCACCCTTCATTCAAACTCCGCTCCATCAGTGGCAAGGACCGACCTTGGATGAGTGGGGATGGACTGTCTCCAAAGACAACGAAGCCGTGTTTCTCGTAAAATCCAACGGCGGTGGGTTCTGCCTCCAGTTCCAGTCGAGCGAGACCCAACTCCTGCGCTCGGTTGAAAAGATGCTCAAGCAGAAGGCTGCCGATGCCATACCGTTTCACGTTTGGTTCGATGAACATGGTTTTGACTTCGCCGGACGTGCCATCCGACACCAGTGCCAGGCTCCCACATCCCAGTACGGTTTGGCCTTCCGCCACCCAGACCTCCCGGTCGGCGATGTCTTCTTGTGTAACTCTCAGATCTTCGCGGACGGCTTCCATGAACTCTGCATCATAGCCAATCGCCGCCTTGGCTCTAAAAACCAGGTCGCTCAAGAGCCCAGCTTCCTCCAATCGGGCGCGCCGTATCGTGATGTAAAAAAGGGCAGAAGACACGGGCAGGGGCCTTGAATAAGTGCGGGTGAGGTGCCCGGCAATTTCAACGAAACGGATACCAACAACCAGGTGCGGTGCCCGAAATAAAAAAGGGCCGCAAGACACATGTCTTGCAGCCCTTCTTTCGACGTCTAGCCAGTCTAGTAACGAAGACCGACCAACACCCGCCTACAGCGAGTAGTACAGGTCGAATTCCACCGGATGCGGTGTGTGTTCGTAGAGGGTGTTTTCTTCCTCTTTCAGCTCGATATACGCCTCAATCTGATCAACCGAGAACACATCGCCTTCCAGCAGGAACTTGTGGTCCTTGCGCGCTGACTCAATCGCTTCGCGCAGCGATCCGCAAACGGTGGGGATGCGCTTCAGCTTTTTCTCGGGCAGCTCGTACAGATCCTCATCCATCGGATCGCCGGGGTGGATCTTGTTCTTGATGCCGTCAAGGCCCGCCATCATCATCGCCGCGAAAGCGAGGTATGGGTTGGCCATCGGATCCGGGAAACGCACTTCCATACGCTTGCCCTTGGGCGATGCGGTGAACGGAATACGGCAAGAAGCCGAACGGTTGCGCGCCGAATAGGCCAGCAAAACCGGTGCTTCATAGCCGGGAACCAAACGCTTGTAGGAGTTGGTTGCCGGGTTGGTGAAGAGGTTCAACGACTTGGCATGTTTGATGATGCCGCCGATATAATAGAGGCATGTGTCGGACAGACCGGCATAGCCGTCGCCCGCAAACATAGGCTTGCCGTCTTTCCAGATGGACTGGTGAACGTGCATGCCTGTTCCGTTGTCGCCGTACACGGGCTTGGGCATGAAGGTTGCCGTTTTGCCGTAGGCGTGGGCGACGTTGTGCACCGCATATTTGTACAGCTGCACTTCGTCTGCCTTGCGGGTCATGGTGTTGAACAGCATGGAAAGTTCGTGCTGTGCCGCCGCCACTTCGTGGTGGTGCTTTTCGATCTTCACGCCCATTTTGCCCATCGTTGAGAGCATTTCAGACCGCAGATCTTGGCCGCTATCTACGGGGTTCACCGGGAAATAGCCGCCTTTGGTACGCGGACGGTGGCCAAGGTTACCGACTTCGTAGTCAGCATCCGTGTTGGTTGGCAGTTCGTCAGAATCCAGCTCAAAGCCGGTTTTGTAGGGATCGGTGGAGAACTTCACATCGTCAAAAACGAAGAATTCAGGCTCTGGGCCGAAATAGGCCGTGTCACCAATGCCGGTCTCTTTCAAATACGCTTCGGCGCGCTTGGCGGTCATCCGCGGATCGCGTTCGTAGCCTTCGCCGGTCATGGGATCGAGAATGTCGCAGAAAATTGCCATCGTGGAGCGCGCGTAGAACGGGTCCATGTAGGCGGTTTCGGTGTCGGGCATCAGCGTCATGTCGGATTCGTTGATGGCTTTCCAACCGGCAATCGAAGAGCCGTCAAACATGGCGCCATCTTCAAACAGGTCTTCGTCGACTTGGCTTTCATGCAGCGTCACGTGCTGCATTTTCCCGCGCGGGTCGGTGAAACGCAGGTCGAGATACTCGACATCGTTGTCCTTCATGGATTTCATGAGGTCTTTTGCAGAGGTCATAATTGTCCTTCCTGACAGTGGTAAAAGGTTAAGGGGGAGGGGGGTTAAACGGCTTCCGCGCCGGTTTCCCCTGTGCGGATCCGAATCGCCTGTTCAATGGCGGTCACAAAAATTTTGCCGTCACCAATGCGACCGGTTTCGGCGGCAGCGCGGATGGCTTCAAGAGCGGGGTCGAGTTGGTCATCGTTGACCACCACTTCGATCTTCACCTTCGGCAAGAAATCGATCACATATTCAGCGCCGCGGTACAGTTCGGTATGGCCTTTTTGGCGGCCAAATCCTTTGGCTTCCAACACGGTGATGCCCTGAAGACCGACGTCCTGCAGGGCTTCTTTCACTTCATCCAATTTGAATGGCTTTATAATCGCTTCAATTTTCTTCACGGAAATTGCTTCCCCTTGATATCTGCGCGCGGCGGTGGCCGGCGTTCGTATGCACACATGTCTGGCGTGACACACACTTGGATGTCTAACCCAAGAGTGAAGAAACGCCCGCCCCGATCACTCGGCAAAACCGAACGCTGTGTACGCCAGAACAATGGGAGGGTTCCTCGCCACCACCGTTTGTGTTCGTGAAATGGAACGAACCAAAACCGCGATGAAACAGAGGCCGCAGCCCTCCCACACCGTGCTACGTCTCGTTAAGCATGATGCGTGCCAGTTTGGCCGGAAACATCCGAAAAATTGCAAAAATCGACCGCGCAGGATCAAAAACCGCATCGAAGAACGAACTTTGTGCGGGGGGAACCTATGATTTTTGCTTCGCAACGCAAATTTTGATCCAACTGGGCCTAAGGTTGTGATGTGAGGCTCCAAGACCGCGACGACAGATGCTCGGACGATTGTCACAACACCCAAAAAGTGCCGAATCTTGCTGCGTGAAAAGGCAAAATGATGAAATTTTATGCATTTTGGTCCGACAATCGACCGAAACATGGCAAATTTCCCCCTAAAACCGCCAAGAATTGCTCGAATCTGCATACAAGTGCTTCAGACTGCCGAAATTCCACGCATTGTTCGCAGCAACAAAGCAAGGTCGGCAGTGGTTAAACGGTGTCGAACTTCAGGGCCGCAAGCCTCGGAGCAGCACCGCATTCACAGTAATCACCACTCTACTCGTTCAGCCTTGCGCCCCAAACACACCATTGCTAGACGACACACCGCTGCGGCTGTGGCGGAACTGGTAGACGCGCTGGATTTAGGTTCCAGTATCGCAAGATGTGGAGGTTCGAGTCCTCTCAGCCGCACCATTTTCTGAACTCACGCAGGACGCTGACGCGCCAGCTCCGTTAGGGCGGGCTGGCCGCCCGGCTCGCTTTTCGCTCGCTATGCTCCGCGGCGCCGGGTTCTGGTCTGCTCCGATTGGCTGCACCAATTTTGATCTTGGTTTCCAAAGCACCGGGTGAAGTGCCTCGCGTTTTCGGACGCCTTTGGCTCTTGTTTCCTGCTGCTGTGCGGGCTCGACGGGGCGATATGCCCATCGGAGTTGATCTCGAGGCGGTTCATCACACAACCCGTCTGCGGCGCGCCCTGGACATCAAACAGTGTTCCTGCCTTCTGCCAAGGCCCACATCTGGGGTCGGCATATGGGGTCCGCATGCCGAGCAAGGTGCCGCAAGGCCTGCTGGTGGAGTGTGACTAGACTCTGGAGTAGTCTCACTAAAAAACTATTTGAACTGGAGGTGATGTGGCCAAGTCGCACGCAATTGTCGGAGACGGGATAACCGCCTTGGCATTCCTGGAAGCCTGCATCGGGCGGGGGTTTGACAGGGTAACGGTCATCGGTCGGCGCGCTTCCCAACTCGGTCGCGGAATTGCCTATGCTAAGGGCGAGGTCGGCACGCCATGGCGCTATGCCTATCTCCTCAATTCCCCGGCCGATGACATTGATCCCGACTTCGCAAATTGGCTTGCGCATAACTGGGACTGGATCGCCACCACCATGGCGGGCCGGAAGCCCAATTGGCTTGAAGCAGCCGAGCCGCTTGTTTCCAAAGGAGACCTCTACGGGGTCAACGCGCCGCGAGAATTCTATGGTGACTACATGGAGGAGCAGGCGGAGCGGATTAAGACAACACTTCGGGCCGAAGGCGTGGACATCCAAATTGTCGATGATCTTACCGTCAAGGTGTCCACCTCCGCAGAACAGATCGTCTTGACAACGCAGTCGGGCCAACACATCACCGTTGGGTCCGCGGATATCGCTCCGGGCGGCCCTGCAACGATGCGGTTCGAAGGTGACGATGGACCGTTCAGCGCGCCATCTGTGTTTGGTCATGAGCATCGAATCTCAAAGCATATAATTAGTGGCGCCGAGATTTTCTGCATCGGCGGCAACGCCGCCATGTTGGATGTTTTGCGGCTCTGCCAGAGCCAGATTGCGGATAAAGACATACGCTTCGCCTTCTGCAGTCCGGAGGGTGAAATTCCTCCCGCATTGGTCCCCAGGCTGCCTCGTAAGCTGACGCGGCCGAACCTCACACCTGGGCATGCGACCGCTGACAGTTTTCTCGCCGAGATCAAACGTGAGATCGAAACAGCGGAGGCGTGTGGAGATGAGCGCCGAGAAATTCGGGCCGGCTTTCGCGCTTTCTTTTTGGAAGCGCCACTTCACAGGTTCATATCCGAACCCGCAGAAGCCTCGAAGGTCTCAAAAGTGTTGCGCTTCTGGCTGCGGGGTGGGACGCGGGACACCATTTTAGACATGCATAGGCTTTTCACGACCGGAAACGTTCGGATTGTCAAAGCGAGCGCTCTTCGCGTCGAAGCGCAGGCTTCAGGCGCGCTCGTCCACATGCGCGATAGCGATGGCGGGCATTTGCGTGAGGAAACAGGTTTTGTGGTCAATTGCGCCGGCGCCGGTTCCGGATCGCGTTTCGATGCACTCACAGAAGACTTGATCGCACAAAAACTGCTTAAGGTCGTGGACGGCACCGGGTTGGCGACAGGTGCGGGATGTGCCTTGGGCCACCCAAAACTGCGCTATCTTTCACCAGCGGTCACGAAGATTGGCCAAGAGACAGTCGCGATGCCCCTATACGACGCGCACATGCTGCGCAGCTACGTGTCCCGAACCGCTTCGTGATATGGGCGGCGTTAGGACAGCATGGATTGGGCTGATGGACGTCGAGCGACGGCCCCTCAGATACGCTGATGATTGATGCAACACACCCGGAAGCGCACAACACCATGGTGAGCCTTGCATAAAGAATTGGGCGACATGCCCGCAATGTTGGGCGGATGAAACGTGAGCTGAACACCATCGCATTTTGCATTCCTTCTGAACGCAGGCACGATCAGCCTGCAGCTTTCTGCAAACCAATTATCAACACCGCCCTTAGGTCGAAAACATGTGTGCTACACTCAAGAACTAGAAGCGAAGCACAACACGGCAGAATTCCGCAGCCGGTGTTTTCATGGCCACACTAACAATCGCAGCAATCGTCACATGGTTATTTCAGTGAAATTTGAATGATTTGAGGATTTTTCGATTTTCCTTCTTTGATCGGACCGAAGGTGTCGTCTTGATGTGCATTTTTGCAGAAATCTGATCAGATTCGCGACGCTTTGGACCAAATTACGCTGGCAAGTTCCCTTATACACTCAGATCTATGGCTTCACTGTCTGTCTAAATACGGACTGTTGCAATTTTCGAATTTATATCCGAGCCTTTACGTTCATCCAATAAAGACTTTGATTTACTCAGTTGACGAATTCAAATGACGACAGCGCCCAAGGCCCCGACACCGGTCAGACGTACTCTCAATCTCTAACAAACAACCGCCTCGAATTGCGGCGCTGGCCCTACACGGTCACCGCAATTGATGAGACCCTGGATGCAACGCTCATACAGAGCCGTGGTCGGCACATTCTGTACCATGCGCTGGAAGAAAACAGTCTGCTGGCGTTTGTAAGTTCAGGCGTGTCAATGGCGTATGGACGCTTGGCTTGGGACGCGTGGGAAGAACTTCAGCTCGGATACATTCACAAACACGCGGGACTTTTCCGCCGCTGTGCCAAACGCACAGAGCGGCTGCTTCAATGCTACATTGATTGCCTAAGGCAGTTGAGAGAAACGAATGGGGCAGACACTGAGACCCTCAACGTTCACATATCGACTTGCGACAATCGCAAACGCGAAGTCGAAACCCGTCGCCGACAGATGCGCAGATTGCATGCCACACTAGAGAGGGTGCGGGAGGCCAATGGGGACAACATAGGTGGTGAACTGCCGCCCATTCGGTTTCAAATTGCCGAGCAGTTGCATGAATTGCTGAGGGAAAGTTTTGATCTGCTTCGGCCTCATGAAGACGACTTCACGGTCAAACCCTTGTTTGGTTTGCTCCTTGAAGAGGTGTCCCTGCCACAAGCGACGGCTGTCCGAAGGATTTTTAAGCTAACGTTCTCCGATTCAGAAGAAGAGACCTGCCGAGAGCGTCTCAAGGCTAAGCTACAGAACAATGAGATCACTGAGCTGTTCGCATCCGACCAACAAAAATTCGACAATCTAGTCGAGGGCAGTTTTCAATATAGTAGAGCTTTGGTGGAGTACACCCGAATTGCCAGCACTCCCATGGCAGCTCAAGAATTCTCAACCGTGGCAAAATTGCTGTTGGTGGATGAGGTCGGCCACGCCGAGCAGATTCTACGCGACTCGCTGTATTACGCGCTCGAAGACGGGCGAACACCAATTGAGAAAGTAGCGAAAACAGACCACAGCGATAACACTAAAGCGCTCGATACGGTTGCTGAAAAGCTTAAGAAAGAGGATATAGAAACCCACGACTGTTTCCGCAAAATTCTCGAAATTCTTCAACCAAGCGAAGCAGATCAAAAAACTGAGCTGCGTCAAGCGGCGGCTCGGGCTCTCTTGGAGCGAAGCAGCGCGCAAAACGTTGATGCCCTGCGCCGGGACTTCCCTACGCTCCGTGAGTTTGAAAAGTCTCAAAAACACTTCGCTGTTCTCGGTCATTACAAATCGCGCGCCGTCATCGATCTCGCGAAGAGAATTTCCGATCATGACACCATCGGCAACAATGCTGTCTGGAAGTCTATTGCCGATCATATCGTGCAGACCATCAAACAGGAAAACAAGGTTGGGGAAGGCGGCTGCGATCCCGAGCGGTCTAGCGAAAAAGCGTTTGTCTCTCCAACCCACCGTTTCGTCGTCGCCACCCTCATTAGGCTGCTCGAAGATCCATTGATTGATCTTGCCCTCAGGCCAGATGCTGATGAAGGCTTGGGAGAGGCAATAGAGAGGATCACAGGTTTCAGCAAGGCTAGCCCCAACGAAAGTCCTCTCGGCTTCTTTCATGCCGTGGAGGCCAAGGACTCCAAAAGCCGAAAATCAGTCATTGATGCGAGCCTAGACCCTTTGGCAAGTATGGCCCTGTCCCTTGGCGTGAACCGATATCTGACACTCAACTATGACTTTGAAATTGAGCGTCTGTTTGAAGACCGGGAATACCGGCAACTCATACGGGAGAAAGGGCAGGCGCATCCTGATCGGGACGCGCTGCGTTATGATGGCCTGGGCGGGAAAGTCGCCGACCACAGTTTTGCCCGCGACCGCGCCGATGAACTCATTGGCTTTGCGACCGGGCTCGAAGATGTCGATGGGAGTGTTTTCCACCTACACGGTCGCGCAACCGAGACGGGCAATCTCGTCATCACTGAAAAAGACTATTCGAACCTTTATATCCGAGATGATCAGCATTCAGAAACTGTAGATGAGGCTATCCGATTAACCTTCGACAGCGATCCCATGCTTTTGGTGGGTATGGGTATGCGCGAAGCAGATGTTTTGCGTCCGCTGCGAGAATTCATGAGCAACCGGCCCAATTCCCGCTCGCGCAAAGCCGTTGCGCTCATGCCGGCAACCAACAGTCGCGACAGCCTTACAAAGGCGGCTGCAACTCTATATCTGCGCTACGGAGTGCACGTGGTCCACTTCGGCGATGCAACCGTTGCTGCAAAACGTCCGCACCGAGATGATGTTGGAAAGGACAAGGCCCCGACGCATCAATCGGGTGACTGCAATGTCAACATCCAAAATTTCAACTGGCTCCACCATGTCAGCAATCTGATCTGGCACTTGAAAGATCGGAACAAGCGGCGTTGTGAGATTATTGCGGATGTGATCCGTTTCATTGAGCTGGTACAAAAAAAAGCGCCCACAGACGAAGAAAAAGCAAAGATTGAGAACGATAAGGGCCGTGTTTCGGGCTCGATCGATCCGAAGCTTTTCGATCCCGGTGTCGTTCAAGATTGGTTGGAAGGGGTTTTAGGAACCCACGATACGGTTTCCGAGCACGGGTCTCTTTTCAAGGATGATGAGTTTGACGATGGCTTGATATCCGTCCTGGCTTTGCTTTTTGGCGTGGCCAAAAAAGGCGGGTTTCGCAAGAATTTTCTTCGAGACCAACTGCTCCAGGATTCTGACGTGCCAGATGAAAAGGAAGCGTTGGCTTCTGCGTATGAGCTGGCAAATTTGCAATTTGAAGGGGACCGGACGCAACGGGCAAAAGACAGTTGGGCACCTGACGAGGCAAGCCCAACGCTGAGGTTCGAGCGGGGGCTTCTTGCTCGGATAATTGCTCTTGAAGTCGATGTCGCTCGGGACCGACAACACACTGTCGCTCTGAAGGCATTGCAGACGTATCTAAAAAAGATCAACAAACCAGGCTTAAAGAGCAAACTCCCGTTGCTAACAGAGGTCCTACGGGACTATCGCGCACGAATTGCTGCGCTTGAAGGGCTCAATAACGCGATCATCACTCATGCGCTTACATCGGCTTTGAATGGGCTGCATGAGGATTGGTCTCTCTGGCGATTGCGCTGGCGGCTGAGTCCGCCCCATCGTCTCGCAAAGTTTGATGCCCAATTCGCGCCGGGGACCACGTTTTCCGCGGATCAAGTTGACCTGCCAATTCGTTATATTCGTCACAATGTAACGCCGGTGATCACACAGTTTCCTGATGTAGCCGCGTCAGTGAGTTGGTTAAATCCTGCCAAACCGGAAGATGCCAGCACACCAACTGGCGTTCGAGCGTTTGATACATTTCTGCTTTCGCTCCAAGACCAAACAAAAATGGCACGCGACTGGGGCATCTTACACGAAGGAAGACGGTTCCATTTGGTTGCCGCGCAACGCGGCCAGGGCAAGGGTTCATTTCTCGCAGCATTTTGTTCCAGCGCGGGCCTTGCTCAGTACATGTGCTCCAGTTGGCCTGAAGATCCCCCTAGACCAGCGCCTCAGTATCTATCCGCGATTTTTGCAAACCTGAGTTTCTCGACTGAAATTGCCTCCGCCTTTGACAGCATCGTTGACGCGTTGCTGCACCACTGCGCTCGGCTGCGTTATGGGCGATATCTCGTTGATACGCCGGGCTGTGAGTTGGGCAGTTCACCCGAAAAATTGATGTGGAGACTGCGTCGTCCGATCGCTCCGGACGATCAAGTCTATCGGGAAAGGTTGGAGCCTCTAGAAGCAATCATTCGGCCTTTATCGCGCATTGAAAGATTGCGCTTTTTGTTTGGAGAGGCCCGCCGGGCGGCTGAGGATTTAGCCAATGCGCTTGCCCAAAAAGACCAAGCCCCGCAATCGCCCGTCCGATTTTTGCTGGTCATTAATGCTGCGGAACTCATGTTTCACTTGTCGCGGAAGAAATATGGCGGCTTTGGGAAAAATCGTCAGGTTGATGAGCTGCTGCGCCTCCTGATTGGCAAAGAAGCATCGCATGTGCCCTTCGATTTGGTGTTTGTCGCCAATGAAGAATACTTGGGGCCGCCATTGCTGCCTTACGACGCGAAGCTCGGCGCCCGAAAACCAAACAGCGATGAACTGCATCCGCCTTTGATTTTTCTTCCCATGGTGCGCAGCGACATTACGGCCGAAGGCATCGAAACGGTTCGGCTAAGGGAGAGAAACAGTGAGTTCGATTTCGAATGGTTGAGCGAAATGGACCAGACCACTGGGGCCTTGAAGAAACCCTTCGTCAAAATCGCCCCACAGGACGCGGGCAGCATCTGCAATGTGCACTTTGCGCGCCTGATGTCCGCACCGAACTTCCTGATCGATAACTTCCCTAGCTTGGCCGTCATCATGTACGGCAAGTTTCAACTGAGCATTTTGGAAGCTGATGATACATCGCCGAATGGTCGGCTGGCTGGAGAGCTTTTTGAGAAAGCAAAGAATGGCTGGGAAAACCTCAAAGGACTGCAATTCATTCATGACCTTCAAAATGTCGGAGCCGCGGATTTAGGCCAGGTGTCCGGATCGGTGCCTCAAAAAGTTTCGGAGCTTCTCATCAGTCTGGTTCCCACAAGCGCCGGCCATGATGCGCAGTCCGAACTACGAGAGCGCTATCGCAGCCGCGACGGTGCCGCATTTGATGAATGGCGCACCATTCGTGCCAGGCTTCAAGGCAATCGCTTTTGCATGACGATCCTGCTTGCAGCAGCCGAGCGTTTGGCACTGTCCACGCCTATACCAACCGGGGATGGCGCGACGGCAGAAGCTGACCTTAAGGCATGGTTCAAAGAAAGCGGTCGTCGTGCGGAGCATTTTATTCGCCAAACGGCCGACAGTGTTTCAACAACCAGCAGTGATCGACGTGAGCACGCAGTCTTGCATCACGTTCTAGATGCATATGAGGATTTCCATCAGATCGGCGAACCCCAGCATGATGTTGCGCTTCATCATCTGCTTTTACGTCATCTCGCTGTGATTGGCACGCCGACAAGCCTGGATGTGTTGGTTAGGACACCAGCCATTCGCGCTTACCTTGATACGGTCCCCGGTAAGTCAAATCGAGCGCGTACCCGCTATCTCTGGGAGGCGATGACAGAACTCACGCTTCGCGGTCTGGTGTTTAGAATTGAACCGCATCCGCGTTTGAAGTCTTTGGGTCAAAGCGTATCTCAAGACCAGAAAGACAGGGACTTCGGTGGGCGCGATCCTAGCTTAGAGTTTCGTTACGCGTTGCATCGCCTTGTGCAGTTGCACGTCTTGCGCAAATTGGGTGCGGCGCCCCACGAATTTGGTGAGTTGAACCCCTTCGCGCCGACGCTGTTTCCCAGCATGCCGGACGAACAACCGCGCTTGTCGCGGGATTCCTACGAGTTTCTGAACCAGCTTGTGACGAGCCTCAGTCAATATCCCGACGTCGAATTGGCGCAGAGCGCAACCCAAACCCACTATTATGAGACAGCCGGCATCTCAACGCGTGTGCAAGCGCTTCGCGCCGCTTTGTCAATTGTTCGCTCCACGCTGTCGATCGCGGTTGTTTCGCATTTTGATAACCATCTAACCGGTCCGGACCGGATTGAGAAAGAGCCCCCGCACGGCTTTTTCGAGGCCCACCTGGTACTGCTGCGCTGGATCATTCGCAAAGCGTGGGAACTTTTGGACCAAAGCAAAATTCAGCCCGACACCAGTGAAATCAAAGACGGTTTGCAGAAGGAAGAGGCGATTTTACACGCTTACCGTCCTGATCAACCCGAAGGCTATGGTCAGATCAACGCCTGTTACCGAGACGAAATTGTTTGGCTGCACAATGAATGTGGGGTTGTCAGCCTTGTGCAAGGCAATCTGAAAGCGGCGGTCGGTTTCTTCAGACAAGCCTTACAATTTAACGCGGGTATTGAAGGGGAAGGCGATGGTGCGCCTATGGCCAGTCGCGTTGGCCTCAATTTGGCAATCACTCAGATTGAACGCGGGCGTTTGGTGGCTGCTCGAGAGCGGCTGCTCATAATTATTGAAAGCGAAAAAAAGGCTGGGAACGCTCCGTGGCGGATGCGATGGCTTGCGGAAGGCTATGTGGCCCTTGTCGATCACATTGAAGGCAAACTTGATGTTGCCGCTAAACGGTATCGGAAAGTTCTCAAAAATCTATCCAGTTTTGACGAAACGCGGTCCATGTCCATCTTTTCCCGGCATCTGGCCGACCTGGAACGGATCAGAGGTCGATGGCCCGAGGCCAGGAAACTCGTCGAAGACTCGATCGCTTTCGCAGAAACTGGGGGACATTCAGATCAAGTTCATCGAGGACGCTTAGCCCGCATTCAACTCGACTACGGCGAAGCCCGTTCGACCGAAACACTTCAACGCTTTGATATCCCCAACACGTACGACCGATTGCAGAAAATCGAGGACTACGCGCGCATTATGGAGATGCCCGGTTTGGTTTGTGATGTCTTGACGGTTAGGGCCAGCATCCTTCTGGATCAGGGTGAAAGCACGCTGTCTGGAGCTTTGGCATCTCAGGCAACCGCGCTGGCCAAGTCCAATGATATGAGCTTGCGCATGTGCCGAGCAACCATCATTCACGCCAAGGTCTTCGCCCAGCGTGGCAACGAAGAAGCTGCAATCAGGCATCTTGAGCGAACGGCCGTTTTTGCAAAACAGTCGGGCTGCCAATCCGTGATCAATGCCGCGGAAGAAGAAATAGACCGCCTCCGTAAAAGCAGCTGATTCTCCTTCGACTGGGTCGGAGAGACTGCTTCCATCTTTAAAAAAAGACGTCTGTTTTCGACCGTTTGAGAGCTGAGAGAGCTGTTCAACAACCGTAACCAAACATCAGACGATTCCTCAACAGCGATACAAAAAGCTCACAATTTTCTCTTGTTTGCCCTCAGTGCCGTTCTAAAAGTATCAGAAATGATGCGAAATCTATTGGACGGGGATAGGTTGGCTGGACGATCTTGCGGTTAGCGGCGCGCTAGGCGTTCGCTCTAGGGAGGATATTATGAAATCACTCAGCACCATTGCATTTGGTGTGACGCTTGCTGCGTCCACCGCACTGACGGCATTTTCGGCATCTGCAACTGAACTGACCATCGCGATCGTTAACAACGGTCACATGATCAACATGCAGAAAGTGGCTGAAAAATACACGAAGGAGACCGGCGTAAAACTCAAGTGGGTTTCGCTGGAAGAAGGCGTTCTTCGCGAGCAGGTCACGTCCGATACGGCCACCGGCGGTGGTCAGTACGACATCATCAATATCGGCATGCAGGAAGCACCGATCTGGGGCAAAGCCAAGTGGATCGAACCGTTGAACTTTGCCGCTGACTACGATCTTGACGACATGCTGCCCGCCATGCGCAACGGCTTGTCCTACAACGGAACGCTCTATGCGGCACCGTTTTACGGCGAGTCCTCAATGGTCATGTACCGCAAGGATCTCACTGACGCCGCTGGCGTGACCATTGGCGACGGCGACAGCTGGGACAACATCAAAAAGGCCGCTGCTGCCATCCACAACCCGGACAAAGGCGTCTATGGCGTATGCCTTCGCGGCAAGCCGGGCTGGGGCGACAACATGGCCTTCATCACCACTATGGTGAACTCTTTTGGCGGTGCTTGGTTCGACAAAGATTTCAAACCCACCATCGACAGCGACGCATGGCGCAAGGCTATCAACTTCTACGTTGATCTGCTGGGCACTTACGGCCCTCCCGGATCTGAAGGCAACTCCTTCAACGAGATCCTCGCCCTCTACAACGAAGGCAAATGCGGCATGTGGATCGATGCCACCATCGCAGCATCCTTCCTAACCGTGGATGGCGTGGCTTACGCTCAGTCGCCAAACGCAGGAAACCCCGTGGGCGCAAACTGGCTCTGGGCTTGGGCAATGGCGGTTCCCGCCGGCACCAAGAACGCGGAAGAAGCCAAGAAGTTCATCCAGTGGGCTACGTCTAAAGCCTACATCCAGGCGGTTGCCGACCATCCTGATTTTGGTTGGGCCAAAGTTCCCACCGGCACACGCCAGTCGACCTACGCGTCCCCCGAATTCCAGAAGGTCGCCAAGTTCGCTGATGCCGAACTCAAAGCCATCAAATCCGCAGCACCCGCTGCAACTGATTTGAAGCCCTACGTCGGTGTACAGTTCGCTGCTATTCCAGAATTCCCGGAAGTTGGTAGCGCGGTTGCTCAGGAAATGGCTGCGGCACTCTCCGGTGCCAAAACCGTGGATGAAGCGTTGAAGGCGTCGCAGGCCGCTGCTGAAGCCATCATGAAAGAGGCCGGTTATTACGAATAATCGCCTTTATTAACCTGCCCCAAGCCGGTCTTGGTCGCTCTTGATCATTCTTGACTGATCTCGATCACACTCGACCACGCTGGGGCAGGTTTCCCTCTTTGCGACGCTCGCGTACGCACGGCCTTGCCTAAACAGACTTTGCAGCGTTCTGTGCTGCCTGTCTCGAGTGGGATCGAACCAGCATGACCAACGATCGGACTTTGCCCCGTCTCCTTCAGACGCCAGCGGTTGTGCTTCTTTTGATCTGGATGCTCATCCCGCTGGGAATGACGCTCTATTTTTCCTTCATCCGCTATGTTTTGAACAGCCTGCGCCGTCCGGAATGGACCACGCCGAGCCTCAGCAATTGGCGCGGTTTCGGGAATTACCAATTCGTCTTCAACAATGACAGTTTCTGGCTCGCTATCTACAATTCGGTTTTCATCGTTTCATCGATCCTTTTTCTCACGGTGGTGTTGGGCCTCGCGATTGCCGTTTTGATCAACCGTTCGTTTCCTGGGCGGGGAATCGTTCGCGTCCTTCTCATCTCACCCTTCTTCGTGATGCCCGCCGTGAACGCGGTGTTGTGGATCAACATGATCCTGGACCCCGTCTTGGGTCTAAACGGCCTGGCCGTTGCGGGTCTAAATGACATTATTGATGGCTTGCGCGATTTCCCGGTGCTCGGCGCGTTTTTCTCGCTCTGGCCGGAACTCATGCCCATTTCTTTCCGGGCCACGCAAACCTCCGCCTATGCCGTCATCATCATGGTGACATGGCAGTGGACGCCCTTTGCAATCCTCATTTTCATGACGTCCCTCCAGTCGGAAGATCAGCAGCAGAAAGAGGCGGCGATCCTCGACGGCGCCAACGCTTGGTCGCAGTTTAGAAATCTGACGCTGCCGCATCTGGCGCGCCCGATCTCCATCGTTGTGATGATTCAGGCGATTTTCCACCTGTCGCTCTACGCCGAAATCGAGATCGTCAGCCGCGGCAACGGCAACAAAAACCTGCCCTATCTGATCGGTGAATTTGCCTCCAACAACATCGGTGCCGCCAGCGCCGCCGGGGTGTTCGCCGTCATCCTGGCCAACATCATCGCGATTTTCTTGCTGCGCATCGTCAGCAAGAGCTTGATGGATTGAGCAGGACTGACCATGGCCATCGTTGCGCAACAATCAAATTTCGGACGCATTTTCTGGCCCGTTTTGGCATGGTCAATCGCGATCATATTCTTCTTCCCGATTTTCTGGCTCGTGCTGACGAGCTTTAAGACGGATGCCGACGCGGTGAAGCCGGAATTCCTGTTCAGCTTTACGCCGACCTTCGAAAACTACGTCAACATGACGCAAAACTACGACTACTGGCGTTTTGCGAGCAATTCCGTCATCACCTCGGTCTTCGCAACCCTGTTAACCTTGGTTGTGGGCGTGCCCGCCGCTTACGCGATGGCGTTTCAACCCAGCCGGCACACCAAAGACATTTTGATGTGGATGCTCTCCACCAAGATGCTGCCAGCGGCGGCGGTCTTGTACCCCATGACTTTTCTGACCAAGAATTTCCTGGGCATTTACGACACCCATTTCCTCATCATTGTGGTGTTGAGCCTGATCAACCTGCCCATCGTGATCTGGATGCTGTTCACCTATTTTAAGGAGATCCCTAAGGAGATCATTGAGGCTGGAAAGATGGATGGTGTGTCGATCTGGGGCGAGATGAAGGATATCGTCTTGCCCCTGGCTTGGGGTGGTTTGGCCGCCACGGCGCTGCTTTGCTTCATTTTTTGCTGGAACGAAGCCTATTGGACGGTCCGCCTAACCACGACGGAGGCCGCGACACTGTCCAAGTTGATCGAAGGTAACCGAGCTCCGGAAGGACTGTTCTTTGGACGTCTGTCCGCTGTCTCGGCGGCCGCCGTCGGGCCGATCATCATTTTGGGCTGGTTCTGCCAGAAGCAATTGGTGCAGGGCCTCACCTTCGGGGCAGTAAAATGACCCTTGACGCCGCGCCCACAGACCTGACCGGCAAAACCTGCTTTATCACCGGTGCCAATGGAGGCATCGGCGAGGCGGTGTCGGAACACTTTGCGGCGCTCGGAGCAACCGTCGTGACGACAGACCTTGCGGACACGTTCAGCGGCGCGTGTGAGACGCAGCACAGGGCGTTCAATTTGTTGGATGCCGATGGCCTGGAGGCCTCTTGCGAATGGATCGCCGAGATTAAACCCGATATCCTGTTCAACAATGCAGCGCTTTTCGACATGGGTTCGGTGTTGGAGGCCGACCTCGCCCAGTACGACCGCCTATTCGGCGTTAACGTCAAGGCCGCATACGCCATCATGCAGGCGGTCGCGCAGTCGATGGTGGCCCATGGCCGACGGGGCTCCATCATCAATCTAGCCAGCCAGGCTGGCCACCGCGGCGAGGCGTTGGTGGCGCACTACTGTGCGACAAAGGCGGCAATCATCAGCTACACTCAGTCTGCGGCTTTGGCGCTTGCTCCGTACAAGGTGCGGGTCAACGCCATTTCGCCCGGTGTCATCGACACACCCATGTGGGAACAGGTGGATTCATTGTTTGCCAGGTTTGAGGGCAAGCCCATCGGCCAGAAGAAGCGCGAAGTCGGCGAAGCCGTGCCGTTGGGCTACATGGGCTCGCCCGATGAAATCGCCCGGGTCGCCGTTTTTCTAGCATCCGACCAATCGCAATATATGACCGCCCAAACCTTGAGCGTCGACGGTGGATCGGTTCTAAGATAGCGATGTCGATTATAGTCCCAGAATTTGAATATGTGGACCGCACCACAGACACCATCCGCTACTTGGAGCACGGATGGCCCACGGACCTGTGCCGCTGGCATAGCCATCCCGAATATGAGCTACATCTGATCGTTGAAACCCGCGGCAGGGCCTTTGTGGGCGACTATATTGGAGAGTTCGGCCCAGGTTCGCTCTACATGACCGGGCCGCACCTGCCGCACAATTGGATCACCGATGAGGTGGCCCACCCAAAGCCTGCGCCCATCCGCGATATGCTGGTTCAGTTCAGCCAGGAAAGCGTGGAGCAATTATCAGCCGCCTTTCCCGAGTTTCGCGAGATGGACGCGATGTTCGAATTGGCGAAATCCGGCATCGAGTTCACCGGCTTTGATCCCATCTTTGCCCGCGGCCACATGGAGCGCATTCGCAACACGCGGGGCTCTGAGCGCATCGTGGCGTTTCTGCGGTTTCTGGTTCGGGTCTGCGAGCACGCCGAAAAGCGTGTTTTGTCAGTCCCCGGTCTTGTTGCCTCGGAGGGCAATTCTAAACAGGCCCGCATCGCTAAAGTGGTGGATTTCATCACCGAGCATTATGCAGATGAAATTTCCGTCGAAATTGTTTCAGACATGGCGGGTATGAGCCGTCCGGCCTTCGCGCGAAACTTCCAGCGCATCACCGGCAACCGCTTCGTGGAATTTGTGAACCGTGTCCGGGTCAGTCAGGCTTGCTCAATGCTCTATTCCACCGACGAGCAGGTGTCGTCGATTTGCTTTGCGGTGGGTTTTCAAAACCTCGCAAATTTCAACCGCCACTTCTTGAAGCTCAAAGGCATGACGCCGAAAGAATTCCGCGAAACGGCGTTGCGAGACTTAGCGCCAAAAGAGCGGATGAGCGCATGAGCCAGTCCGCCGCCACCGTGCGCAGCCTTGTCCATGCCACAACCTACAACCGTGCCAACTGCGACATTGGCGTGGTGCATCTGGGTTATGGGGCGTTCCACCGCGCTCATCAGGCGGTGTTTTTCGACGACTATATGGAAGCAACGGGGGATTTGCGGTGGGGCATCGCGGCGGTCAATTTGCGGCCTTCGGAGGCCGCACATTTCTTCGCCGCACAGCGCCCGAAAAACGGTTATCTGCTCAAAGCAATAGCACCTGATGGTATGAGCGAACTGCGCCTGGTACGGTCCCATTGCCACTTCGCCGACTGGTCTGTTGATGCCGACGAAGCGGAAGCGCTCTTGGCATTGCCCACCGTTCATGCGGTCACAATCACGGTCACTGAGAGTGGCTATTATATGGGGCACGATGGCGGACTGGATGTCGATGATCCGCAGCTTCAAAGTGAGTTTTCAGGTCAGGGTGCCCACAGCGTCTATGCCTATTTGGCCCGCGGATTGGCACGCCGCATGGCGGGGCACGGCCAGCCGATCAATGTTCTGTGTTGCGACAACATTCGTGCCAACGGCAAGATGCTCCAACGCAACATCCTGTCCTACTTGGAACGTTTGGGGGACAGCGATCTTCTGGCCTGGACCGTGGAAAACGTGAGTTTCCCTTGCGCCATGGTGGACCGCATCACGCCCCGTTCAACTCAGGCTCTGGTGGCGGAAATGCAAAAACTGTTTCCCCAAAACCCGCTTGATCCCGTGCAATCGGAGAGCTTCAAGCAATGGGTTCTGGCCAGGGATTTTAATGCCCCTATGCCGGATCTCACCAAGGCCGGCGTGCAATTGGTCGACGATGTGGATCCGTTTGAAGAAGCCAAGATCCGCATCCTCAACGGCGGGCACACGGCGCTGTGCTATTTCGGCGCTCTGGCCGGTTACACCACGTTTGATCAAGCCTTTAACGACCCCCGATTGCGGGCAATTTTCGATGCCTATCAGCGCGACGAAGTGCTTGTGGGCTTGGAAGATATCGCGGTTCCGTTTGACACGCACGCCTACGTTAAAGTCATCGCCGCGCGGTTTTCCAACGCCGCCATTGCTGACCAATTGGAGCGCATTTGCATGGATGGGTTTTCCAAATTTCCTATCTACATTCGCCCGACGCTAGAAGCCTGCATGAAGCGCGGTGTTGTTCCCCATACGGGGCTTCGATGCGTCGCCAGCTGGTACGTCTACGCCCGTCGCTGGGTGCAGGGCGCAACAGCGGTCCCATATCGGGAGCCCCAATGGCGCGATCTCGAACCGCTCCTTGCCGTTGGACAGGAGGCTGCATTTGCAAACCACGCTCAACTATGGGCGAACCTGCCTCAAAACAACCCCGACTTCGAGCCTTTGTTGACTCAAGCGATCTTTGAAATGGAAGAACAATGGCCGGCCTAACCATCAAAGATGTCACCAAAGCCTATGGCGAAACCCAAGTCATGCATGGCGTTAGCTTGGACATTGAGGACGGCGAATTCGTCGTGTTCGTGGGCCCATCGGGCTGCGGTAAGTCTACCCTGCTTCGCATGATTGCGGGTCTGGAAGACATCAGTGGTGGCAGTATTGCCATTGGCGACACCGTCGTAAACGACGTCACACCATCCAAGCGTGGCGTGGCCATGGTGTTCCAAACCTACGCGCTGTACCCGCATATGACGGTCTACAACAACATGGCGTTTGGCCTGAAACAGATCAAAACGCCGAAGGACGAGATCGACCGCCGCGTCCGGGATGCGGCCAAGGTGTTGCACATCACCGACTATCTGGACCGCACGCCACGCGCCCTGTCCGGCGGTCAGCGCCAGCGCGTGGCCATCGGGCGATTGTCCGCGAACCCCGGGTGTTCTTGTTTGACGAGCCGCTGTCCAACCTGGACGCGGCCCTGCGCGGCCAAACCCGGGTGGAAATTGCCCGGCTCCACGAACGTCTCGGCTCCACCATGGTCTACGTCACCCACGATCAGGTGGAAGCAATGACCCTTGCCGATAAGATTGTTGTTTTGCGCGACGGACGGGTGGAGCAGGTGGGTGCACCGGTGGATTTGTATGACCGGCCCGACAATCTGTTTGTCGCCAGCTTCATCGGTAGCCCCGCCATGAATTTCTTCGAAGATGTGCCCTCTGAACCCGATGATGTGACCATCGGATTGCGACCGGAGCACCTGCGCCTCTGCGCCAAAGAGGATGCCATCGTCGGAGGGAAACTCGAACTCACCGAACACCTGGGCGAACACGTGCTCGTTCATCTGCAACAGGATGATGGTAAGGAGTTTATCGCCAAGACCGAGCAACTGCCGCACGCCAAGCGGGGCGAGATGCTGTATTTCAACACCGATGCCGCCCGCGTCCATCGCTTCAACAAAGCAACCGGTCTGCGCACTGCCTAACCGCATCCGTGATCGTTTGCACTTTCAGTGCACCTGTTGTTGGCTAAGGGTGGGTGAACGGAAGCCGGCAAACGGGGCACGGCGTGCAAAACGTTCTTATCATAGAAGACCACGCAGACGCGCTTGAGCAGATGACGGACATCGTCCACGAGGCCTTCGGCGCGCCGCGGGTTGAAGGGGTGTCTACGCTTGGCGCAGCGCGGGCCCGGCTCGCGACGGCTGCGTTTGATCTCGTGGTGTTGGACCTTGGCTTGCCAGATGGGCAGGGCGAACATTTCATTCCTGAAGTTCTGGCAGTCCAACCCAACGCCTATATCGTTGTGTCCACAATCCATGATGAAAGCGAGCGATTGCTCACCGCGTTGCAAGAGGGGGCGAAGGGTTATCTGTTGAAGGAACAGCCGCGCGGATTTCTGGTTGGCGAGTTCAAAGGCATCCTGAAGGGGAAGCCGCCCCTGGCCCCCGCCATCACCCGCCGCCTCTTGGAATTTGTGCGCGCGCAAAAACTCGAAACGGCGGATGCGGAACAAGCCGGAAGCGCAATCCCCAAGAGCGCTGTGGATTTCACCGATCAAAACTCGCTCGACAGTTTGACTGAGCGGGAGCGGGAGGTTCTGGGGCTTGTGGGCAAGGGTTTCAATCGCCCGGAGATCGCCGGCATCTTGAGCATCTCGCGCCACACAGTGGCGACTCATCTCAGCAAGATCTACGAGAAGCTCGGCATCGCAAATCGCAGTGAAGCCGTTTTGGCCGCCCAACAGCTTGATCTGATTTAACCCATTACAACAGTTGGGTATGCCAATCTGATCGCCCTAAGCCTGCGGCGTCAGCTTAAGGGTGAGCCTAAATGAAGCGCCTTCGCTCGTCGGTCCACAGTGCAGCTGCGCGCCAATTTCATGGGCCCGACGCTTCATATTGGCGAGCCCACGACCGCTGCTTTGATAAGGGGGGTCTGCGTCCGATACCGCGTTTTGCGCCATCAAGAGGATGCGTCCAGCCTCATCCATGGCTTTTGAAACGGTGAACGAATTTTCAGCACCAAACTTCAGAGCGTTGCTCACCGCTTCCTGAAAAATGCGCTTAAGATTAAGGTACTCCCGAGCGGAAAGAACTTTGGTCTGCGTGGGATGGTTGTCGACGGTGATGGTCTGCCCGACCTGTTGAAACCGCGTCTTTGCATCATCAACGATCTGCTCCCACGCCACGCTAAAGTCCACCGACTGCGTGTCTTCCACCACAATTAAGGCCTCTTTGAGCGCCGCGAGCGTGTCTCGAGCTTGGTCCGCCGCATCATCGTCCTTTGCCCGAATAATCTGTGTGAGCAAGCGACCGCCCACATCATCATGGAGGTCGCGCACGATGCGGTCACGGCTTTCCTGACGTCTCCTTACCTCTTCGTTTCTCACCCGTGCGATGGTGCGCACAAGACGGGCAAATCCGGTGGAGACCGCTATGTCTTGGCGCGAGAACAGCCGACGCCCGGAGAATTTCCCAACAAGTTCAAACCCACCTTCACCGGACAGATTGGGCACATAGAGCGTCAAACCATTATTGCGGAGTTGCGCCGTTTTTGCGCCTGATCGGCTCACGTTTCCAATCTCCTCGGCCTGAAATACACTTCGCAAAAAGCGCACAAAACGACCGTCAAATTCGCTGGTATCTTCGACGTCGGCAAACGATTCGATCATGCTGGGAACATGGTCCACCAAGCGAATGTCCCGCGGGCCCATAAACTGACTGAACAAAAACTGTCGAAATGGAAAATAGACGAACCCGGCAATGAAGAGTGCAAGGGGCAGGGCGGCTGTCTGGTTCAGATCAAACAGCGAAATCAACGTGAGATCGGCGGCAAAAATGAAAAACCCGCCGGCAATCCACATGATGGCCTTCCACCAGATGCGGTGAATATCAAACAGACGGTAGCGCAACGTGCCAAGGGCAATGCCGATATAGATCAAGGATAGGACAAATGTCGCCGCTTCAGGCGGCAGGATGGGCGGTGTCCGAAGAATGATGGGGACTGAATACAGCGCCAACACCACCAGATTCATTCCGTAGATCGACAACATGAACCACATCACCGAAGCGCGCTCTACGGGCTTGTCCCGCGTGCGGCGCCATTGGATCAGGCTGATTGCAATCGCAAAGGGATAAGGCAGCAGGTTTGCAAATTGGAATGCGTGGATCGGGAATTCAAAGAGTTGCAAAAGCTGCGTCAGCAGGACGCCAAAGCCAAACACAAGAATGACCGTTGCAAACGGCAAACGGCTGATGCGGCTGGGAAAATGCCAAAGAAGCGCCAGCAGCCCGTAGGCAAACAAAGTGGAGAAAACAGCGTTTGCCAGTCCAACATTTGATATCCAACTCACCGGGATCATCACCTCGCGGCTGGCTAGGATCGCATTCGTGAGCATGTTGACCACCAGGCCAATGCCGCTGGCGGCTAACAGCGTGACAGCGATGCTGGGGCGCGCGAAGACGAAAATTCCGCAGGCGATGATCAAGACCAACAGGCTTTGCGCGAGACTGGTGAACACAAACACCGAAAGGGCTGTGATAGAGCGCCCCTGCGCCAAGGGAACGGTGATGGATGCGCCATCAGCTTTGACCAGCATGACGGCCTCACCGCTAACGAAGGGCCAAGCGGCAACCAAGGCGAAGCCGGCCTGCCGCGCCATCTCAAACGAGTGAAGTTGATGACGGCCGCTGATGGCCTCAAAGCCCGTGAGTTTAAGCCGTGCGCCGCTTTTAGGGTTCTGAAAAGCCACGATTTCATCGCCAACGACCAGCCCCGCCCGGTCCGCCGGACCGCCGGTCACCACCGATGAAACGGTGATAGAGGACTGTTTCAAATTGGCGGAAAACTGCGCCCCGATATGCGGCCAGGCGAGGGCCTGCTGTAGGACCCAAAAGGTAACAACCAACCAGGCTGAGAAGAGCAGCAGAACGATAAGCAAACGGCTTTGCTGCGCAAACGCGCTGAGCGATTGGAAGATATTTTTTGGAAGACCGATACCGCTCGTGCCCGCCTCGTGGCCCGCCTCGTCGTTCGACCGGTCGTTGGCCCGGTCCTTCGCCCCGGCGGCCGTTTTGCCACCGTTCGCAAGGGCGTTGTGAGGGGCGTCTTCCAACCCGCGCGCTTTGGAGCGAAGTGACACCACCGGACGCCTTCCCATCTCAATTCTGGCCGCACACCAAAGTGTAAACGGTAAGCACATCGCCCTTGGCAAGGGGGGCTCGCCCGGATGAACCAAGTGGACTAGTTCACTTTAGTCCTTCTGGATGACGCAGCGGTAGCGCGAACGTGACAGAGTGGCACAGTCTAGAGGGATGGAGCCACTTGCTGTGAAACCGACCATGCGCGCGCTTGGAAGCGTAACGAATAAGCTGAGCTCAAAAACACCGCCCGGAGCCGCTAACCGCTTGCGGCTTGTGGAAATTGCCATTCGGCGCGTGCTTTTTGCCGCTTTCGCTTGGTTTTGCCTGCTTCTTGGCCAAACCGTCGCGCTTGCGCAGGAGGCTTTTAAGCCGTTGCGCAGTGGGGAAGGGGTGATCACCCGTTTTTCCGGTATCACCCTGTCTGGCGATGACGTTTTGATTAAGCTGGACGGTACGGTCGCCTCCATCGTTGATCTGCGGCGTCCAGGCTCCGCGCCGGGTGGGCAGCATTGGCAAAATGAGCCGCAACGCCACGCCGTCACCGCCGGTGATGTGGGGCAGGTGTTCGGCATTGCGTTGAACGACAAGGCCGAGCCGGACATCTATCTGACCGCAACGGCGAAGTTTGGTTTGCATCTTGATGACGACGGCTGGATGCCCGGTCTTTGGGGTCGCGAAGGCGGACCTGGGACGGTATATGTTCTGCGCGCCCGCAACCAGTATAAGCCCGAAGTGCTCACCACCATCGCGCTGGAAGGCCGACAAAACTCCGGTGCATCGCTGGGCAACATTGCCTTTGATCCGGTGAACAAACAGCTTTTTGTGTCCGACCTTGAAACCGGGATGATCCACCGGATCGATGCGGAAACAGGGGACCAACTGGGGGTTTTCGACCACGGCACCCAGGGCCGCGTGGCGTTTTTTGACGCCGCAATCGGGGAACCAAACCAACTGCCTGCCGTGGCTTTTGATCGCGAAAGCGGACCCAATTTCCAAGCCTGCGACACCGGGTTTGCCAACACGCCGGAGTGTTGGAACATCGCCAAGCGCGAGCGCCGGGTCTGGGGACTTGGCGTTCAAAAAACCGACGCTGGCGCGCGCTTGTATTACGCCGTTTGGGGTTCAGCCTTCTATGGCAATGACACCGCAGCCGCCGACGAGCCGGCCCTGTCGAACGCCATTTGGTCCGTCGCCATTGGCGAAGACGGCGGGTTGGACGCAAGCTCCGTCCGCCGCGAACTTGTCATTCCCACGCTCGACGATGAAAGCGAATCCGGCATCGCAGACATCGCATTTTCAGGCGATGGGGAAATGCTCATCGCCGAAAGCGGCCTCATCAGAAATGATGGTTTGGACGAAGACGACAGTTTTGCTGAGCCGAGCCAGGCCCGTGTGCTCGCCGGCAGTCAAGGTGCCGATGGATCTTGGTCTTTGAAAGCGCGCTATCCCGTTGGCAATCTGGCCTTTGGCACCGATGGCAACGAAGAGCGCAACAATGCCGCCGGTGGGGTGGATTTTGGCTTTGGGTATACCAACGGTCGCATCGATACGCGAAAGCGTGCGCAAACCGTCTGGAAAGCCGGTGACAATCTGTGTTCCAAGGAAGGCCCGTGCTTTAACCCGGCGACGGGAGACGCGGATATGGCCGATGAGGTGCATGGCTTCCAAGGCACCAAGCGCCTGCCGTCCGTTTCAGATGATGCCGCAACTGCGGTGGCCCTGCGAGCAGCCGACCGAGATGCCTCCTACATGATTGATGCTGACCGGAACGTTGATGCCTCCGGTCAACCGATCCCCGATCAGGCTAACAAGGATGATGCGACACGCATCGGGGATATTGAAATATTCCGCCGCGCGGCTGCCCCTATTATTGCGCCCGTTGTGCCACTTCCGCGCCCCAGACAGCCCGATTTTGAACAGCCGAGGCCCCTTGCGCCGCTGGTTCCGCCTGCGATTCGTACGGGCCCGCCGTCAAGGGTGCCGGGCCGTATCCCGGGCGGCGAAGATGATGTCATCATCATCGATGAGCCTTTGGACCCGCCGAGCCGGGACCTGTGTCATCAGCGTGGAACGACCCGCATGCGTCCACACCGCGTTGGGCGTTCCCGGGCCGGTCGACCGTGCTTCCCGCGTCCTCCCATTGTGCGTCCGCCGCTCCCGCGTCCGGAACTGTGCCACCAGCGCCGCACCACCAGAATGCGCCCACACCGCGTCAGTCGGTCCCGCGCTGGCCGTCCGTGCCGTCCGTTCCCCGATGCTGGCCGCCCGCCACTTCCGCGTCCCGAGTTTTGCCATCAGCGCCGGACGACTCGCATGCGTCCGCACCTGCGCAACCGTTCCCGCGCCGGAGTTCCGTGTCTTCCGCGTCCTCCCATTGTGCGTCCGCCGCTTCCGCGTCCGCAATTGTGCCACCAGCGTTTGACGACGCGGATGCGTCCGCACCGTCGGAACCGTTCGGAAGCTGGCCGCCCGTGCCGTCCGCGCCCTGGTGTTGTGACGCCTCCGCGTCCGCCGCGCCCGCCTGTTACCCGTCTGTGCCACCAGCGTTTGACGACGCGGATGCGCCCCCATCGCCGGAATCGTTCGGAAGCCGGTCGCCCATGCCGCCCACGCCCCGGCGTTGTGACGCCTCCGCGTCCGCCGCGTCCCCCTGTGACGCGTCTGTGCCACCAGCGTTTGACGACGCGGATGCGCCCCCATCGCCGGAATCGTTCGGAAGCTGGCCGCCCGTGCCGTCCGCGTCCTGGTGTTGTGACGCCGCCGCGTCCGCCACGCCCGCCTGTTACCCGTCTGTGCCACCAGCGCGGCACAAGCCGGATGCGTCCGCACCGCGTGAATCGGTCTCGCGCCGGTCGTCCCTGCCGTCCGCGGCCACCCGTCGGCACGCCCGGTCGTCCGCCTGTAACCGGTCAAATGTGCCACAACCGGGTGACCACACGCGTTCGTGCCCACACCGTTCGCCGGTCCCAGGCCGGTCGTCCCTGCCGTCCAAGACTTGAGCCCATTCGCCCGCGTCCCGGTGGTGTGGTGCGTCCGAACCGTCCCCGTCCGGGTGATGTGCGGCCCAATCGTCCGCGGCCAGGAGGCGTGGTGCGACCCAACAGACCGCGTCCCGGTGGTGTGGTTCGTCCGAATCGTCCTCGTCCGGGCGGTGTACGACCCAACCGTCCACGGCCAGGAGGCGTGGTGCGCCCCAACAGACCGCGTCCCGGTGGTGTTGTGCGCCCGAACCGTCCCCGTCCGGGCGGTGTGCGGCCCAATCGCCCCCGTCCGCGCCCAGCAGTTCGGCCCAATCGGCCCCGCCCGAACACAAACCGGCCCAATCGTAATCAGGACCAATTGCGGCGCGAGCGTCAGCGCCAACGGCGATTGCAACAACAACGCCGCGCTGAACAAAGACGCGCTGAACGTCGGCGTCGTGCGGAACAAAGGCGAAATGCCCAGCAGCAGCGGCGCAACCAGCAACGCCGCAACAGCCAACGTCAGCGCCGGATCGAACAGCAACGCCGTGCGCAACAGCAAAGAAGGAGCCAGCAGCAGCGTCGCGCCCAGCAGCGACGGCAGGCCCAGCAACAAAGACGGGCTCAACAGCGACGTGACGCTCAACGTCAGCGCCGCGCTCGGCAGCAGCAACAACGTCGTGCTCAACAGCAAAGGCGCGCGCAGCAGCGCCGCCAAGCTCAACAGCAACAAAGACGACGTGCACAACAACAACGCCGCGTCCAACAGCGCCGGCAAGCCCAACAGCAAAGACGGGCACAACAACGCCGCGCTCAACAAAGACGAGCGCAACAGCGGCAACAAAACCGTCGCAACCGGCACAACCGCCGCCGCTCCGAAATTGATCGGCGTTAAGCTGAGCGGCGGGTCGCCCACACAACATGCGAGATGGCGGACCGTGGGTTCGCCTTCCCAACAGTTCCGCCTACCTTGGCGCCGCAAATTGCCGAGGTGGGATTTGGAAACCGGGCCGATGGCAAATTGCCCCTGTCGTCGGCCCGGCCTGTTTTTAAGGCGGATCGCATACCCCCAAACTTGAAGCACCAACGGCCTACCGTCATGGTACCTCGCACAATAGGCCCGGACAAACGGCGTCCGAACGTCTAAGCGCGAATGAATGGGCCCGATACAGTGAGAAAGGCGTGTTATGGGGAAATGGTCTGCAATTGCTGCAAGCATCGTACTCGCCGCCACGCCAAACGCCCCACTGCAGGCGCAAACGGCCGAGAACAGCCCTGCAAGACTTCAGCTCAAAACGAACCAAAATTCCCTCGAAACCGTCATGGGCGTACCGGGGCTTGATCTTGCCGATCCGATGGCGGTGTTTCGGCAGGTTTTTTCAGCCCTGCCAGACGTCATGAAGGTCTATCCAACGGAAAATTATTACTATTTCAGCTTCACCCAAAACGGCATCGATATCGCCGGTAACCTGCGATTTGACCGCGCGGAACGCGATGCCGGCATCTTTCATTTCGGCTATTTTTCGACCCACCGTCGGGTGAGTGCCGAACGGGTCGCCCAGTTCAAAACCATCACAGCGAACGATGGAGCCACGCTGAAAAAAATAGATGATTTGAACTACACACTCACGTTTCAAGGCCGCACGGTGAAGGTCGTTCTGAATGATCTACGGGGTGTGAAACCGCCAGCCCGCGCAATTGGACCCGACGAGACCTATCTGGGACCGGTTTTCGATGAATCAGGGATGCAGTTTTATTTCCTCTACAACCGACGCGAAAAAGTGTTTCTCTACGTGTTGAATGAGGACGCCCCCATGCCCGACCAATTGGTTCGGCAGCAGATCAACCCGGACCTTTTCATCGGCCACCGCACATCCTTTGCTTACCACCGTGACCCAAATCGCGACCGGTTCATTCTCGTGGGCGTGGAAAACGCCAATGCGCTGGAAAACAACGCCTACGACGGTCCATTTGATCAGTTGCCCGACAATTTCATAGAGGGCGAAGCGCTGCGCGATACGATCCTCGACCAAAGGCCCAGCATGAAAGGCGTGATCGATCGCCTGGGCGGCTATGACGATGGGGACAGCCGTGTCGTCATCGCACCATACATTCAATATTCAGCGGTGTCAGATCTTCAGCCCGTGGCTGATTGTATCGCGAAGTCTCAGGGCGATCCTATAAGCTATCGCTGTTTTGACGTGCATTACCTAACGAAACCAAGCCCGTAGCCGCTGCGCGCTTTCATTCCGCCGGCTTGGCCACGGCCCGTTCGTACCATTCCACAAGTTGCGCACGTTCTTCTTTTGTCATGTCCGTCAGATTGCCCGGCGGCATGGCGTGGCTGCGCCCGGCTTGCAGATAGATCTCCCGCGCGTAGCGGGCGATGTCGACGTCTTCCTCCAACACCACGCCCTTTGGCGGTACGATGATGCCATCCCAAACCGGTTCCGCCGCATGGCACATGGAACACCGCGCTTGCACGGTCTCTGCCGCCGCTTCAAACCCACTGGCTGTCATAAATCGCTGCTGAACCGTACTGGGCACCGCATTGGGCACCGCCGCTTCAGCATCGCCTGCAGGGAGCTTGGGGTTTGTTGATAGCCAAGCGGCAATCACAAACAGGATGGCGGTGGCGGCCCAAGTCCAGGTTGGGTTCCCGCCTCGGGCGTGTTTGGTGTTGAAATAGTGCCGGATCGTCACACCCATGAGGAACACCAGCGCTGCAATCACCCAATTGTACTCCGTGGCAAAGGCCAGGGGGTAGTGGTTCGACACCATGAAGAACAACACAGGCAGCGTCAGGTAATTGTTGTGGGTCGAGCGCTGCTTGGCGATCTTGCCGTATTTTGCGTCCGGCGTACGCCCGGCCTTCAGATCCGCCACCACGATGCGCTGGTTCGGCATGATGATGAAGAAAACATTCCCCGACATGATGGTCGCCGTAAACGCGCCAAGGTGCAAGAATGCTGCCCGCCCGGAAAACACCTGGGTGTAAAACCAGCCCAGTGCCACCAGAAGGACGAATAAAAGAACCATCAGCCGGTTGTTGTCTTCCCCGATGGGTGATTTGCACAGCAGATCATAGATGACCCAACCGGCAGCCAGGGACACGACGGAAATTGCAATGGCTTGCCATGTGGATAGCTCGGCCACCGTTTTGTCGATCAGATACAGATCAGCGCCGGCATAATAAACGATACACAGCATCGCGAAACCAGACAGCCAGGTGACGTAGCTTTCCCACTTAAACCACGTCAGATGGTCAGGCATCGCCTCCGGCGCGACCATATATTTTCGGATGTGATAAAACCCGCCGCCGTGAACCTGCCATTCTTCACCATGGGCACCGACCGGAAGATCGGCGGCCTTTCGCAAGCCCAGATCAAGGGCGATGAAGTAAAACGATGAGCCGATCCACGCGATGCCCGTGATGACATGCAGCCAGCGGACGGCGAAGGACATCCAGTCCCACATGATGGCGTAGTCATAATACATGGGGCTCCCTCCCACGCGGTTGGTGTGCGGTCAGCTGCTAGCTGCCCCGATAGGTCGAAAAGCCAAAGGGCGAGGCCAAGAGCGGCACGTGATAGTGGCTCGTTGCATCATCAATGCCAAACTGAACGGGCACGATATCAAGAAAACGATGGTCTTGCTGCGGGGAAAAATCCGCAAAATAATCGCCGATATGGAAGCACAGTTCGTACCGTCCCGTCTCCAGCGCACCTTTGGCGACGAGCGGCGTGTCGGTGCGCCCATCGTGGTTGGTGATCGCGGTCGTCATCGCCATCCGTGTTTCATCCGTCAGACGGAAAAGTTCAATGCGCACGCCCGCCGCGGGGCAGCCCCGCGCTGTGTCAAGAATATGGGTGGTTAAAAAACCCTCTGACGCCATTTGGAATGGTCCTTAGATCGGCAACGCCCTGCGCGCACATTGGTTGGTGTTGTGTTTCGCGCTCCCCGTGTGTTTTGGCGTTTTGGACGTCGAGAGTCCAATGCAATCCGCGCATTTGAATTTTAGCGCACTTCGCTTCAAAGATGTCGCAACGCCACGCAAAACACCGGACAGCGCCGCCGTGCACTATCCCCGAAACCTCAAGGGCTACGGCCCCAATCCGCCCGATCCTCGCTGGCCAAACGGGGCCAAGATCGCCGTCCAATTTGTCGTGAACTACGAGGAAGGGGGTGAAAACTGCCTGCTCCATGGGGATGCGGCATCAGAGGCATTCCTTTCGGAAATTGTCGGCGCGGCGGCGTGGCCCGGACAACGTCATTGGAACATGGAATCGATTTACGATTACGGTGCGCGGGCGGGATTTTGGCGCCTCCACCGCCTGTTCACTGCAAACGACATCCCGGTGACCATCTACGGGGTGGCCACAGCGTTGCAGCGCTCGCCGCTCCAGGTCAAAGCGATGCAAGAGGCGGGCTGGGAAATCGCATCCCACGGATTGAAATGGATCGAATACAAAGACTTTACCCGCGAACAGGAGAAGGCGGCACTTCAGGAGACCATTGCCCTTCACGCGGCTGCAACCGGTGCGCGGCCCCGGGGCTGGTATTTGGGGCGGTGCAGCGAGCACACGGTCGATCTTGTGACGGAAGAGGGCGGCTTCGACTATATTTCAGACGCCTATGATGATGATCTCCCATATTGGCGTCACCACGGCGACCGCGACCAACTGATCGTGCCCTACACGCTGGATTGCAACGATATGCGGTTCGCCACCCCGCAGGGGTTCAACTCCGGCGATCAGTTTGAGGCCTACTTGCGCGACACGTTTGACACCCTGTGGGAGGAGGGCCAAGCCGGGTCTCCCAAAATGATGAGCATTGGGCTCCACTGCCGTTTGGTGGGCCGACCGGGCCGGGTGGCGGCGCTGAAGCGCTTTGTTGATTACGCCAAGGCCAAAGCGGGGAGAAAAGGCGAAGTCTGGTTTGCGCGGCGCATTGACATCGCCCGGCATTGGCAAAAAACCCACCCGCCCGCCGCGGCAAAAGACCGTCCATCTCTCATGGACAAAGATGCATTTGTTGCGCGTTTCGGCGAAATTTTTGAGCATTCCCCCTGGATCGCGGAGCGGGCGTGGGATGCCGGCCTTGGCGCATCCCACGATGGTCCCGATGGACTGCACCACGCCATGGCGATCCAGTTTCGCTTGGCCAGTACCGATGCGCGTCTTGGCGTTTTGAACGCGCACCCGGATTTGGCAGGAAAGCTCGCGCAGGCCAAGCGCTTGACCAAAGAGTCCGCCAACGAACAAAAAAGTGCCGGTTTAGACGCCCTGACGGACGCGGAGCGCACGCAATTTGAAACCTTGAACGCGGTCTATACCGGCAGCTTCGGCTTTCCCTTTATCATTGCGGTGAAGGGCCTGACCAAAGAGGCAATCCTTCAAGCATTTGAAACGCGCATTGCAAACAACCGTGATGAGGAGTTTGAAACGGCCTGCCGCCAAGTGGAAAAAATCGCGCTTCTGCGTTTGCGGGATGCGCTTTCTCCGGACGGTATGGAAGCGAACCCATGAGCGATGCAAAATCATACCACGTTGTGTCCGGCGGACTGCCAGCTCAGACAGCCCGGATGGACGGGCGGGCCGTGTTCACCGAAAGCTACGCCTTCTTGCCGGCCTCCACCATGACCGACATTGTCACCAGCGCCTTGCCCCATTGGCAGGGCACGCGGGCTTGGGTTTTGGCGCGACCCTTATCGGGATTTGCAGAGACTTTTTCGCATTATGTGGTCGATGTGGATCCAGCCGGTGGAAGCGACCGCTCGGATGATGCCGATGGCGTCGAGGCCATCCTATTCGTTGTGGATGGCGTGTTGGATTTGAAGGTCGGAGAAAAAGCCGCCACGCTGACGGCAGGAAGCTACGCCTTCCTGCCTCCAGACCAGCCGTGGACGCTGTGGAACCGTTCCAAACGGAACGCTCAGTTTCATTGGATCCGCAAACGCTACCAAGCGGTAGATGGGATCGAACCGCCCGGTTTCTTCGTGCTGAACGAGCAGGACATAGCACCGACGCCCATGCCGGACACCGAAGGGCGCTGGGCGACGACCCGGTTCGTCGATCCAAAGGACATGCGCCACGATATGCACGTGAACATCGTGGCGTTTCAGCCCGGCGGGGTGATTCCGTTCCTGGAAACCCATGTGATGGAGCACGGGCTCTTTGTGTTGGAGGGCAAGGCTGCGTATCGCGTCAACCGAGATTGGATCGAGGTGGAGAGCGGCGACTATCTATGGCTGCGCGCCTTCTGTCCGCAGGCTTGCTATGCCGGTGGACCGGGCCCGTTTCGCTATCTTCTGTACAAAGACGTCAATCGGCATATGACCCTCGACCTGTAAACCGTCCATTCATGCTGGTTGGGTGCAAGCCTGCATGGGGTTTCGCGAAACACTGTCCTTTGCACAGCGCATTTGGGTTGCGACAAGATTTGGCGCTTGTGGGCTTATCGCACTGTGGTTATAGACCCTCGCAGATGGGAGCACTGGCCTAATCCGAACGTCCCTGAACTGTGTCAGGGGGGGTGAGGCCCGCAGGAGCGCACGGATGTTAGCGAAACTGGACGATTACAAGCCAAGCCCGGACGAAGAGTTTATGAACCCGCGGCAGTTGGAGTACTTCCGGCAAAAACTTCAAAGTTGGAAGTCGGACATTCAGCGAGAATCGGCTGAAACGCTGGAAATGCTACAAGAGCACCGTTTGAATCTTCCCGACCTCACCGACCGCGCATCGTCCGAATCCGACCGCTCCATTGAGCTGCGCGCCCGCGATCGTCAACGCAAACTGATTTCTAAGATCGACCAAGCGCTCGCCCGTATCGACGATGGCAGCTATGGTTTTTGCGAAGACACCGGTGAGCCGATCAATCTGGAGCGCCTCGAAGCACGCCCCATCGCAACCATGTCGCTTGAGGCGCAGGAGCGTCACGAGCGCCGTGAAAAAGTCTACCGCGACGACTGATCCCGTTGAAGATAAGGACCGCCAGGGTCTTTCCCTCATCAAAGGACTACGCTGTCCTGGGCTCGGTCAATTTGGTTTCGGCGGCACTTGAATACTTTTTAGCATTTCATCGATTTCTTCGACCGCGTTCTTCGGTTGGCTTGGGCTGACTGCTGAGACCTCTGGCGCTGGTGCGCTTGCTGGCGCAGGGGACGCGGCTGGCGTTGGAGCGGGCGTCGCCAAAGGTGGAGGTTGACGCGTTACCCCGCCTGCGGCGGCTGTTGCGGGAGACGATGGTTCCAAAGCCGGCTGCTGAACGCCAGGCTTTGCGAGGGGCGGGGCAACAGGAGCGGTCGCTTGGCTTGGCGCACTCTGGGATGCAACCGATGGAGCGGGGGCTGGCGGAGGTGCGGCTGGAGGCTTTGCTGATGGTGTAACCTTCGGCGGCGGCGCAGGGCTTACCGCCGCCGTGCGTGGCTGGCTGGCAGGCGGGGGGGGCGCTTGTGCTGAGCGCGCGGTATCCCACATATCCTTAAGACCATCGCTGATGTCAGAGCGAGACGGTTTCGAAGGCTCGCTGGAAACAGGGGATGGGGACGGTTGCGCCACGGCGGGTGCCGGCGCTGGCGACGAGGGTTGAGCAGCGATGGATGGCGCAGGGACCGAAGCCAAGGGTGCAGCGGCGCTCGCGGCTGCTGTCGGTGTCTTTTGCGTGGTTTCGCTCAGACGATGGATATTGCTTTCAATTACCAGGTCATTGGGGCCACCGATGAGGAGCAAATGCTCAACATCATCACGCCGCAACAAAATAACACTGCGCCCGTCATCCACACGCGCAGCGTCGGTGAGTGCCAATCGGGCTTTCTTGCTCCGCACCCCGCTGGCGGATCGTGGGCCGGTGAGACGTTTGAACAGCCAAACCAACGCCATGAAGACCAACACCAACATAAACAAGAGCAAAACCCAGCGCCCAATGGACAGGTTGTCTTCCGATAGGAAGTTGAGAAGAAGCTGATCAATCATTTCCATTACAGGCCTCTTTCGGTCTCGCTGGCGGTCTTGCTTGCGGTCTTGCTGGCAGTCTTGGTCGTGAGGGCCGACCGTGCTTGCGCATCGTGTTAAGTCAGCAGCTTACACGCCGACACTCAAACGAAAAGGGGCAAAGCAGTCTGCCCCCAATTTGCACGGGGCATGGCCGCAGCCAAGAAACGTGGGCAGCGAAGCGAGGCCGCCGAAGCCGTTAAGGCCGCCCCAAAACGGGACAAAGCTTCCCTATCGGCGGGGAATCTGATTCAAACGCTGAAAGGCCCCACGCGGGGATCTGCGAGCGCAAAGGTGATGCGATGTCTGCCCATCCGGCTATCGAGAAAAGCGAGATGTCCAAACCGGTTTCCAACACGCGTGAAGCAACAACGCATGAAGCAATGACGCAAGAAGCCATCGCTGGCACACCGGCGAGACCAGCCCAACTCGAAGACCATGCCGAAACGGCACCCACGTCGCGGCCCAATCCCGCGTTGGAAGCAAATGCCATCCAAAATGCAAAACACGCGGCGCTGGAAAAGCACCAGTCGGCCCCGTTGATCGACCGGTCGGCGGCAAGCGTGGGGTTTGGCCGTTTGTTGATCGTCGGTCTTGTCCTGCTGGGGCTTGTCGGTGCGTTCACGCTGCTGCCCCAAAGCTATGCGCAACCCATTACACTGGGCGTGCTGGTGATTTTGGCAATGCTGGGGGTTTTCTTCGTACTCGCGCTCGCGATCGGCTTTGTTCACCTGTCCGCCAAAACCCGAAGCGAAGCCTTTTCCCGCGCCTTCGTGGACGGTCTCGACCACGGCGCTTTGGTCACCGATTGGCAGGGTCGCATTGTCTATGCCAACCGCGCCTATGGCGAAATGATCGGGGCTGACACGTCCCGCGATATCGCAACGCTGGAACGCGTGGTGTCCGGTGCCGATGAAGCCTCTGAAATCGTTTACCGCATGAACCAAACCGTGCGTTCGGGGGAATCGCAGCCCCACGAGTTTCGCCTGCAACACAACCTTGCCGACATGCGGTTGGACGGCAACGCGGGCACCTCGCCACCCCATTGGTATCGCGTGACGACCCGCCTTTTGCCCCACGCTGACTACAAACGCCCACTCATCGTGTGGGAAATCGCCGATGTGACTTTGGAGCGGTCGCGCCAGGAAAGCTATTTCCTCGATCTACAGCACGCCATCGATTATCTCGACCACGCCCCGGCGGGTTTCTTTTCAGCAAAATCCAACGGTGATCTCGTTTACATGAACGCGACACTGGCAGACTGGCTGGGCCGCGACCTGACGCAATTTAAGCCGGGCAGTTTGTCCATGCAGGACCTAATCCTCGGCGACGGCATGGCACTCCTGAACACCTTGAATGTGGAGCCGGGCCAATCGAAAACCGCGGTTGTTGATCTGGATTTAGCCCGGGCAAACGGTCAAAGCCTGCCCGTGCGCCTCTACCACAAGGTGCCTTTTGCCGCCGATGGGGCACCGGGCGCAACCCGAACCCTGGTGTTGAACCGCACCACGGAAGATGGTGACCCGGAAGAACTGCGGGCCGCGAAAATTCGCTTCACGCGGTTCTTTAACAATACCCCAATCGCCATCGCCTCCTTCGGGGCCGAGGGTGAGATGATCCAGTCCAATGCGCCCTTCCAGCGCCTTTTTGCGCCCGTCATCGCCAAAGCAACGGACGATGCCCCGCTTTCGATCGATGCCCTTGCCGGCGAGAACGAACGGGCCGCTCTAAGCAACGCTCTTGCAGCAGCGTTGGAAGGGCGTGGCGTCATCGAACCCATCGATACAGTGCTTCCCGGACTTCCCGCGCAGATCGAAGGCGAGGACTGCTCCGTCCGCCTTTATGTGAGCATGATCGCTGATGAGCAAACATCGCAGGAAGAAGCCATCAAAGAGCGGGCCATCGTCTACGCCATCGAAATGACGGAGCAAAAAACGCTTGAACGGCAGATGGCGCAAAGCCAGAAAATGAACGCTGTGGGGGAACTTGCCGGAGGCATTGCCCACGACTTCAACAATGTGCTGACGGCCATCATCGGCCTGTCCGATCTATTGCTGGCCAACCACAGACCCTCCGACCCGTCGTTCACGGACATTATGGGGATCAAAAACAGCGCCAACCGGGCCGCGTCCTTGGTGCGCCAGCTGCTTGCATTTTCCCGCAGACAAACCTTGCGCCCCCAAACCGTATCCGTCCCCGATGTGTTCGCCGATATGCGCATGTTGCTGGCGCGGCTGGTGGGGGATCACATTCGCCTCGACGTTCACCACGGACGCAA
>JBCBCT010000002.1:0-55534 GCA_038530365.1 Pseudomonadota bacterium | reverse complement strand
CGTCGCCGCCACACATGGGACGGTGACGGTGACGGACGCTGGATTCACCACCAACACGTCAAGATCAATGTCGCTGGCAAACTGCAACACGTCGATAGAGGCGATGGCCGTATCTTCAGCGGTGGTCAGATTGCCCGGCACCCCGGAGACGGGATCATCATTCACCGGAGTCACGGTAATCGTCATCGAACCGGTGGAGGTCAGCCCGCTTCCATCGGTGATATCATAGGTGATGGTGTCGACGCCGTTGAAGTTCAAAACCGGCGTATAATCGAACGTTCCATCGGGGTTTTCGGTGATCACACCGGAGAGCGCATTAACCGAACCGGGCACGACAGACACCGTATCCCCATCGGCATCGCTTGCCGCCGTCAAGACGTTCAAGGCCAGGAGCGGATTGTCTTCGGCCACCGTTGCTGCCGCCGGTGTTCCAGGGTTCGGGGCATCGTTTTCCGGTGTCACAGTGATGGGAACGCTGCCAAGCCCTGTGCCTCCATCGCCATCGGAAACCGTAAACGAGATCGTATCCGGTCCATTGTAATCTTGGTTGGGCTGGTAACTCAGCGTGCCATCAGGGTTGATCGTCACAACACCATGGGTGGCCGACGCTTGGGTGACGCTCAACATCGCACTGTCCACATCCAGCGCGTTCGCCAACACGTCGATGTTGAGGATTGGAACATCTTCCAAAGTCGGTTGCGTTGCGAAGGCCCCTACCGTGGGGTCATCGTTCACCGGCAACACTGTAACGGTCACCAGACCGATATCCGTTCCGCCTCTTCCATCGCTGACTTGGTAGGTGATGGTGTCCGTGCCGTTAAACAATTCATTTGGGAGGTAGCTCAGCCGTCCATCGGAAAGTATGGCGACTTGGCCGTTGTTGGCTTCGGCGGAGACGACGGAAAGTGTGTCCCCATCCGCATCGAAAGCCGCCGAAAGAACATTAATGTCGTCGCGGAGGGTTTCCTCTAAAACGGTTTGCGGCGCAGGCGTCCCGGCAAATGGACGGGCGTTGGCCGTACCTCCTCCACCGCCGTCAAATGTGTCGAAGCCCTCGGCAATGGCTTGGGACGACAAGGGCGCATTAGCCGGTGTCTCCAGATCATCATCTTCATCGCCCGCGTTGGAATCGACCTGCTGCGAGCCGTCACGGGATTCCAAGCTGGCCGCCGTCTCTTCATTGCGCTGGCTTAGACGGCCACCATTCGCACCGGGCACGGTTGAACCTATGATGAGATTATCAATTCCGGCGCCCCGATCACCCGAACCGTTGCCCCGAGCAGCGGCAGCCGTAGCAGCGGATGAACCAAGATCTGAGACCTCAAACTTCGAAGCCCGTCCTGCCGTTGCGGCGGCGGCCGCATCGGCCCGCGACGCCAGGGACAAAGACGTTGCCGCCAAAACGCCATGGGTGGCAACGGACATCAAAATCCCCGCAGACGCAGCCTCATCACGGTTGCCGGAGGCCGGCACAACAGCGGTTAGGTTTGCTCCTGAATCCACAGCCTTGGCATCGCGCACGGTCCAATGAAACACGGTTTTCAAGATCGAACCGTCAGGCAGACCCAACATGACGCTGACCTGATACGGCTGGCCGGTCATCGCGTCATCAGCGATCCGGCCCTCCACCCGCATCCGCGCAACATTGTAACTCAAACCCGGCGGCAGACCGCCAACGCTAACCTGCAGACCTTCATTCAAGAGGTTTTCAGGCAAAAAGGACGCAACATCAAAGCTAACCTCAGCGCTCAGATCATCCCACTGGGCCGGAATGGCAAGGTCGATGGATTCAGCTTGGCTGGCATCGTCAAATGTCGCTGCGGTCAATTGATCCTCGACGGATGGGCGACGTTGATCAAAACCAAATTCATCCAGCGATGGCTGCGCAAATCTGGGCGCCTCAGCCATGGTTTCGGTAAAGTTTCCCCCGCCCTTTGGCACGACCCGCACTGCGCCGTCGGCCCCAAGTTCAACATTTACATCGGCAAACGACAGACCGACGCAGTCGTCCAGGACCGAATAGGCATCATCCGTCCACAACACGCCTGGAGCGTTTGCAGACAATTTCCACTGATAGCCGGTGGAATTGCCGCTCACATGGTAGACCAAACCGCCATCGACAGCGACGGCTTCCAGTCCGGCAATCTCGTTGGATGTGCTCATCGGTTCGTCCTCACTTAATCCAACGCAAGCCGCGCCGTGTCGGGGTGCCCGGTCGCAAAGGCAAGCTCGTAGCCGCACAACATCCGTTCATGCAGAGCCGTGATCTGGGTAATGCGCGCCCGCGTCAGTTTGATCTGCCCATTGGTGACATCGGTGATCGAACGGAAGCCAGCCTGATATTCCCGCCGTGTGCCGGTGACGCTACGCGCCACGGCCTTCACCTGCCGTGCAGAAATTCGGCTGCGCCGTAGCGCGCTTTTGTAGGCGATATGCTTGCGCGTAATGGCCTTGATCATCCGCTTCTCCTGGTCGAGGGCGCGGTAGCCCGCTTCCAGCGCATCGTGGCGGGCGGCTGCAACAGACGGCGTGGCCGTAAAATCAACCAGTGGGACGCGCAGACGCACGCCCACATTCCACTCCGGTTCCGTTGGCGTTGTGGCATTGGTGTGCATCTCGTGGGTGTATCCGCCGTAAAGATCGACCTTCGGGCCAAAGCGTCCCTTTTCGGCCCGCGCGGCATAAGCGCTTGCATCGGCGGAATGGAACGCGGCTTTCAAAACGGGGTTGTGTTTGCGCGCCAAGGCAACGGCCGCCTCAATGGTGGGGGGAACGAGACCATCGGCATGGGCCACAGCGAGGCGAGCAGGAGCCCGCCGACCCACGATGGTCTTGTAGTCGGCGGCAATTTCCCGGCTGTTCTTGCGCGCGATATCGAGTTCGGCCTTCGCGCCTTCCAGATTGCCTTGGGCAATCGCAATATCCGTGCGGGTGGCATCCCCAGCCTCATAGCGACGTCGGGCGATGTGTACCAAGCGCTGCATAGCGCGCACATTCTTGTCGAGGGCGCGCTCCACGGCCCGGTTCAATCGCAAGTTGATGTGGGCTGCGATCGCTTCGAGGGCAACTTTATGCTCGCCCGCAAGATAGGCATAGTCTGATGCAAGGCTAAGGCTCTGAGCTTGGTAGACGGCATTGCGTTTGGCGCCGCTCGAGTACAGTGAAAGAGAAAGCTGCACCTCACCATTCACGGTTTGATCCGGCTGGGTTTCAGACTGACGAACCGTATGGTTGCCATCCAACGACAGCATCAACTTGGGCAGAAAGGCACCGGCAGCCACGCGAACCCGGGCGCGATCCGCCTGCGCCCGTTCCAGCAGGGCCCGGTTAGCATAGCTCCCCCGCAAAGCCAGCGCCACAGCGCCTCCAACGCGCCCCGTTGACAGCTGGTCGGAATGACGCAGTTCACCCCGCATCATCGCATGGCGGAGGCTCGGTCGTTCGGGAACAACCAAAGGGACGTCACGGTCCCGCAGCACGCTGCCCGTTCCGCGCAGCGTTCCAGGAAACTGCGTCAGGGGCGCAAGTCCAAGCCGCGACGTGCGCAACGCGCCGACAATTTCAGATCGAAGCGACGGCTTTGTGTCGGTGTGGGCACCGCTGCCCCGCAGGCCGTGCCCATTGTGTGAAGTAGACGGACCCTGAATTTGGCTTGAAGCACGCGTATGTGGGTTACCATCAACAAGCGCGCCGCGGAGCGGCAAGGCGGCCGGTTCTTCAGCGAGGGCGTGGGCAGGAAACACCACAGCAGCGGCAGCCACCGACAAGACCAAATGCTTAAGCACTGATCCACAATAGGTCAAAGGACGATCAAAAGAGCGACGCGTTTTGAAACGACGCCCGCATACAGATCCTATCCCGCTTGTAACTGGAGTATCCGCCCCAGCTCGACGCAAAACCAACACGCTACACTCACTTTCCCGCACACATCGCGCGAGGTACGCTTACTCAAACCCCTGCCAAAGGAAGCATGGCAGGCAGAATGGGCGCTGAACGGGAACATTCCGTTAAACGCCCCTCACCAATTCAATTCAAAGTCCCTAGCTCCACACCACACACACGTGTCATTCCTAACGCTCCCGGAACGCCCGCTTGAAACTGTCGGTCAGCGGACGGGCCAGATACGACATGAACGTGCGGGCGCCGGTGTTGATGTAGACCTCCGCCTGCATCCCCGGCTGCACATCGCTCAAGCGCCCGTGGCCGGAGGTTTTTGACGCGGCCACCGAAAGACGAACGATGAAAAAGCGATTTCCCGTTTTTTCGTCGATCTCGGAATCCGGGGCGACGTAGACGACTTTGCCGTCCAGCGTATCATCAAGGGTGCGGCTGAAGGCCGTGATCACGATTTGGGCCGTGCTCTCCACGTCGACATAATCAATGTCCGCCGGCTCCACCCGCGCCTGCACCAAAAGTGGTGCATCCTTTGGAACGATTTCGCCGATGACTTCGCCACCGCCGATCACACCACCAACGGTGGTGGTTGACAGCTTCGTCACCCGCCCTGCGATGGGGGCACGGATGGTGGTTGCCTTCACCGCGGCCCGCGCGGCGATCAATTTATCAGACAGCTCTGCAAGTTCGCCGATGATCTTGGCGTATTGCTGCGATGCCGCTTCCGCACTTTCAGCCGACACCTTGCGCATTTCAACGCGCACTTCTTCGATTTGATGTTCGACACCAACAGCATCGAGTTCCAGGCTCGTCACCGTGCCCTCAAGCTCAAGGATCGTGCCTTCGCGCTCATTCAGCCGGTTGCGCGCAACATAGCCTTCCCGCGCCAGCGGGCGCATGCGCGCCAGTTCACGCCGATGCATCGACAGGAGTGTCCGTTGGGACCGCACCCGTGCCAGAAGCCCGCGACGCTTTTGTTGAAGGGTGTCAATTTTGCGTTGAAGCGCTGCCATCTGTTCGCTCATCAGGCGGCGATTGGCTTCAAAAGCAGCCCGTTCGCTGGCAAAAATCTCCCGGTCAAACGCCGGCGGCGCTTCGGCTGCGGGCTTCCCGGCCAGATTGGTGGCGGGAAGGATAAACGAGTTGCCAGCGATGCCCCGCAGGCCCACGACATTGCCCCCGGCCAGCGGCAAGTCCCGGGGCGCAAGACGCCGTTTGGCTTCGGTGCCGCGAAGTTCAAACCGTCCCAAGACCATGGGTTTCGGGCCTGTTTGAACCGCCGATGCACTGGTGGTTGTTCCCCCCACGTTGGAGCGTCGAGCCATGCCGCGCTCACCACCGGAGCGCTGCGCGTCCAACCGCGCTTTCAAAGCCGTCAAAGAGGCAAGCCGCGCTTCCATCTGGGTCAATTCGGCCCGGACAACGCCCGCATCTAGCTCCAGCAGTGGCTGCCCTTGGGCCACCAAGGCACCTTCTAGAACACGAATGGCCCGCACGCGCCCACCAGTGGGGTGTTGGACCATTTTGTTTCGCCCATCGGAGGTGACGGTTCCAAGGGTCACAACCGCGGAGCTCAACTGGAAAAAGCTCGCCCAAATCAAAAAGATGAGGAACGCAGCACCAATCGACCAGAAGCCGAACTTGATGATCGGCGCACTGTCAGTTTTGGCATCGCGCTGCCAATGGATCGTATTGGAGGCTGTGGTGCTGCCTGTTGTATCTGGGGCGTCGATCACGGTCTTAGCTCGCCTCCACCCGCACCTGGCCGGCCTGCCGTGGCCGCAATTTGCCCAGCGTTTGAACATCCACCGTGGGCTTCACATTGGCCACAACGGGGGGCACCGCGCCGCGCTCATCGGTCCGACGGGCCTTCCACTGACCGTGGTTCTCCTTAAAGGACACGATGCGCCCCTCATTCAGGGTCAGCACGTAGTCGGCGACCTTAAGGATCGAACGACGCTGGGACACAACGATTGAGGACACGCCCTCTTCCCGCGACACCGCCAGCGCCCGCAGCAAGGCATCTTCGGCCGTCTGGTCGAGGTGAGCATTGGGTTCATCCAAAATCAAAAGCCGTGGATTGGCGTAAAATGCCCGGGCCAAGGCCAATTGCTGCTGCTGACCGCCGGACATTTCCTGGCTGTCCCGGCCCACGATGGTGGCGTAAGCCTCCGGCATTTTAGCAATTTGGGTATGAATGTTAGCCTTTTTGGCGGCCTCGATAATCCGGTCTTCATCTGGATGTTGCTCGAAGCGCGAAATATTTTCGGCAATCGTTCCTGGAAACAGATGTGCATCCTGTGGCACATATCCAATCGATTCACCCCGGCGATCGTCAGGCCAGAGGCTGAGATCAAAGTCATCGAGCCGCACCGAACCTTCCGTGGGTTTCATTGCACCGGCCAGCACCTTTGCCAGCGTGCTTTTACCCGCACCCGTGGGCCCGATGATGGCCAGCACATGGCCGCTGCGCATGGTGAAGCTGATGTCCCGCAAAATGACTTGAACTCGTTTTCCGGCCTCCACCTCAAAGGACACCTTGCTCACCTCCAAATCACCCACCGTCATTTGGGGGACGACAGCGCGGGGCTGTGGCGGATTTTCCTTGATGAACGCGGACAGATTGGCGAAGGAACTGCGCGCGTGGACGATCTGATCCCAAGACCCAATGAGCTGCTCCACCGGCACAAAGGCCCGACTGGAAATCAACGAGGCAGCAAAGATCACACCGCCGGACAGCGAGCCATCCAGCACCAGGTAAGCCCCCATCGCCATAATGATAATTTGCAGAATCTGGCGCACGCTGCGAGACAGTCCAAAAAACATCGCCTGCACCCGCGCCGTCTCGTCGGCATGGTTGAGCGCCTTGTTCATCTTGCCGCCCCAGCGCTTCAAGAACGCGGGAAAGAGCCCCATGGCACGGATGTCTTCATTTCGGGACAGAACCGATTGGGAAAACGAAACAGCATCAGAGCTGGTGCGCGTGGCCTCTTCACTCACCGCGTGGCTAAAGTAGCGGTTTGCATAGGCCAGGCCGCCCAAGAGAATGATGCCCACCAAGGTGATCATGCCGAGTTGCACGTGCAACATGAACAACAGACCCAAAAACAGCGGTGTGAACGGCACATCGAACAAGCCGATCATGGCCCGACCGGCTAGAAAACTGCGCAGGGAATAAAAATCCCGCAGCAGTTGCGACCGCTCATTGTTGGCCGAATTGTCCGCATGGACGAGGCCACCAAAAAGCGCGCCCGCCGTCTCCGTCACATATTTTGCAGACGAACGCTGGGCAATCATCATGCGCACCGCTTCCGTGATGCCCAAAAGAAGAAGTGCCAAAACCGCCATGAGCGTTATGTAAAGCAACGTCTCTTGGCTGCGCGAGGTAAGCACCCGATCGTAGATTGCGATCATATGGATGGGCATCGCCAACAGCAGCACATTCGCGGCTACGGAAAAAGCGAACAACCATCTGAAGTTTTTGAGCAAATCGGCTGACAGTGACAGCCGCTCGGCAGTGTTTTCGACGCCAGACATAACCAAAACCACCCTACATCAACGTGTGGACCGTAGGTGGATATGGATAAGAAAAGGTTTCGGTTTTGCGTTTTGTTAGGGTTACCAAATGGCAAACGCGCGGTGCCAAAGCGCCCAAAATGCGAGGCTTAAGGCCGTCGAAACAGCCAAAAAAGCAGCGACAGCCAGCATCGCTCACAGAAGGCTTAAAGGCCCCTGCGGTCTATTTTGCGGTTTGAAGGCCCGGCAGGGATTTCAGATAAAGCGCAATCGCTTCACGGTCTGAGGCTGGCAACTGGGCCATGTTCAGCTGCACATCCGCCATGGTGGAGCCGAAGGAATCAAACTCCGGTGTAAAACCTGTCTCCAGCGAATAAATGATGTCCTGTTTTGACCAGGAACCGATCCCGGTTTCGTGTGGGGTGATGTTTGGGATGCGGCCCTTGCCATGGGGCGCTGCCGCACCGGCCATCCACTGATCACGCTTCATACCACCCAGGGCATCCCGCGGCGTGTGGCATTCACCACAATGGGCCAGAACCTCCACCAGATAGCGCCCGCGTTCAAACTGCGCCTTGTTGTCGACACCTTTGGGGACGTCGGCGACCACCCAACCGTTCTTGACGTTCAGCGCCTTCCAAACCCCTAGCCCGCGGCGAATGTTAAACGGAAATCCGACCTCATGGGGCTTCGATGGGGTCGCGTCGGCAGGCAGCGTTTTCATGTAGACGAAGAGATCGCTCAAGTCCTGGTCCGTCATGTTTTGATACGCCGCATAGGGGAACGCCGGGTAGTAGTGCGACCCATCGGGGGTCACCCCCCGCAAAACAGCATTGGCGAATTGAGCCAGTGTCCAATCGCCAATGCCATGGGTTTTATCGCTGGAAATATTGGGGGCGAGAAACGTGCCAAACGGTGTTTCGAACCGATAACCCCCTGCCAAAACCAGCTTGGCATCGCCTTGCGCCTTCTCCGCGGCGTGGCAGCTTGCACACCCCGAGGCCGAGAACACCAGCTTCCCTCTTGCAGCATCCCCGGGGGGCATAGCTGCAAGCCGCTGTTCCGACACGGTTTGTGGAGCCGTGATGATCCAACCGATCAGACCACCCACCAACACCAACAAAACCAGAAGAAGACCAAGGCGACGCATAGCTCAACGCCTAGTTTTTCACACGGTACGCGCGGTGGCACGTCCCGCAATTGGCCGTCACCTGCTGGAAGGCCGCACGGAAGCCATCAAGATCGGTGGGCAATACGGAGGTGTCGTCGATAAATTTCTTCACCGCCGCATTGAAACCAGCCCGATCGGACCAGATCGCAGGCGATGCCTCCGTTTTTGCGCCGGTCTCTGAGCCTTCTGGAAACAGGTAACCGTAACCCAGAGCAACACCATTCATGGTGCGCATGATGAGCTGTGCTTGCACGGCATCAAACGGCACCTGACCGCGGGCCATAGCGGCACCCGCACCGGTGGCAGCGCCCACATGGGACATCACTTTTTGACGATCCACAGCAGGGTTATCGGCCGCCAAAGCCGACGGAATAGCCACAACGGCGGAAAGTACGGCACCAGCGATAAGGTGACTAAATGGCGTTTTATTCAATCTTTTGAACGTCATAGGGGCTCCTTGATGATCGTTCTGTTAGAGGGACAGTGAAAAGCTGTCACAGTTTACTGTCTGTGTCATGGCACTTGGCCATGACACAGACAGTAAACTGTGACATGGCACTTGGCCACATAAGCAAAAATTGTGATCAGCCGAAACAAATGGCGACCATGGTTGCAAAGCAGGCTGTTTGAACGGCCCCGGGGCATAAAAAAGCGGCCCAAAAAACGAAAAAAGCCGGGATGGCAGACCATCCCGGCTTCTCTCAATTTGCAAAAGTTAAGGCGCTTATCCCAACGTAAATGCCCGCATTAGACAGCGCCCTAGTTCCAAGGCCCTAGTTTCAATACCAAGGCTCCAACGCCATAGCTCAAAGGACCTAGCTCCAGCGCCAAGGACGGATGAAGCCTCCAAGGACGTTGGCCATTTCATCATCTGTTGGTTTTTTTGCCCCGGCCGTAACAATGGCAACCAGACCCAATTTCTTGTCTTCAATCACACTGGAGACCTGGGCATCGAGACCCCCTGCCGTCAGCGCGGCGTTGTAGACACGGGTAATAGCCATGCGACGCAGGTCGGGCTTGAACACCTTGCCGACGGCGGTTTTGGGAAGCTCCGTCAGAACCTCCAGATATTTTGGTACCGCAGCTTGTTCGTGAACGTGTTCATTGGCGTAAGCCATCAACTCATCAACGGTAGCCGATCCGCCTTCGATCAGTTCAACATAGGCGCAGGGCAACTCCCCGGCGGTGCTGTCCGGTTGACCAATCGCCCCCACAAACGCCACCTGAGGATGGCCCGCCAGCGCCTCTTCGATCACCGCAGGATCGATGTTGTGACCGCCGCGAATGATCAGATCTTTGGCGCGCCCGGTAATCCATAAATAGCCATCGGCATCAATGCGTCCCAGATCACCGGACCGCAAATAGGTCTCGTTGGCGTAAAGCGACTTGTTCTTGGACGCCTCGGTATAGGTTTCGCCCACCATGACACCAGGGTTCGCAATGCAAATCTCACCGACTTCATCCACAGCACATTCTTTCACAACGTCGCCGGACGCGTCGCAATGATAAATACGAACATCGGTGAAAGGTGCCGGCACGCCGACGGAGCCGATCTTTTTCTCACCGTCCACAGGGTTGCAGGAGACAATACAGGTTGCCTCCGTCATTCCGTAACCTTCGAGAATTTTAACTTTGGTGGTTTCCTCAAACCGCTTGAACGTTTCCACCGGCAAGGCCGCTGAACCGGAGAAAGCTAATTGCAGTGAGGAAATATCCGCATCCACCGGGCGCTGCATCAAAGCCGCCGCCGCCGTGGGCACGGTCACCAGGAAAGTCGCTTTCCAGCGCTCCACCAGTTTCCAGAAATTATCGAACACGCCATCGCCGCGATAGCCCGCCGGTGTGGGCAGGACCATATGGGCACCGGACGTCAAACAACCCATCCAAATGGGGTAGGCTGCAAAAACGTGAAACAGCGGCAATGGGCACAGCACGACATCATCGGCTTTGTAGAGCATCTCGTTGCCGACCCAGCCATTGTACAAAATACCGGACGAACGGTGGCGGGCAATTTTAGGCATGCCGGTGGTGCCACCGGTGTGGAAATAAGCGCAGTAACGGTCGTCGTTGGTCTCTTCAAAATCCAGCGCATCGCCATTGGCCTGCGCCATCGCCTCTTCAAAGTTCACCACCTGCGCATGGTGGGTGTCGGTCACTTTGGGACGGATGAACGGCACGATGTATTTGAGCAAACCGGAGAGATGATCACGCAAATCAACCTCAAGGATGGTTTTCACATTGGGCGCGTCTTTCACCGCCGCCGCCGCCTTTTGGGCAAGATCGGTTTTCGGGAACGCCTTCAACGTCACCAGCACCTTGGCATTGGTTTCCCGCAGGATCGCTGAAATGTGTTCCACTTCCAAAAGCGGGTTAATGGGGCTGACGATGCCTGCGGTCATACCGCCCATCAGCGTCACCACCGTCTCATTCAACGACGGGAGCAAATACGCCACCACATCATCATCGCCCACGCCCAGTGAACGGAACAGATTGGCAGCTTTCGTGGAGCGGGTTTTGAGCTCGCCCCAAGTGTGGGTCTGCGCCGGATCATTGGGGCCGGACTTCAACTGAAAACTCACCGCCGGGCGGGTCGCGTGTTTCGACGCAGTTTGCAATAACAGTTGATAAGCGGATTTGGCGGTCCAGCGTTGATCCAGCGAACCTTCAGATTCGATGCGAAGTTTTTCAGAGATCGCATATGACAGTGTTTTGGCGTCACCCATAATTCCCATTCCTCCCGTGTTTAAACGTTATCTCCCTCTCCACGCCCAAACGAAAATGCGCTTGGCCGTGGCGACAGAGGAATTAGCGGAGAGACAAAGAGGGTTTTGCTACCGATGTCAAAGTCAATCACACAGCATTTATGGCGAAGACACTGTGAGAAGTACCAAGCCTAGCGCCCTCGAAGGCTCGTCTTGACTGTGCAATCCGGGATGAAGGGGAGATGAGGGAGACTTAATCGTCGTTGAGAATGCGTTCTGCTGCACCCTCAAGGTCGTCATATTGTCCGTTGCGCAGGGACCAAACAAAAGCGACAAGACCCAGAAGACCCATGCCAAGGGCAATGGGGATAAGAACAACAAGATGGTTCATGCCATCGCTCCTTCTTGGGGCACGGGACTTAATGCTTGTTTTGGCGAGCGGGCGCGGCCCTCGCCTTCGTCCCGCTCGTCCTTGGATGCTTCAAAAACACGCACCCGCCACAGCCGCATCGAATTTCCCACAACCACGATGGACGATGCCGACATCGCGATGGCAGCGATAAGCGGGGTCACAAAACCCGCAACCGCAAGGGGAATGGCAATCGCATTATAAAGAAGAGCAAGCGCAAAATTTTGGCGAACGAAACGCCCGGTGTGTTTGGCAATTTCATAAGCCACAGGCACGGCGGCCAAGGACTTGCCCAAAAACACAAAATCTGAAGCCATTCGCCCAACTTCGCTTGCCGAGGCAGGGGCCATGGAGACATGGGCCGCGGTCAGCGCCGGGCCATCGTTGAGGCCATCACCCACCATGAGCGAACGTTTGCCGTCTGCTCCCAAGCGCTCCACATGGGCGAGCTTTTGTTGCGGCAGCAGATCGCCATCCACCCGGGAGATGTTTAACTCTGCCCCAAGGGTCCAAACCTTGTGTCGGCTGTCACCGGACAGGATCTGGCTGCACAGACCTGCATTCTTGAGACGGGCCACGCTTTCGCGTGCATCCATCCGCAACGTATCACGGGTTGAAAACAGGGCGATCTGGCCATCTTCGCGCGCAAAGACAACATTGGCGCTCTGCAAGCCCGTCGGGACCCGCCCTTTGGCAAATTCCAGCGCCCATGCGGGACGTCCAAGGCGCACGCGCAAACCATCAACCACACCCTCCATGCCAAGCCCGGGGTGCTCTTCAACGCTGTCGACGTTCGAGGCCACGTTCAAAGCAGGTGAGACAGCGTTGGCCCGGTCTGCGAAATGGTTCAGCAGCGCCCGGGACGCAGGATGGGACGAGCGGGACGCCAGAGCCAGCAATGCGGGCATGTGGTGGGCGCGCAGACCTTCGCTGCGCTCCACCTGCGGTTCACCCTCTGTCAGCGTTCCAGTTTTGTCGTGAAGAACGGTGTCAATCTCAGCCATCCGTTCCAAGGCACCGCCATCGCGCACCAAAATGCCGGCGCGAAAGAGACGGCTTGCGCCGATCACATGGACCACCGGCACAGCAAGACCGAGGGCGCAGGGGCATGTGATGATGAGAACCGCAATGGACGTATAAAGCGATGCCTTCCAATCGCCGCCGGTGGCGATCATCCAGCCGATGAATGTGACCAAGGCCAGCAAGTGGACGGCCGGTGCATAGACAGACGCCATCCTGTCGGCGATCCGACGGTAGGTTCCACGGCCCTGTTCGGCCGCTTCCATCATGCGCTGGATTTCTGACAGAAACGAAGTTTCCGCCGTGCCTCGGGCCTGCATGTCGAAAGAACCGGTGAGGTTCAGCGTTCCCGCTTCGAGTTCTGCGCCCGCGTCGACGGCCACCGGCTCGCTTTCCCCTGTCACCAGTGAACGGTCAATATCCGTCCGCCCGCTCAGGACCACGCCATCCACCGGAAGACGATCTCCCACATTGATGCGAAGGCGCATGCCATCGGCAATATCATCGGTGGCCACATAGGCGGTGCCACCATTGGCCAGCACGCGCAGAGCGCCGGGGGATGACAAACGCGCCAGACTGGCAACCGCACCCCGCGCCTTCAGGCGCATGTGGTGATCCAGCGTCCGCCCGATCAACAAAAAGAACAACAGCGTCACACAGGCATCGAAATAGGCCTCATGGCCGCCGTTCAGACTTTCAAACACCCCCATCCCCAGCGACAACAAAACCGCAAGGGAAATCGGCACGTCCATATTCAGCTGGCCTTTGGTCAGCACCGACAACGCGGAGGCAAAAAAGGGGCGCCCGGCAAAGAACACGGCGGGAACAGCAATCAATCCCGAAATCAGATGAAACAGCTTCGTCGTCGCCTCATCGGCGCCCGACCAAACGGAGACCGACAGAAGCATGATGTTGGCAGCGGCAAAGCCGGCGACGGCCAAACACAGCAGCAAGAACCGCCCCTGCGCTTCCAAATGGGCTTCGTTGGCGTCGCCAGTGCCAAGAAGATGATGCTCAAACCCAAGGACGGTCAGCGCGTCGCGAATGGCAGATCCCTGGCCCTTTTCACCATCCCAAACCACCGTCACGCGGCGGTTGGAAAGGTTGGCCCGCACGGATACGACCTGCGGCAGCGCACCGATGGCCCTTTCGATTTTGGTCAGGCAACCGGAGCAATGCATGCTTGGAACCACCAGGACCAAGCGCTGTGTCCCATCGGGAAGCGGGCTTGATTGCGCGCGGGTTTCATCCTCCACCGCATCCTGTCCAGCAAACACTGAAACGCCTTGATGACCGGCGTCAGACAGGGTCGCAGACCTGGAACGGGACGCCGCAAAGGAGGCGGCTGCCCCCACCCCACCGGCTGTGCAACACGTCATTGCACCTCCCCTACGCCAGACGCCAGGACCGAAAGGCGCGCATCGCGACGGTAGGGCTCTCCATCGACATAGGTTTCAAAGCGAATAAACCAATCACCTTGGGCCAACGCCACCGGCAAGACCGCACGCCCAGCAGCATTAACGGGCACGCGTACGGTTGTGTCCTTTTGTTCAAACACGGGGCGTCCATAGGAGATCACCGCTTCGGAAAACGTCGGCGTCACGCCCTTGCGGTTTGAAACCTCAACCGTCAGTACGCCTTTGGAATAGGCCACCACCGAGCGCCACCCTTTGGCCGCTTGGGCGGCGGACGCTGCCAGATCGACGTTAAACTGCTGGCTGGCAACGTAAGAATTCTTCACCACCAGGCCGGTCCACGTGCGCGAAGCCATGGTCGCCATGAAAAAATTCACCACGATGATCACGCCAAAAAAGCAGACCATACAGGCCAGCATATGCTTGCCGGTGAACTCAAAGCCCTGCGTCCGAACCGTTTGATCGAAGGCCGACACGGGCTCCCCGGATTGAAAATCACGCATCGACACGGTGGCTACCCTCCCAAAGTCAAACAGGCTTTGGACAAAGGTATAGGACGGTCAGCGGGTCCGATCTTTGATCCAGATCACGGAACACCCCTAGAGCGCAAAACGAAACACTGGCCCGGCTCAGCAAAACCGATCACTGAAAAAGCCGCGGAGGCGCTTCAAATTGTGTGCGGGTTTGGGTCGCTTCTGCCCCCCGCAGCGCCGTCACCTTGAAAGAAAAAGGCGTGCGGCGGGCTTTGAGCGCTTCGGCGGGAACGGTCACGTAAATTTTGACCGCACGCAGTTTGTCCGCGGTGACTTCCACCAAAAGCGATGGCGTTGCTTTGTTGCGCGATCCGGCGACTTTCAACAAAACATCGTCCAGCCCCACGGTCTGCACCCAAAACTGGCGCGTTTCCCCGCGCATGTTGAGGATTTTGATCTCATAACCGTTACGGATCGAACCGTCTGAAAGCTGCACAAACAGCGGATTGCGATCGTGCAACACGTGAAGATCAAGGGTTTCGCGCATCGCCAGGACGGTCATCATGGCAACACCTATGCCGGCGTAGATTGCAATATAGATATAGGTACGCAGACGCAGAACCGACCGCCAGCTGGTGTGCTGGATCGCATCGATAAACGCTCCCGTTTTTGTCCGTACGCGGTCCGGGCGAATATCCTCGTAGGTCTTGTGGGCTGCTAAATCGATCGTGCCACCGGTGGCGCCGGCAAGACGCATATTGGTGGCGTAGTCATCGAGTGTGGCGTAGGAAATCAGACCCTTTTCGAGCCCCAATTTGTCCATCACACTGTCACAGGCATCAATGCAAAGCGCGCAGGTGATGCACTCCATCTGCTGGCCGTCGCGGATATCGATCCCCATGGGGCAAACGGCAACGCAGGCATTGCAATCCACACAGTCACCGGTCACTTGCCCCGCCGCGCGTGCTCGCTTCAAGCCATGGGTGCGCTGTTCACCACGCCATGCATTGTAGGTCACGGTGAGCGAGTTTTCATCCAGCATCGCAGCCTGCACCCGCGGCCATGGGCACATGTAAATGCACACTTGCTCGCGCATCAAACCGCCGAAGACATAGGTCGTCGCTGTCAGGATCGCGACCGTGATATAGGCTTCAGCCGCAGCCTGCCCGGTCACAAAATCCATGGCCAAGGTGGGCGCATCGGCAAAATAGAAAATCCAGGCGCCACCGGTCAAAACACCGATGATAACCCACGTGGTGTGCTTGGCCGTGCGTTTCCAGATTTTGTCAAAGGTCCACGGCCCTTGATCGAGCTTGATGCGGGCGTTGCGCTCCCCTTCAAAAAAACGCTCCACCACCAGAAACAGATCAACCCACACGGTTTGCGGACACGCATAACCGCACCACGCCCGCCCCACCGTTGAGGTCAGCAGGAACAGCCCGATTCCGGCCATCACCAAGAGACCCGCCACGTAGAAAAATTCATGCGGCCAGATTTCGATGAAGAAGAAATAGAACCGACGGTTGGCCATATCCACCAACACAGCCTGATCCGGCGCGCCGGGACCGCGATCCCAGCGCAGCCAAGGTGTAAAATAGTAGATCCCCAGCGTGACGATCATGATGATCCACTTGAAGCGGCGGAACGCGCCCTCCGCCCGCTTGGGGAAAATTTTCTGGCGGGCCGCATAGAGCGACTGGTTCTCCTTGGCGTTTAACGCCTCCGCATCGAACCGCTGCACCTCATCTTCGCTCGAAGCCGGCATGGAGGCGGCAGAGGCGGAGGCAGAAGCAGGCGCGTTTGACGGGTCCGCCAGCATGGGTGTGTGCTCCCTTTGGTTTTGACTGAGCCTTAGTCTGTGGGTGCGTTTTCACCGCCACCAAGGGCGTGGACATAGATCGCAAGCTGCTTGATGCTCGCGTCCCCTAAGCGGGCGGTCCAAGGCGGCATGACACCCATTTTGGGGTTGTAGATCTGCGCCCGAATGGTGGAGCGTGTGTTGCCGTACAGCGAAATCGCATCCGCCAGGTTCGGCGCGCCAAGATCACGGTCACCGCGGCCATTGTCGCCGTGGCAGGCGGAACAGTTCTCCGCATAAATTTCCTGTCCCGCGGCAATCTTTGCCCCATCATGGTCCTTGCCGGAGAGCTTGAGCACATATTCTGTTACAGCGGCGATCTGGTCGCGGTCGAGGATCTCATCGACACCAAACGCCGGCATGGCCGATTCCCGCGTGTCATCATCCTCCTGGTTGCGCACGCCATGGGCAATCGTGGTGTAGATGTTTTCAAGATCACCCCCCCACAGCCAGTCATCATCATTGAGGTTGGGATAACCTGGGCCACCGGCGGCGCCGGTGCCATGGCACTGGCTGCAATAGACCTTAAAGAGCGATGCGCCCCCCGCCTGAGCAAAACGCACCAGGTTTTCATTCTTGCGGATGTCTTCAAGATCGGTGTCGCGCAGTTTGGCGACGATATCCCGGCGGCTTTCGTCGACCGCCGCTATTTCAGCCTTCAACGCCGAGCGGTTTGTGGTGCCCAAAACCCCCGCCGTTGCGCCTTCCAGAAGTGGAATTGCCGGATAAGCAATCATGTAGCCCACCGCAAAGACGATCGTTGCGTAGAAGGTCCATAGCCACCAGCGCGGCAGCGGATTGTTCAACTCTTTGATGCCGTCCCACTCGTGGCCGGTGGTGTCGACGCCGGTGGGTTCGTCAGTATCCAGCTTGTCAGGGCCCGGTTTTTCTAAGTTCGACATTATTGATCCTCCCTGAAAGGGATTTGGGCCACATCATCGGCAATTTTGCGCGAGCCGGGCCGGAACGTGAAAACAATGACGCTGACAAAAAGGACGACCATGTAGAGAAGTCCCCAGGAGTCGGCCATGTGGCGCAGGAAATTGTAGAGCGAGTGTTCCATGTGTTCGTCCTTTCTCAGCGCAGGTTTTCAGCTTGTTTGTAGGCTTTGAAATCGACCAGCGTGCCCAACATCTGGAGATAGGCAACCAGCGCATCCATCTCGGTGAGCTTGGCGGGGTTACCGTCGAAGTCGCGGATCGAAATCTTCTTGTACCGCTCTTCCAAGCCATCGGTGTCGGCATCCGGATCGGCCTGGGCCTTCAGGTCTGCCACCGCGTTTTGGATCATCTCCGGCGTGTAGGGCACGCCCACAGCCGCGTTGGCTTTCAGATGGTTTTCAAAGCCTTTGAAGGACAGATCGGTTTTCGCCAGGAAGCTGTAGGGCGGCATGATCGATTCTGGAACGACGTTCCGTGGATTGATCAAATGCTGCACGTGCCACTCATCTGAGTAGCGTCCACCGACCCGGGCCAAGTCCGGTCCGGTGCGCTTGGAGCCCCATTGGAACGGATGGTCATACATCGATTCCGCCGCCAGCGAATAATGTCCGTACCGCTCCACCTCGTCTCTGAACGGGCGGATCATCTGGCTGTGGCACACATAACACCCTTCCCGGATGTAGATGTTGCGCCCGGCCAGTTCCAGCGGCGTGTAGGGGCGCATGCCCTCCACCTTTTCGATGGTGTTCTTCACGTAGAACAGTGGAACGATCTCCACGATCCCACCGATCAGAACAGCAACCAGCGAACCCACGAACAGGAGCGAAACATTGCGCTCCAGTTTTTTGTGTTGGTCTAGAAATCCCATGGTTTCATTTCCCTCTTATTCAGCTGCGGCCGGCGCAGGGCTTGGCTCGCGGCTCCCCGCCAATCCACCCATGGGGACTTCCTCACGGATGTCGCCACGGACGGTGCGCCAGATGTTGTAGGCCATGACCAATGCGCCACCGAGGTAGAGCAGGCCGCCAAATACCCGCATGACGTATTCGGGGTGAATGGCCGACACGGTTTCGATGAACGAGCGAGCCAAGAAGCCCTGGTCATCATATTCACGCCACATCAGGCCCTGGGTGATCCCGGCAACCCACATCACGGCGGCGTAGACAACGATGCCGAGGGTTGCGAGCCACAGGTGCCAGTTCACCAGACGAAGCGAGTACAGCCGTTCGCGGTTCCACAATTTCGGCACCAGATAGTAGAGCGCGCCGAACGTGATCATGCCGTTCCACCCCAATGCACCGGAATGCACATGACCGATGGTCCAGTCCGTATAGTGGGACAGGGAGTTCACCGACTTGATCGACATCATCGGCCCTTCGAAGGTGGACATGCCGTAGAAGGCCAGCGAGATCACAAACATGCGCAAAACAGGGTCGGTGCGCAGCTTGTCCCAAGCGCCTTGCAGCGTCATCAGACCGTTAATCATGCCGCCCCATGAGGGCATCCAAAGCATGATGGAAAACACCATGCCCAGCGTCTGCGCCCAATCAGGGAGCGCTGTGTAATGGAGGTGGTGCGGACTGGCCCAGATGTAGAGGAAGATCAGCGCCCAAAAGTGAATGATGGACAGGCGGTAGGAGAAAACCGGACGTCCGGCCTGCTTCGGCACGAAATAATACATCATGCCCAGGAAGCCCGCCGTCAGGAAAAAACCCACCGCGTTGTGGCCGTACCACCACTGGGTCAGCGCATCCTGCACACCGGCAAAGGCGCTGTAGCTTTTCACGCCCAGAAACGAGACAGGCACAGAGGCGTTGTTCACCAGATGCAACATCGCAACCGTGATAATGAACGACAGCAGGAACCAGTTTGCGACGTAAATATGCGGCTCTTTTCGCTTCACCAGCGTGCCGACAAAGACGACCAGATAGGCCACCCAAACAACGGTGAGCCACAGATCCACATACCATTCCGGCTCTGCATATTCCTTCGACTGGGTGATGCCCAACAGGTAGCCGGTGGCCGCCATGACGATGAACAGCTGATAGCCCCAGAAGACAAACCAGGCGAGATTTCCGCCAAACAGACGCGCCCGGCAGGTGCGTTGGACGATGTAAAAACTCGTACAAATCAGCGCATTGCCGCCAAAGGCAAAAATCACGGCGGACGTATGCAGCGGGCGTAGGCGTCCAAAGTTGAACCATGGTTCAATGTTGAGGATCGGGTAGGCCAGCTGAGCGGCAATCACCACCCCAACCAGAAATCCAACAATACCCCAAAACAGCGTGGTCACCACACCGTAGCGAATGACCTCATCCATATATCCAGATCGATCCGGTGGCGGAAAGGACTGTCCGGCGGGCGCGAATTCAACCCGGCGCATCAGCACCAGGGTCGTTAGCGCCAGCACCGCACACAAGACCCACATGTGGGCCTGAAACAATGCGTCCTGGGCAAAACCAGCCACCAAAAAGGCCAGGAAAGTCGCAACACCCAACAGGATGGCTTCGGTTCCGTTTTTCATCAAAAAGCTCCCTTTTCGGCTCAACCGAACGGGCGTTGAGACACAAACGGGCGCACAATGAAGGCGGGACCGCACGCAGTTCGGCCCCCTTTGAATGTCCTTGAACCAAGGGAACTTCGTTGATCCAGATCAAGGAAAATGCGTTCGGGCTGCCCCTATAGTGAAGCCATGGACTGCCAATGAGCTGCCCACTGTTCTCGGCGGCAAACCCCGTCCCCAAAGCCGTCCCCAAACCCTAAAAGGTGGCACCATGCCGTTTGAACAGGTCTCCCGCGAACTGGAAAAATGCCATCAGGCGCAAACCAAACTTTGCGACTTGCTTGAGGCGATTGCCGATGATCTTCCTGAAGACCCCAAGGATGTTGATCGCCAGCGCTGCCTTGCGGCGGCCCGTCAGGTTTTTCCAACGGTGAAGAAAGCCCACGATTTTGAAGAGAAAACCCTGTTTCCACTGCTGGAAGATGTGCACGGAAACGCCACCGAGTTGACGAAAAGCCTGGAGCGCTTGCGGTTTGAACATTGGGAGGACGAGAGTTTTGCCGAGGAAGTGACCGAAGGGCTCATCGCCTTTGGCAGCGGCGACAAAAGCCTCGACAGTGATAAAATGGGCTACATGCTGCGGGGCTTTTTTGGTGGCCTGCGCCGCCACATGGCCTTTGAAGTTGAACACCTTGTGCCCATGTTGAAGCCCGCAGCGACCTTGCACACCGTCAACGGCGGAAAGGCTACAGCGAAGGCCGCATCATGAAAGCGCCCGTGTCGCCTTCTGCTCCCAAGCCTTCGCGGCTTACCTCCCAGCCGTCTAAGGAAAGGCCCCTAAACAAAGGGCCATCATCTGAAACAGTCGGCAACGGCGCAGCGCACCCTGCCCTAAGCCGCAGCGTGCCGCGCTATACCAGCTATCCAACAGCGCCGCATTTCCAAACCGGCATTGGCGAAACTCTCGGGGCGGAAAGCTACGCAACCCTCGATCCCACTATGCCGGTGTCGGTCTACGTGCACATCCCGTTTTGCGATAAACTGTGCTGGTTTTGCGGCTGCAACACCAAGCACACGCTGCGCTACGAGCCGATTGAGAGCTACATCGACAGTCTGATCCACGAAATCAAACTGCTGGGCGCGGCCCTCCCTAAAGACGATCAGGGCCAAAAACTTCCGGTTGCCCATCTACACTTCGGCGGCGGCTCCCCCAGCATGATCCGCGCTAAGGATGCGGCCCGTTTGGGCAAAGCTCTGCGGGGCACGTTTTCCTTTGCAGACGGGAAAGAAAACAAGACAGAAATCAGCATCGAAATCGACCCCACCGACGTCATCCAAAATCAAAGTGAGGCGATGGACGCCTTCGCTCATTTGGGCATGACGCGGGCCAGCATCGGGGTGCAGGACTTCGACCCCATCGTCCAAAAGGCCATCAACCGACCCCAAAGCTTTGAAGACACAACAGCCGTGGTGGAGCTTTTGCGCGGTGCCGGGATCCATTCGCTCAACATTGATGCGCTCTACGGTCTTCCCCATCAAACCCTGAGCCGGGTGCGCAAGACGATTGATCAGGTCATCAGCCTTGAACCAGACCGCGTTGCCCTGTTTGGCTACGCCCATGTGCCGTGGGTGAAAAAGCATCAAAACATGATCGCCAAAGACACTCTCCCCGGCACCGCAGAACGGCTGGATCAAGCGGGGGCTGCCGCCATGGAACTGGAGGCTGCCGGATACCAAACGATCGGGATCGACCATTTTGCCAAGCCCACGGACACGCTTTCACAAGCGGCACAAGACGGCTCCCTGCGTCGGAATTTCCAAGGCTACACGACCGATACCTGCGACACGCTCATCGGACTTGGCGCGTCCTCAATCGGAAAATCCCAACACGGTTTCATCCAAAATTGCGTCTCCACCCACGCCTACAAAGATAAGGTCGCAAACGGAAACCTACCCTTCGACAAAGGCTATCGCCTGACCCAGGACGACATCATACGCGCTTACATGATCGAACAATTGATGTGCCATTTGCGGGTCAGTTTCGAAGCTCTCACCCAGCGCTTTGGGGCTGCCGCCACGCCCTATATCGCGGAATTGAAACGGGTTGGCACAGCACGAACGTTTGACACGGTGGACTGCTCGGACACAGAATTTTCGGTTCAAATCTCGGGGCGTGCCTACGTCCGGCTGATCGCCGCGCAATTCGACGCGTATTTACCGCAAAGCAACTTTAGGTTTTCAAAGGCTGTTTGACGCCCGCGCCGGGTCATGTTCCCCGGCACGGCGCAGCCGGGCGAGGTCCGGCACAGCGATAATGCGCCGGTCCACGAGATTGATTAGTCCCCGTTTGCGCAAATTCGTCATTTGCCGGCTGATGGTTTCCGTCGTCAGCCCCAGAAAATCTGCGATATCGGCGCGTTTCAGCGGCAGTTCAAACTCGATCATTTCACCTTCGGGGTGCTCTGGATCGAGATGATCGGCAATCAAAACCAAAAAACTTGCCAACTTCTCCGCCGCCGATTTCCGCCCCAAGGTCAAAAGCCAGGTGCGCGCCTCCTCCAGCTCCGCCAAGGTTTGACGGTGCAGCCGGCGTTCCATTTCAGGCGATTCCGTAAGCATGTCTTCCAGAACAGCCCGCGGGAACGAACACAAACGCACGTTGGTGGCCGCCTCTGCGATCACATCATCGTTTGCAGCCATGGGACGACCGGTCAGATCAGGCGCAAACTGCAACCCCACGATCTGCTGACGGCCATCGGGCATGAGCTTGGTGAGCTTAACGACGCCGCTGAGGATGTTGGCATAGGTGTCAGGGTTATCGCTGGCAGCATCGGCAAGGATGGCATCACGGCCATGCATGCTTTTGGTGGTGCTTTTGCTCAATCGAAGAAGCTGCTCTTCCGACAGGGCGCCGCAAACCCCTTTGTGACGCGCTTCGCAGGCCTGACACACAACAGGGATGTCAGAGTTATGGACGTCTTTTCTTCCGGTCATTCCTAAGGGCGCTCCCTCACCCTACAAAAATGTGGACATAAAACCCTGCAACTGTCCACCCATTTGCACAAAATGTGATGACAACCGGCGGGAACAGCCCTCACATCGCCCGAACACTCATCAAAGGAAATCAGGGCCGGGCCTTGCCATTGGGCCCGGTGGATTGCCGAACAACCAGGGAAGTCGGCATCTCAATATGTCTTTCAGCACTCAAAGACGCCCCAACACCATCAGCCCTGCCCAGGCCATCGGAGGTCGACAAAACGTCCAAAATCAAGCCAGCGGCGGTTGAACCGATATCGTAGCTTCGCGGATCAATCGTGGTAATGGAGGGAACGCACACCTCCGATATGTCATAGGCCCCGAATCCCGCAATCGCCATGGCGTCAGGGACAGCGATCCCCGCGCTTTGGCACGCCGATAGCGCGCCAAAGGCCGCCGGATCAGACACGCATATCACCGCCTCCGTGTCGGGCCAGCGGTCTTTCAGGCGCCGAAAAGCGGCTGCACTTTCCGCCATGGTGATGGGAGCCGTGCCTGCGCCCTCCAGCCGGGAGGCGTCCAAACCGCGGGCGACCATAGCCGCCATAAAACCGCGACGGCGGTCGGTCCCCCGCGTGTCGCGCTGCGTGTCCCCGCCGATAAATCCAATGCGCGTGCGCCCGCTGTCCACCAGATGCGTCACCAGAAGGCCGGCCAAAGAGGCGTTGGAAAAGCCAATAGAGCGGTCAATCGGCTGATCTGGCCTGTCCCACAATTCAATCACCGGTATGCCCGCAGTCTCAAGGAAAGAGCGGCAAGCGGGGGTGTGCGCACCGCCGGTGGTCACAAGCGCTTCGGGGCGGCGGGTGAGAAGCTGGCGGATCAACCGTTCTTCATTGTGCCAATCATACCCGGTATGGGCGAGGAGCAGCTGCAACCGGCTATCCTTCAGGCCATCGCTCAACCCTTGAACGGTTTCAGCAAAGTTATGGTTGTCGATGGAAGGAATGGTAACCGCAACAAACCCCGTTTTGCGCGAAGACAGCCCCGCCGCCGTGCTGTCATAAAGATAGCCGAGGCGATCTGCGGCCTGGTGGATGCGCGCCCGCGTCTCCTTGTTGATGGTGGAAGCATCCCGAAACGCCCGCGAGACCGTCATGGACGACACCCCGGCTTCCCGCGCGACGTCCATCATCGTTGGTTTGCGTTTTGGAAGTGGCGCCATCGACCCACTAGCCCCCGCGCGCTTTGACGGTGGTTGCTCCAAGTTTGATCTTGACCGGCACTTGGGTCGCCGCAGGGGTCCGCGCGCCGTTAATGCGACTGAGCATCCGGTTGGCCGCCAAATTGCCCATGGCATCCCGTTCCGTAGCGATAGTTGTAATGGGCCGTGGGAGCACCGCGTTGATGCACAGATCGTTAAATCCCATCACCCCCACATCATCGGGCACCGACACCCCCAGCGCCTGAAGCGCGCACAGCCCGCCAAAAGCCAGGTGGTCGTTGAGAAAAAAGAAGCAATCGAACCCGTCCCGGACCGCCGGCTCCATCTTCAGGACCGCTGCCTGGCCAGCCTCAAACGAGGGCTGCATATCCACCCGGTGAACCGCAACGCCACCAGCCGCACCAAAATGCCGGGCAAAACTCGCAAACCGCTTTTCAGCCCGCGGATCGCGGTCTTCCAAAATACCCACCAAACACGCGTTGCGATATCCCGCGTCCAAAAGATGCTGCGCGGCCAGCCGCCCCGCCTCTTCGTGATCAAGGCCCACACAGACGTCGATGGGGGTGTTGGTGTAGTCCCAGATCTCCACGATCGGAATGTCCGCGTCGCGCAGGCGTTCCACAGCGGCTGGCGAATGGTCAACACCGGTTACGATGAGACCGGCGGGGGCCCATTTTAGCACGCGATCCACCCAAACGCTTTCGCTTTCCAAATCATAACTGCTGGTTTCGATGATGAGGTCAAAGCCGCTGCGTTCCAGCGCCGTCCGTGCCACGGTGAGGATTTCAGCAAACACCTCATCAAACAGCGTGGGGATGCTCACACCAATTAAGCGCGACCGAGCCCCGGCCAGGGAGCGGGCGTTGTAATTGGGCTTGTAACCGAGCTCTTCGGCCACCTGGAGGACCCGTTTACGCGTATTTTGCGACACACCCTCAACGCCGCGCAGGGCCCGCGAAACCGTCATGATTGACACATCAAGACGGTCGGCGACATCCTTGATACCCGGTCTGGGCTTTTTCAGCGTCTGGGCCATAAAACATGAAATTCCGTTGAAGTTCAGCAATTTACGCAAAATGACGCAACGAACGTTAGCGCTAACGTCCTTTCACGTTTTAACGCCTGTTCAAGTTGGCCATAGCAAGTCATGTTATCGATAACAATATGACGAGCCGAGGGAGGAAGGCTTGCCACAGATTGTCCTCGAGCAAGTCGAGAAGAGCTACGGCAGCGTGCGCGTGTTGCCGCCCCTCGATTTGTCCTTACCCGATGGGGAATTCACCGTTTTGGTTGGGCCATCCGGCTGCGGGAAGTCCACAACCCTTCGTATCCTGGCGGGACTGGAAGTTCTGTCGGGAGGCGAAATCTATTTTGACGAACGGCCCATCAGCCGTTTGGAGCCCAAAGAGCGTGACATCGCCATGGTGTTTCAAGACTACGCGCTCTACCCTCACATGAACATCGCAAAGAATATGTCCTTTGCTTTGCGGTTGGAAAAAATGCCCCAACCGCAGATCGACGAACGTGTGAACCGCGTGGCCAATATGTTGAACATCGGCCATTTGCTGGCGCGCAAACCGGCGGAACTGTCGGGCGGGCAACGCCAGCGCGTCGCCATGGGCCGGGCTTTGGTTCGCGATGCCGGCACGTTTTTGTTCGACGAACCGCTGTCGAATCTCGATGCGAAACTGCGTGCCAAAATGCGCACCGAGTTGGCAGAAATGCGCAACGAGCTCGACAAAAACATGATTTACGTCACCCACGATCAGGTGGAGGCCATGACGCTGGGCGACCGCATTGTGGTGATGAATCACGGTCTCATCCAGCAACAGGGGACGCCGGAGGAGCTGTTCAAAGAGCCGGTCAACAAATTTGTCGCCGGCTTCATCGGCAGCCCCACCATGAACTTTTTGGATGCGGATCTTCAGGGCGATGGCAGCAACATGAAAGCCATCGGAGATGGTTTTGCGTTGCCACTTTCCATGGAGACCGCCAAGCGCGCAGAACAAGCGCCGAGCCGCAAAGTGTCTTTGGGCGTGCGCCCGTCGGACATTTCCATGGCGCAAGAAAACGGTGCAGCCCCGATATCGCTCGACGTGGTTGTCAGTGAATACCTTGGTTCACAATCTGTACTCGCCACCCGCTGCGGCGGCGCTGAACTCTTGGTGGAAACGCCAAGCGACGGGCCCGTAAAGAGCGGCGAAAGCCGTGATTTTTACGTCCGGCCAGAAGACATCATGCTTTTCGACCAGACCTCCGAAAAGCGGATCTAGACCAAACAGCAACAAGGGAGGAATCTATGTTGTCACTTATGAAAACTGTGGCGGGGGCCGTAACAGGCGCTGCGCTGCTGGCCAGCACTGCGCTCGCCAATCCCTACAAGGCCTATGAAGGCACGACCTTGGTCGTGAACTTCCCTGCTCACCCGCATTACAACGCCGTGATGAAAATCCTGCCGGAATTCACCAAGGAAACCGGCATCAAGGTGGAGGTGGATCAGCTTCCTTACCTCAAAATGCGTGAGCGTCAGACGCTGGAACTCGCACAGGACGAAGGCGACTACGACCTCATCGCCTACGTCGTGTTTTCCAAAGCCGATTATGTCTACGCAGACCAGTTGGAAAACCTGGCCCGCTACTTCATGAACCCGAAACTGGCCGACCCGAACTACAATGCCGATGATCTCATCGACGGCTACGTTTACAACATCGGCTTCGCCGGCGGGAACAAAGGCTATCTCCAGGGCAAGACCGGTTCACTGTTCGGCATTCCCTACGGCTCCGAGACATCGGTTCTCGGCTACCGCAAGGACATTTTCGAGAAGCACAATCTCAAGGTTCCAGAGACCTATGATGAGATGCTCGACGTCGCCTGTAAGATTCCGCAGCTGGAGCCAGGCATGGGTGGTTTGTCCTCCCGCGCAGCCTCCGGTCACCACGCTTCCCACGCATTCTTGCTGCACCTGGCACCGCTGGGCGGGCGCGTGTTTGACGACAAATGGAACCCCATCGTCAACAACGCAGCCGGTGTGAAAGCGGCGGAAGCGTTGAAGAAAATCGTCGGTTGCGGCCCCAAAGGCGCAGCATCCTTCGGGTTCGGTGAAGCGCTCGGCTCCTTCTTGAATGGCGACACCGCCATGTTCCTCGACACAACCGTCGTGGCCGGTCAAATCAACGACCCAAGCAAATCAAAAGTCGTTGGCAAAGTGGGTTGGGCTCTGCACCCCATGGGCACACGCCGCGGTTCACAAACCGGTGGTTTCGGCATCGGCATTCCCAAGAACGCCGAAAACAAAGAAGCCGCCTTCCTGCTGATGCAGTGGCTCACCTCCAAAAAGGGCGACAAACTCGTGGCCCTGGCCGGTGGTAACCCATCGCGCTTCTCAACCCATGCCGATGCTGACGTGAACGCCAAGTTCCCGCACATGGCCACCTTCGGTCAGGCGCTGAAGCACGCCGATCCAGACTGGCGTCCGATCATCCCTGTTTGGGGCAAGATCAACGCGGACCTCGGCACCACGCTTTCAAAGGTTCTCACCGAAGATCTGGACATCAAACAGGCCCTCGATGGCGTCGCAGCCCGCACAAAGGCTGTGATGGAAGAGGCCGGGTACTACACCTGGAACTAATGCCTCTCAACGTCTGAGACGTGGGGGCCTTTCCCCCAAACTCTTGAGACGCGGCGGCAACGTCGCCGCGTCTCCCTCACCAAAACAGTTCGTCAAACCCTCGGCACAGCCGTCCCTCAAGACCCCTTTTCAAGAAGCCCTTTCAGTATGCGCACCGCAGCCATCAACAGATTAGCGCCGTATGTGTTCATCGCGCCTGCCGCCGTCATCATGCTGATCGCGCTGGTCTATCCGCTGGGCTACATGGTCTACGGCAGCTTTTTGGACTGGGACCCCAGCCAATCGATCTCTGAAGCCGAATTCATAGGTCTGGGCAATTACACCAAACTCTTGAATGACCCGGCTTTCCTGGAAAGCCTGTCCGTCACCCTCATCTTCGCCTTCGTTGTCGTGTCCGTTGAAATGCTGCTGGGCGTCGGCCTGGCTCTTCTTCTGGACCGCAACCTGCGTGGCATGTCCATCCTGCGCACGCTGTTCATCCTGCCCATGATGATCGCCCCCGTCGTTGTGGGTCTCATGTGGCGCTACATGTACCATCCCACCGTGGGCACCTTTAACCGCACGCTAGAATCCGTGGGCTTGGAAGGCGTGGACTGGCTCGGCCAGCATGCGCTCCTCTCCGTCATCATTGCCGACATCTGGCAATGGACCCCATTCATTTTCATTTTGAGCCTGGCCGCCCTTCAATCCTTGCCAAAATCTGCCCTGGAAGCCTCGCGCATCGACGGCGCAACGCCCTGGCAACAGATCGTTTACATCAAGTTGCCGCTGATGATGCCGGTTCTCATCGTGACCTGCCTGCTTCGCCTCATCGACGCGTTCAAAGTGTTGGAAGTGATCCTCGTGATGACCGAGGGCGGCCCGGGCCTCTCGACGGAAATCCTGGCCCTGCGCATTTCCCGCACCGCCACTGAATTCCGCGAGCTGGGGACGGCGGCTGCCATGTCAAACTATCTGCTGATGCTGTTGATGGTGTTCACCGTAGCGATGTTTGCCTTCACCCGCTGGCAAGAAGCCCGTGCCCAGCGCCAGCGCGCTTTGGTTGAGGAGGAAGCCTAATGTCCGCTGCAAGTCCGGCCAATAACGAACGGCAAAACCCAGCCTTTTACGCGCTGCTCGTCTGCCTGATCATCATGGCCGTGGGGCCGATCTTTTTGATGTTCATCAACTCCTTCAAACTGGATGTGGACATCATTTCGGGCACATCAGGCCTGCTGTTCCTGCCCACCATCCGAAACTATGAAACCGCGCTCTGCGACCTGCTTTGGTACGAGCCGGATCATCTTGATTTCTGCGCGCTGAAATTTGGTGGCGCTTTCATAAACTCGTTGATCATCGCGCTCATTTCCACGGTGCTCACCCTCATCATCGGCTGCATGGCGGCCTACGCCCTCGTGCGGTTCAGCTTCATGGGTCGAGACACCGTTTCCGTCTCCACACTTCTGGTGCGCATGGTCCCACCTGCGGTTCTGTTGGTCCCGGTGTTTGGCCTTTGGAACAACGAGTTTTGCTTCGACAAGGAAGGCCTGATCGGCGGCTTGATCCGCGACACGTTTGGTGGCCGCGGCGATGTGTGTCTCGCAGGCACCCACAGCGGCATCATCCTCATCTATGTGGCGATGAACCTGCCCTTTGTGATCTGGATTTTGCAAAGTTTCATCGTCCAGGTGCCACGCCAACTGGAAGAGGCTGCCCGCGTCGATGGCGCAGGGCCATTCCAGGTTTTCTTCTTGGTGGTTTTGCCGCTCATTAAACCGGGCCTTGCCGCTGCGGCGATCTTCACCTTCCGCATTGCGTGGAACGAGTACCTTTTAGCGTCGGCCCTGTCGGACCGGGACACGAAAACCGTGCCCATCCTGATCGTCAACAACATGTCGGAATTTAACGTGGAGTGGGGGGTCATCATGGCGACCGGCATGCTCCTCGCCATACCACCCATTATTTTTACGCTGCTTGCCTCACGCCAAATCATCACAGGAATGACGGCGGGCGCGGTCAAAGGCTAAAGACGGCAGACTAAAGGGAGCTTACTATGTCGAAGGTTGCGGTCATCACAGGTGGTGGTGGCGGGATTGGTCGCGCGTCTGCGATCGCGCTCAGCAAACACGGATGGACCTGCATCGTCGCCGGTCGAACCCCGGCAGCGCTCGATGAAACCGTCGCGGAACTTGAGACCCCGGGCATGGCCATCGCCTGCGATGTCAGCCAAGCCGAGGATGTTCAGTCTCTCTTCGACAAAACCGTCGAACACCACGGACGCGTCGACTTCCTGTTCAACAATGCCGGCATTTCAGCCCCGGCCGTGCCCGCCGATGAACTCGACATTGACGTTTGGGACAAGCTGATTTCCATCAACGTCAACGGAGCATTTTATGCCGCCCGCGCCGCGTTTGGGCAGATGCGCAAGCAGGAAACCGGTGGGCGCATCATCAACAATGGCTCGGTGTCAGCCACCACGCCGCGCCTGTTTTCAGCAGCCTACACCACCAGCAAACACGCCATCAGCGGCCTGACCAAATCCTTGGCCCTGGACGGTCGGCGATACGGCATTTGCTGCGGCCAAATTGATCTCGGCAACATCTCCTCCTCCATGGGCGATGCCATGGGCCAGGGCGTGTTGCAGGCCGACGGCTCAACCATGGGCGAACCGGTGATCGGCGTGAAGCCGGTTTGCGATGCCATCGTCTACATGGCCGGGCTGCCAAACGATGTGAACGTTTTGAACATCAACGTAATGGCTAACGGCATGCCGTTTGTCGGAAGAGGGTAATGATTGATATGCTTGATAAAACCACCGCAGATTACAGCACCGACAGCAAAGTTGCCCTGGATGAGGCGTGCACCGTTTTGATCGGCACCTATTCAGACCAGACCGTTTTGGCGCACCAGCCCTATGCGCCCACATCCGGCAAGGGCATTCATTCATTGAGGCTTGAAACCGACGGCACCATCCACGAAACGGGCGCGACGCCCCTGTTGAACCCGGCGGTCCTCATCCCCCATTCCAATGGCCGGATGATGTATGCCATCGCTGAGACGATCCAGAGCAATGGCGATGTGTTTCAGCTCACCATCAACGACAAAAAAGAGCTCGAACACACCGGCACCTTTAGGGCAAACGGGAAGTCCACGTGCTATCTGGCGCTGTCGCCCCAAAAAGATGCCGCCATCGTGATCAACTATTGGGATGCCATCGTCGATGTCGTTGACGTTTCCGAAGACGGGACGCTGGGCGAAACGCTGCAGAGCTTCAAACAGCTGTGCCGCAAAGATGGCGAATGGCGGCAGGTGGAATACCGCGAAGACCATTGGGAAAACCGCCAGGTTGGCCCCCACGCCCATTGCGCGCATTTCTGGGGCGATTGGGTGTTCATCCCGGACCTCGGCGAAAACGCCGTGTTCCAATATTGCTATGATCCAGAAACCAAACAGCTGACGCCCGACGGCCACATCGCGTTTGAGGCCGGCTCCGGTCCCCGCCATATGGCCATGCACCCCACCCTCGACATTTGCTATATCTCCAACGAGTTGTTCAACACGGTCTGCGTGGCCAAACTCGACGCATCGGAGCATGAAAAATCCAAAAAGCGCCTCACGCCCGTTCAATACGTCTCCACCTTGGAGAACCGGGATCAGGTCTCCTACGTGTCGGAAATCAAACTGTCTGCGGACGCGCGCTTTCTTTACGTATCGAACCGGGGGGACAATACGCTTGCGATCTTCAAAGTCCTTGAAGACGGGGGCCTGGAGCGCATTGATGTGGTGCCAACGGGCGGAAAATTCCCCCGGCATTTTGCGCTCTCCCCCTGTGGGAAGGCGGTGATCGTGGCCAACCAGGATTCGTCCAACCTGACAATCTTTGCACGCAATCCCGAAACCGGACTGATTACAGCGACCGGCCAGACCTATGATCTTCCAGCCCCCAACTACGTCCGCTTCCTGTAAGGTTGTTGGACTGTGGTGCTACAGGTTTCCGCGAATTTAGGCTTTCTGTGGACAGACCGTCCGCTGCCCGATCGAATTCGGGCGGCGAAAGCGGCGGGTTTTGATGACGTAGAGTGCCATTTCCCCTACGAACATGCCGCAGAAGAGATCGCCGAAACCCTGGCCGAAACCAACCTGTCCATGCTGGGGATCAACACCGTGTTGGGCCCCGAAGGCTTCTTCGGCCTTGCCGCCCTTGCAGACCATCGGGACGCAGCCCGCCACGCTATCGATCAAGCCGTGGGTTACGCGCGCAGCATCAAGGCGCGACACATTAATGTGGTTCCCGGCATCACCCACGGGGATGCCGGTGCCGAAGCCGTGTTTCGCGAAAATCTAAAATACGCTGCCGATCGTGCAGGCGCCCAAGGGCTGCGCATTGTCATCGAACCTTTGAACCCGCGATCTGTGCCCGGCGCGCATCTGAGCCGGGTCGACACAGCGATCAAAACCATTGAGGCCGTGGGGGCCCAAAACGTCCATGTCATGTTCGACATGTTCCATGCTCAAATCGTCCACGGCGATCTCGAAACACTCATCCGCAGCTCTATGGCCCACATAGGCCATGTGCAGTTTGCAGCTGTGCACGACCGGGGAGAACCGGATACCGGAGAGCTTAACTACCCGTATCTGTTTCAAGTCATAGAAGAAGCAGGCTACCAGGGCCACCTGGGCGCAGAATACAAACCCCGTGGCGAGACCGTCGAAGCTGGATTGAACTGGCTCAAGGCTTATCGAGCGCAAGCTTAGCCACAACATCCGCCACAATCGCATCAATGGATTGAGAAATATCAACCACGATATGCTGCTCGTCCACTGCCGGGGGCTCCAACGCCTGAAACTGACTGTCCAACAGGGCCGTTGGCATGAAATGTCCTTCCCGATCCGCCATCCGCGACCCGATCAAATCCCGCGATCCCTCAAGGTAGATAAACACCACCGGGCTATCAGCAGGGTCACCGGCATGCGCGATGATGAAATCCCGATACGTCCGTTTGAGGGCCGAACATCCAATGGCAAGTGGGGCATCGGTTTTGGCAAACAGTGCGCCAATCGCTTGAAGCCAGGGCCAGCGATCCTCATCAGTCAGCGGAATGCCCGAAGACATTTTGGCGATATTGGCAGCGGGATGGAGATCATCCCCATCCATGTAATGAAGCCCCGTTGCGCCGCTAAGAGCCGCGCCAACAGCCGATTTTCCACAACCGGCCACGCCCATGATGACGAACTTTCCAGCCATCAAAGCGAGGCCGTGATACCACCGTCCACGTAGAGCGTGTGTCCGTTTACAAACGTCGATGCGTCGCTGGCAAGGAAGATGGCCGCGCCCACCAATTCCTCCACATTACCCCAGCGCCCGGCGGGCGTGCGCTTTTCAAGCCAGGCGGAAAAGTCCGGATCGGCCACCAAAGCTGCGTTCAACGGTGTATCGAAATAGCCCGGAGCAATGGCATTGCATTGCAGCCCGTGCTTTGCCCAATCTGTAGCCATGCCTTTGGTCAAATTGCCAACCGCCCCCTTGGTCGCCGTGTAGGGCGCAATGGACGGCCGGGCGAGAGCCGTCTGAACCGAGGCAATGTTGATAATCTTACCGCGACCCCGCCCGATCATATGTTTGGCCGCCGCTTGGCCGACATTAAACACGCTGCTGATATTGGTTTGAAGCAGTTTCTCAAACGCCTCCGGCGGAAAATCTTCAAGCGCCGTGCGATGCTGCATACCGGCATTGTTGATGCAGATATCGATGGCTCCGCTGTCCGCCTCAAAGCTGTCAACTGCCCGCTTCGCCGCCCCGTGATCCGTCACGTCAAAGGCAAGTTTTGCCGTCAACCCACCGTGTGCAGCAAGGGTCTCCGCCGCCGCATCCAGCTTTGCAGGGTCGCGCCCGTTTAAGATGATGTTTGCGCCGGCTTTCGCCAGGCCGTTGGCCAAGGCAAAGCCGATGCCTTGGGATGATCCGGTGATCAACGCCCACCGACCGGTTAAGTCAAACAAATCCAAATGTGGCATCGAACGATCCATAAATGCGCGGTGCAAAAAATGTTGAGAAAAGACGCCGCAAGCCTGCGCCTAAACCCTCCCCAACCAGTTGAATCAGTTAAATGTTATCGATAACATCGTCAACAACGGTGGGGTATACAGGACCGCAAACGCACAGCATCTGAGCGCCCTTGGCATATTTTCACGCTGAGACCCCCCAAGACATCAAAGGCCCCTGCCTGAGGACCCCATGCCCACAGACAAACCCAAAGCCATCGTGATCCACGACGCAAAAGACCTGCGCATTGAAACGGCCCAGCCCTCGGAACCCGAAGCCGGCGAGGTGCTCATCGATCTGGCCGTCGGCGGCATCTGTGGGTCCGACCTGCACTATTACAACCACGGCGGCTTTGGCACGATCCGGCTGCGCGAACCCATGGTCCTCGGCCACGAAGTGTCCGGGCGGGTGAAAAGCTTGGGCCATGGCGTCGATGGGCTTTCGGTTGGGGATCTCGTTGCCGTGTCACCCTCCCGACCCTGCGGTCAATGCCGCTATTGCCGCGAAGGCCTGCACAACCATTGCGAAGCGATGCGTTTTTACGGCTCCGCCATGCCCTTCCCCCACATCCAGGGCGCGTTTCGCCAATCCCTCACCGCCCTGGCCTCCCAATGCGTGACCGCCAACGGTTTGACGGACGGGGAAGCGGCGATGGCCGAACCCCTCGCCGTGTGTCTTCATGGCGCCAAGCGCGCCGGCGATCTCATGGGGAAGCGGGTCCTGATCACCGGCGCAGGCCCCATCGGCAATCTGTGTCTTCTGGTGGCAAAGGCCGCCGGTGCGGTTGAAACCGTGGTCACCGATCTCAGCGATGAAGCTCTGGGCTACGCGCAAAAAATAGGCGCAAGCGACACGATCAACATGGCCGAACAGCCCGACGGTCTGTCCCAATATGCAAAGGGCAAGGGCACGTTTGACGTCCTGTTTGAATGTTCCGGAGCCGCCCCCGCGCTGGTTGGTGCGATTCCAGCCATGCGACCACGCAGCGTCATCATGCAACTGGGCCTCGGCGGAGACATGACGCTGCCGGTGCAAGCGATGACGGCCAAAGAAATCGATCTTCGCGGTTCATTCCGCTTCCACGAAGAATTTGAGACCGCCGTCCGCCTCATGCAAAACGGGACCATCGACGTGCGCCCGCTGATTTCCCATCGCATGGCGTTAGAAGACGCCAAAGAAGCCTTCGAACTCGCCTCCAACAGAAAAGCCGCCATGAAAGTCCAACTGGCGTTCTAACCCCCGCCCCGGAGGCTCGGCCAAGATCGCTCGCCCAGACATGACTGGCCAGAGCACCGAAGCGAATGCCGTGAGATCAAAAATGGCGAAGGGACAGGGACAATTGTCTTTTTTCTACCACCGCAGCGGTTTCAAGCACTTACGCGGACCCGTCTTTGGTTCTCATAACCTGACAGCACCAAATGACTGTACCATGTAAAGGGGAAAACGGCTTGAAGCCTTAGCCGCCTTGTGGCTGCTGCGCGGACCGCGCTTAGCGACGGCCGGCTTGATCTTCCGCCTCGGAGTATGTCTTGTCAGCATCGCGTGACTGACGACGCGGCCACATCAGCATGATGAGGGCTAAGATGTGCTAGACGATCCCGCCCACCTGTGGCGCCCTCATTATCCATTCCCATATCACAACCATGATACAACACACGTTTTGTGCAGATGAAGATATTTACTCACAGACTGAAACAACGCGCCAAAGACTTGGGCATTTCCAACGCGGAAGCCGCCCGAAGGGTCGGCCTCGGCGAACGAAGATACGGCAATTACACGACAGATGATCCTAGACCGCCTGACATCCGCCGCACGCGCCTTCCCCGAAAGAGAGTTGGAACTGTTGGTGCCGCAAGCAGAAGCGCTGGCAGCGAAAAACACTGCGAAGAACGAGGTACGGGTTTTCCCTCCAAATTTTCCCGACAGTTTTGGTACGTTTTGCGGGCTGATTTAGAATGCTGGGCCGGGCAGCTTCCAGAGTTCACGAAAATCAGAACGCCTGACCACCGAGCAAAGCTGGCAAGTGAAGCAGACCCTAGTTCGACCATCTCAATACAGTCTCAGCTTGGCTCAACACCGTATTGATGGCCACTGGAGCGAGATCGGGCGGATAGCCGTACTTTTTCAAAATACGTCGGATCAGAATACGGAGCTTGGCTCGAGCACTTTCCTTTAGGTGCCAATCCACGGTAACATTCTGTTGTAGCTGCTCCACGAGAACATGTGCGATTTTGCGCAGCTCTTCATTACCCATCATCTCCACCGCACTTTGATTTTGCGCCAGAGCATCGTAAAAGGCCAATTCTTCTTGGCTCAAGCCAAGGTCATCACCACGCTCGACTGAACGCTTCAGATCCCTTGCCATATCGATCAGCTCTTGGATCATCTCTAAACTCGTGATCGCGTTGGCATGGTAACGAGCGACCGCCTCCTGCAAACGCTCAGAAAATGCTTTTGCCTCAACCACGTTTCGTTTGCTGCGTGCTGTTATCTCGCCGGCCAGAAGCTTTTTGAGCGCTTCCAGAGCCAAGTTCTTATGCTTCATATTCTGTATCTCGGACAAAAACTCTTCTGAAAGCACCGAGATTTCGGGCGTCTTCATTCCCGCGGCAGCAAGCACATCTATGATATTCGCATCAGCAATCGCATCGGAGATGAGTTGACCGACTGCAAACTCTTTTTCTCGCCGACTGATGCCGTCTTTTGGCGATGTTTTGGACAGTGCTGCCTGCACGGCTTGAAAGAAGCCCACCTCTTCCTTCACCGATTGGGCGGTCTGACTGGCGGCAGCCAAGGCAAACGCTTTCGAAAGGTTTGCAATTAAATCAGCGTAGTAACTCAACGCGGACTTCTTTGACGTCTCGTCAACGGCCTGATCTGCGGCGGCCTTTTGCTTCTCAAGCGCCCATTCGATGGCACCGACAAGCGCCTGCAATCGTTCCTGCGCTGAACCTTCAACACCAGGCCGATAATCGTAACCCGAAAAGAAATCGCGGCACCTCTCAACCAGTTCCTGAAGTGCCGCAACGGCTTCCTCTTCATCAATCCCGGTCTGACCGCGGTCACTGGCGGTGTAGTTCTGGAGCGCCTTTTTCAGGTTTTGACCAATGCCAATGTAGTCAACGATCAAACCGCCCGGCTTGTCTTTGAATACCCGGTTCACCCGTGCGATGGCCTGCATCAGGCCGTGGCCGCGCATAGGCTTATCGATATACATGGTGTGCATGCTGGGTGCGTCGAACCCGGTCAGCCACATGTCCCGTACGATCACCAGTTTGAGCGGGTCTTCCGGGTCTCTTGCCCTTTTTGCCAGCAAATCACGCCGCATCTTGCTGCCGATATGCTGCTGCCACTCCAGAGGATCTGACGCCGACCCGGTCATAACGATTTTGACCACGCCCTGCCTATCATCTTCAGAATGCCACTCTGGTCGCAGCGCCACAATTCGGTTGTAGAGATCGACGCAAATTGCGCGGCTCATGCAGACAATCATGCCCTTGCCCTCACCAGCCATACCCTCAAGCCGATTTGCAAAATGGCTTACGATATCCTGTGCGACCTTCTCCAATCTCGGCGGTGCGCCCACAAGACGCTCAACACTGGTCCAGCTGGCCTTCGCCTTTTCCTGCTCTGACAGCGTTTCGTCATCGAAGAGCGCGTCCACAGCGGCATCGATTTCCGGAAGCTTTTCCTGCTCCAACTCCACCCGCGCCAGGCGGCTTTCGTAATAGATCGGGACGGTGGCTTTGTCCTGGACGGCTCGGCTAATGTCGTAAATGTCGACATACTCGCCGAAGACCGCGGGCGTGTTGACGTCCGCTGCCTCAATGGGTGTACCGGTAAATCCTGCAAAGGATGCGTTGGGCAGGGCTTGGCGCAGATAGTGCGCATAGCCGTAACGACGCGCACCCGTTGTGCCGTCCAACTTCGCATCAAAGCCATATTGGCTGCGGTGTGCCTCGTCTGCGATCACAATGATGTTGCGGCGATCCGAGAGCATGGGGAAGTTTTCCTCCCCCTCTTTGGGCGAAAACTTCTGCAAGGTGGAGAAGATCACGCCACCAGACTGACGGTCCAGCTTCTGTCTCAGGTCTTCGCGATCTTCGATCTGCTCCGGCGTTTGACGGATCAAGTCGCGGCACAGCGAAAAAGTCCCGTAGAGCTGATCGTCCAAGTCATTCCGGTCCGTGACGACAAGAATGGTTGGGTTTTCCAACTCAGGGGCGCGCACCAGAAGCCCGGCAAAGAAAGCCATGAGAAAGCTCTTGCCTGAGCCTTGCGTGTGCCAGATCACCCCAACCTTGCGGTCACCGTCTTGGCTCACAGCATCGATGGCACTGGCCAACGCTTTGCGTGCGCCGTGGAACTGATGATACCCGCCGATGATCTTGAAGATGCCATCGCCCTTGTCGCCAAACACGGTGAAGTCCCGAAGCAGCTGCAACAGGCGCTCCGGCTGAAGCACGCCGCGCAGGAGCGTTTCCATCTCCTTGGGGCCTTCGGGCGTGAAATCGTCCTGAGCTCCGGTCACCGTGCGCCACGGCATGAAACGGTCTTCGCCAGCGGTTAGCGAGCCGATGCGGGCCAGCAGTCCGTCAGACGTGATCAGCGCTGCGTTGGTTCGAAACAGAGACGGAATTTGCTGCTTGTAGGTCTGCAGCTGATTGAAGGCATCTTCAATCGTCGCGTTTGCGCTCGCGGCGTTTTTCAGTTCGATCACCACCAGCGGTAGGCCGTTCACGAAGGCCACCATATCGGGTCGCCGATTGTGCCCGCCTTCAACGACCGTAAACTGCCGTGTCACCATCAGATCGTTGTTTGTAACCGTCTCGAAGTCGATCAGATGCACCTTGTCGCCTTTGATGGTGCCATCCGGGCGGCGGTATTCAACGTCGATACCGTCCACAAGCAAACGGTGGATGCGCCGGTTTTCTTCAACAAGAGAGGGCGTTTCCGTCAGTTGCACCTGTTTGAGTGCTGATTGAAGCGCTTCTTCCGGCACATCGGGGTTGAAGCGACGGGCCGCGTCTCCGAGCAGATCAAACAAAACGACTTCGCCATAGGCCTTGCGCAGACGTCGGGGACCGTCGGGGCCGATGTCCAGCGGATCTTCGTAGCGCCAGCCCAATTCTTGCAGGATGGCGGTCGCGGCGTCTTCAACAACCGCTTCGGAAAAACCGGAATAGGTGTTTTCCTGCTGAGTATAGATGATGTCCTGGCTCACGGTCACAGCGCCTCGACTGTGAGAGCTTTGACGCGGCGGGCAAACGCTTTTTGCATCTGTTCCAGCGCCGAAACCATCCAGTCTTGCAGACCGTCCCAGCTTTGTGTGTCGGCAAGGTTTCGCAGCGGGTGATAGGCGATGATCCGGCAGGCCCGCCGTTCGGGCAGCGGCATCCATTCCAGCGCAAAATCGAGCTCGGCTTCTATGGCCCGTTTGTCCTGCTCCAACTGCGCAAAGAACGCATTGGCGTTGTCATCGCCGAGATACAGCTCAACGCCGATCCGGTCATCACGGGTGTTGATGATCGCCCCCAGATGCATGCCCGACCGCCCGATGGAGAATGTCGTCCAATGCTGAGGCAAGGGCTTTTGCGAGCGCAGCGTTGGATGTCCAGCGAGCCGCACTTTCAGCGCTTCCCAAAATTCGAGCTGCAGCCGTTTGGTTTCGGTCAGATTGGCAGGCTCCATGGAGCGAGCGGTGCGGCCCACCTCGCGCTTCCAGTCATTGGGCTTAGCGATGATGTTAAACTTCGGCGCAGCCGGGCTGTCACCGATACGCCAGAGTTCGATTTCCAACCCGAAAAACTGAAATTCCTCGCCGGAAATTTCGTTGAGCCAGTCGACGGCGGCGCGGTGTTCCTCATGAAACTTGGCGGCAACCCAAATGCAGGTCTTGGCTTCCAGACCCGCCGCATAGGTGAGGATTTGGCCGAGATGGGAATGGTCGGTCGTTTCCAGCTGGTTCTCGATCACCACCCAGCCGGCATCCGTCGAGCCGGTGTCCTTGCAAAGAATATCCGCACTGAACCGCCCGACGCGACGCTCTTCCTGCTCCACTTCCAGCGACATATTGAGCGTCTCGCCCAGCAGAGCAATGTTCTCCTCCCGCGCCAGCCAAGGCGTGAAATCACGGTCTTCTTTGGTCCATTCAGCGCGGAGATCAACACGTTCAAGGCGGCCGAGGTTATTCATGCTTCAATCTCCGCCTCAATCAGCGAGTTAGGCCACCCTTTAATCGAGTTTGAGGAATCGTCCAGCTCCTCGACGATGGTTTTGCAAGCACACTCGACCATCGCCTTGGCAGCGCAAATCACTCCGTCATTGTCCTCTTTGTCCACCAACTCCAGCGCCTGCAAGGCTTGCCCGACATTCGGAGCGTCACGCCAATGGGCGGCGAAATCATAGATGTTCGGGCAAAGATCCCTCACGAAGCATTCTCCGCATCCTTCAGGCGGATTTCGCCGGACATGAGTTTGGGCAGGAGGAGGTCGCGAAGGGCGGCGAGGGTTTGGTTTTCTTGTTCGTTCGCTTGCACCTTTTCGAACAGCAGGCCCGCGAAATTCGAGAACGCGGTCATCACATCCGCTGAAGGAACGGTTGCCAAGATAGGCTTGAAGTTCTTCTTGCTGATTTCTTGGAATGTCGAACCGTTAGCGTTTGCTTCGATCGTTTCCATGTTGGCTTCGCACCATAGCTTGGCGAATTGTGTGGGGAGCTGATCCGTCGGACGTATGACTATAAAGCCTTGGTTTACGGCGACGGGCTGAGAAGCGATAGCGAGATAGCCGATAGGTGCACGTGATGACATTAACACGCTGCCTTTTGGCGAAAGGCCGCTACTGACCTTCGCCAATCCTGCATCCGTGAGTTTCCGCTCTGTATCGCCGATGAACACACCGGACAGCTTGGACAGGTCGCGAGGCGTCGCCCATAGGTGCGTGCCGCCTTCCCAAAACTCATCAGTCTTGGTGTTGGGCGTACCGCCGCCTACGATTTCCGCAAGCTCGCCAACCGGCTGCTTATACCACCCCTCTGGCAACCCATCCTCTCCTAACTTCGCGGGGAACAGTGGGGCGAGGGTGGCGGCTTTTTGCGGGGGGAAGGCTTGGCCCATGATGGCGGTGGGGTCGGTTGCACCTTCCATCTGGCGGCGGGTGGGACCGAAATCGACGAACCAATCCCGAAACAACGCCCGCGATATCTCCTCCAAAGTCTCATTCATCCGCCGGTTCAGCTCGATTTTGTCGTCGAGGGAAGCGAGGGTTCTAGATACCCTGACTTGGTCGCTCAGCGACGGGGTAAAGTACTCAAAACCGCTGAGAGCCGACACATAAAGATTCTTTTGAACACTTCCATCTGCAAGCGTAGAAATCTGATGCTGATCATGAAGAAGGGCGTAAAATACAAATAACGGGTCGGCGAGATTTGGGTCAGGCTTAATGTTGATCACTGCTCTGTTTCCACACATGTGATCTTTGAGAATACCAAGACGGCCTATTGTTCCTGATTTGCTAATCGCAAGAGTTTCGGGTTCAAAGAGAACAGCACTTTTCCCTGCGCTTTCAAATCCTCGTTTGGACAAGGTTCTGGAGGTTTCATAGACAAAGGCGTTGTTCAAATCGTTCGCCCGTAACCACTTGATCGGACCATCAAAGTACTCGGAGATTTTTTGAGACGGGTTCACATATCCTTCTTGGAAGGTACAAACATCTCCCAAGCAAATTTTTTCGAAGTTCATCGTGGCACCCGCGCCAATGACATATTAATCTTTTCGTTCAGTTCTGCTGACAACCGAAATTTTTTTTCTAGAGCCAAATTGAGAACAGAAAACTTCGCCTCAAACGATACCCCATCATCCTCAAGATCCGCCGCACCAACATACCGCCCCAGCGTCAGGCCATGGCCGAACTTGGCTATGCTCTCCAACTGCCCAGTCAGGCACGCGCCAAGCATGGTTGGCTCCCGCATCATTTCCATGGCGCATCCCATCACCCGTCCCCCTCTGACACCTCCATTAGCAATGCCACGAGTTCCTCATTGATGAAATAATTCACCCGGCCCGCCTGCACTTTGGTGACAAAACCGTTCTCGGCCAGAGTATCGAGATGCTTGGCTGCCGTCTGGCGAGTCACGCCCAAATCGTTGACCACAAAATCGATGCGCGTGTAGGGGTGACGGTAGAGATTGTTGAGCAAGTCCTGCGAATAGAGTTTTGGCAGTGTGGCCCGCATGCGCGTCTTGGTTGCCGCCATCTGCGATCTGATGCCCTCCACGAGGGTCAGCGTGATTTTCGACGTCTCCGCCACACCCTGCAGCATGTAGAGCACCCACGCCTCCCACGCGCCCTCATCGCGGACCGCTTGGAGCAGGCGGTAATACTCGTTTTTGTTTCGTGTGATATGACGGCTCAAATAGAGTATCGGAATATCAAGTAGTCCCGCGCGGGTCAGATAAAGGACATTGATGATCCGACCTATGCGACCGTTGCCATCGGGAAACGGGTGAATGCTTTCGAATTGGTGATGGATGATCGCCATCTTGATGAGGGGATCTATATCGACCGCATCATCTTCATTGATAAACTTTTCCAACGCCACCATGTGGGTGATAATCGCGCGCCTGTCCTGCGGTGGCACATAAACCAACGCACCAGTGCTGTCGTTTTTCAGCGCCGTTCCCGGCGTTTCACGAAAACCGTTACTGCGCCGCTTCAACATGCGGAACATCTGCACGATCGTGTTGTTCGTGATCAGCCCTGTGTCAGCAAGTGCGCCTGCGCCCTTTCGCAACGTGTCCCGATAGAGAGCCACTTCCTTGGCGGCTGGTGAACCGCTGCCACCGGGGAACAAGTCGGCTTGGAACAGTTCGTCTTGCGTGGTGACAATGTTCTCGATCTCTGATGATGCCTTGGCTTCCTGCAAGGACAGTGTGTCAATCAGTATGCCTTGATTGGGAATTGCAGAGGCGCGCCCCTTCAATTCGCCGAGATGCCTGTGCGCTTCAGCCAAGGCCTTCAGTATGGCCACCGTCTCAAACTCTGCCTTTGGCGGCAGGTCCGGTATTGCGTATGTTTCTTTTAACATGTCGAATTCAACGTGTTAAAAAAAGTAGATTTTATTAACACAATAGGGTGGATATGTAAGCCATCTGCGCGCGCCTTTGACATATCAACCTGACGCCTTCACGCGCTCAAGTTGTGCTTTGATCGCGGCTTGCAACGTTTCGGCTTGCTCAAATTGACTGTCCATCTGGTCCCGCAAACGCGCAAACTTCTCCTCAAACGGCACCCCATCATCCTCAACATCCGCAGCCCCGACATACCGCCCCGGCGTTAGCACGTGGTCATATTTGCGGATGGTCTCCAGCCCGTCGGCCTTACAAAACCCGGGCGTGTCGGCATAGGCCTCCCATCCTTGCTCCTCCAGCGTTGCGGGCTTGGCCCGCCAGCGGCGGTAGGTGCCTGCGATTTTCTCGATGTCATCATCGGAAAACTCGCGCCGCACCCGGTCCACCATATGACCCAGATTGCGGGCGTCGATGAACAGCACTTCGCCGCGCCGGTCGCGCAGGCCATTAGCGGATTTATCCCGGCTCAAAATCCAAAGGCAGACGGGAATTTGCGTGGAATAGAAAAGCTGCCCCGGCAGGGCGACCATGCAATCGACACGGTCTTCCTCAATCAGCCGCTTTCTGATCTCACCTTCGCCGCTCGTCTGCGACGACATCGAGCCATTGGCCAACACCACGCCCGCATGGCCCCGCGGCGCGAGGTGGTGGATGATGTGCTGCAACCACGCGAAGTTGGCGTTGCCCTTGGGCGGGATGCCATATTGCCAGCGATTATCTTCCGCCAGACGATCACCACCCCAGTCCGAAATATTAAACGGCGGATTGGCGAGAATATAATCCGCCTTCAGCCCCGGATGGGCGTCCTTATGGAAGCTGCCTGCGCTGTCCCAGGCGATGTCCGCGTCGATGCCGTGAACGGCCAAATTCATCTTCGCCAAACGCCACGTGGTGTGGTTGATCTCCTGTCCATAGACCGAAAGATTGAGCGGATTGCCGCCGTGATCCTCGATAAATTTTTCAGACTGAATAAACATGCCGCCCGACCCGCAACACGGGTCATAAACGCGGCCCTGATAGGGCTCGAGCATCTCAACCAGCGTGCGCACCACCGACCGCGGCGTGAAAAACTCACCCCCGCGCTTGCCCTCGGCGCTGGCAAAGCCGGAGATGAAATACTCATAGACCCGGCCTAGCAAATCCCGCGCCCGGTCGGCGCTGTCATGCATCTTGATGTTGGAGAACAAATCCACCAGCTCGCCCAACATGGTCTTGTCGAGTGTGGGGCGGGCGTAGTTTTTTGGCAGCACGCCTTTCAGCGTCTCATTGGTCGGTTCGCCCTCAATGGCCTCCATGGCTCCGTCGATGATCTTGCCGATGTCCGCTGACTTGGCGTTTTTCTGGATATGCGACCAGCGGGCGCTCTCCGGCACCCAAAACACGTTTTCGGCCAGATATTCCTCCGGATCTTCCGGATCGGCCAGTTCGTCGGCTGCCAGCTCATCATGCTTGGCCTGAAAGGCTTCGGAAATATATTTGAGGAAGATCAACCCCAGCGCGACATGCTTGTATTCCGACGGCTCCAACGCACCGCGCATTTTGTCTGCCGCTTTGAAAAGGTCTGCGGCAAAGTCAAGATCAGCCTGACGCGTATTGGTGTTCATCGAAAAATTTGCCCTTTGGTATCCAGGTCGCAACTTAGTTCGGCGGCAGCGTATGTCGAGCCATCTGCGCCATGTCTGCATCCGACAAGAGGAAGAGGTTGATCGCCTGCTTGCCTTCGCGGGTGTAACCGTCCGTCGCCCAGCCCGATATGTCGCCCGTCAGGTTTGTTGGCATCAGCGGATCATCTTGGATTATCGGGTCTTCATACTCCCACTCGGCAGCGAACAGCGGAAGCAACAGTCACAGCCGGTCCCGTGATACCCGCCACGCCTCCCGTGCCCTCTTGATGAGGGTCATCGGAGCGACAATGGCGAAACATGGTGTTGGTATCTTACCGAGTACCAGAGGCCTAACCCTATACTGCACAACACCTAATCGAGGAGGCCCGTCGGGACCTGCCACAAGGGGCCATGCTCATGGAGAATATCGGGCGTGGTGAGCTGGAAGATTGCTCCTGCCCTCATGCTGGTGTGGAGCACGATCAACGGCGTCCAGCAGGTCACGGAACGCCCGCACATCATCGGCGGTCCGCTTCGACCCGTGCCTACAAAATATCCTCACAAGCGTACTGGATCGCATCTGACTGGCTGATTGTCGGATTATCGGGGAGTTGTCCCACCAGCTGCTTGGCGCATCCGTCGCGAATTTTCAGCCATTTTCGCACGTTTTCCGCACCACTAAACTGTACCAGTAACGAGAATGCGCAAATTCGGCCTATAGAAAACGTATATTTACCAGCAACTTACAAAGTAAAATGGCGGAGAGACAGGGATTCGAACCCTGGGTACGGTTGCCCGCACAACGGTTTTCGAGACCGCCCCGTTCGACCACTCCGGCACCTCTCCGCAAACCCAAACATATGGGAAGCATGGTCAGGCTGGCTCGTTATCGAGAGTGGTCGAACTGGTCAAGAATGAAAGCGCTGCAAAGCAGCGCGAGCGACCACTCCGGCACCTCTCCGCAAACCCAAACATATGGGAAGCATGGTCAGGCTGGCTCGTTATCGAGAGTGGTCGAACTGGTCAAGAATGAAAGCGCTGCAAAGCAGCACGAGCGACCACTCGGTCACTCATCTGGCACCTTTCCGCAAACCCAAACATGTGGGAAGCATGGTTAGGCTGGCTCGATATCGAGAGTGCCCAAACCCAAAAGGGCCGGTCAAGAATGAAAGCGCTGCAAAGCAGCGCGGGCAAGCGTATTCCATGCCAACGGACGTTCGATGATGGTCACCAAACGGGCAACTGAGACAAGACCAGCGCTTGCTTTGGGGGGTCAAATCTAGTTTCACTTCTCGCACTCGATAAGCGCGCGGCTTCGCCCTGAGACCCTCGCTCGACTGAGTTCCCACCAACCGTATCGGATGCAGTGTCATTATGAGCAGTATTGAAACGAAGCTTGAGAGCATGCTGGCGCAGCATCTTCAGCAACGGACCTGCGGCACTGCCGATGACATTGCGGCGGAACTCGATGCCTATTGTTTGGCCATGCGAAACCGCATCGCTGCGCAATTTGATGGCCAAAACGATCTTCAACAGCACGCCTTCAATGCCCTTGATGCGGCCCGTGTGAAAGTGGAGGCGGAGGCCAATGCACGTTTGGACCTTTTAGCCGCTCCCGAACATGTGCAAGAGCAAGTCCCAGAGCAAGTCTTGGAGCAGGCACCAGCGCAAGCCCCAGAGCAAACAATGGATCAAGCCATGGCGCAGGCCATGGATCAAAGCATGGCACAGGCCCTCCCGCCCGTCAGTGCTGAGCCGACGCTTGTGCCAGAGCCGCCGGCATTTGAACCTGCGCCAAGCCCAGTGCCCGACGTCCCTTTAGAGGGTGCACAGGCACGGCTATCGGCTGCCGCACCCCATGCGGAAGCAAGCCCGGCGCCCGCACCGGCTGCACCGATCGCTGCTGCCACCGCCCCGCAGCCCAAAACCAAATGGGCCATCGTTGCGCTTGCAGCCGTTGGAGGCGCCCTAATCACGTTTCTTGCGATGCAGGCGCTGGGGCCGACGGCCCTCCTCTCGGCCACTGGGTCTATTCCCAAAGCGGATCGGGAACTTGCACGGACCAATGCCCTGGCGGTCCGGGACTTCGTTGAGCGGTTTGAAACGGAAATACAAAAGCCCGCGTCCAGCGTGTCGTTTCCCAATGCCAACCAGTTTCACAACGTTCGCAGATTATGGACCGAAGAATACGATAAATTGCCCGCGTCAGCCCGCTACCAATTGATCCTTCTGGCGCGGAAAAATGGCGACGCCTACAAAATCGTCGTCCAATCACCGTTTTGCCCAGTTGCGGTGGAAGAAAAGATCCTGCAGCCCGACCCCCGGCGTAAAAACGTCTATTCGACCCTGTGCACCGTGACAGCCCGTTGGAACGAAGGCGGCAAAGACTTCTAGGACCACGCCCCGTGACTTCACGCCGAGAAACGCGCCTTGGTGGCTGGGCGGCTGGCAAACACGCGCAAAGCCCTCACCTTGACTTCAAACGATTGCACTTTATACCCACCACAACGTTGGAAAGCCTTCCGCTTTGCAAACTCCGAAATCTAAAAAACCCAACCAAGACTGGCAAAAAGGTGTTTGCGGACGCGCCTTACCGCGCAACCCGTGAGAACACAGCTTGAACACAAGGACAAAAAGATGTTCGCAGTCATTAAAACCGGCGGGAAGCAGTACACTGTCGCCCCCGATGACACGCTTAAAGTTGAACGACTGGCCGGCGAGCCCGGCGACATGGTGGAACTGAACGAAGTGATGATGGTCGGCGAAACCGTCGGCGCGCCCCTCGTGGACGGCGCCATGGTGACAGCCGAAATCCTCGAGCAGGGCCGCGCCCGCAAGGTCATCGCTTTCAAAAAGCGCCGCCGCCAAAACTCCCGCCGGACCATCGGCCACCGTCAGCACTATACGTTGCTTCAAATCAGCGAAATTCTGACCGACGGCGCTAAACCCTCCAAAAAGGCGACGGGTGCCAAGAAAGCAGCCGCAGAAAAAGCTTCAAAGGCTGACGCAAAGGCATCAGCAGATGCAGCACCAAAAGCTGAAACAAAAGCAGCGGCAGGAACAGAAGCCGCCGCAGCCAGCCCAGCGGTCGGCGCACCGCTTTTTGCAGCCCCAGCCGGTGGCGAGAAAGACAAACTCACCGACATCAAAGGCATTGGGCCGGTGGCAGAGCGCCAGTTGAACGAACAGGGCATCATGACTTTCGCGCAGATCGCAGCGTTGACCGCCGAAGAGATCGAGAAGGTGGACGAATACATGCCGTTCAGCGCAGCCCAAATTGAAGATTGGCAGGCACAAGCCAAAGAAAAAATCGGGAAGTAAGATCGGCGCTTCGCCGATCCTTCTTGAAAGCACAGGAGAACGAAACGATGGCACATAAAAAAGCAGGCGGTTCATCCAGAAACGGTCGCGATTCCGCAGGCCGCCGTCTTGGCGTGAAAAAATTTGGCGGTGAAGCTGTTATTCCAGGCAACATCATCGTGCGCCAACGCGGCACCAAATGGCACCCTGGCGATAATGTCGGCATGGGCAAGGACCATACACTTTACGCCCTCTCCGATGGCCGCGTTCAGTTTGCAACCAAAGCCAACAAACGAACCTTTGTATCCGTCATGCCCGTGGCGGAAGCCGCAGAATAACCGGATCGCCATTAAAATCTTGCATCCGGTGTTCATCTCAGAACCCCGGATGTCATGATCAAGACACAGCGCGGGGGGAGATGGACACCATCTTCCCCCGTTTTTGATTTGGGCTTTGACCACCAAGAACCAAATCACAGACGGGGCCCATACCGAGGAGGGTCCCTCAATGACCAAAACACCATCTCAGCCCATCGACATTCTGATCACCCGGCGGCTCACATTGCGTCCACCCCTGGACGTGGATGCTGAAGCTATTGTCCGTGGTCTGTCCGATATCGACGTGGCCAGCCGTTTGACCTCCGTGCCGCAGCCCTATTCGGAAAAAGATGCCCGCGACTGGATCGCACGCAACCGAAGCAACCCTGAAAAATGCAAATACACCGTCCACCGCGAACAACTCATCGGCGTTGTGAGCGTTCATGAAAAGTACGACACCCCAACGCTGGGATATTGGTTCGCCAAACCGTTTTGGGGCAAGGGCTATGCCACAGAAGCCGCGCGCGCCGTGCTTGCCCGCGCGTTCCGCGTCTATGGAACGGACGTTATCGAGTCCTACGCGTTTGAGGACAATGTGGCCTCCCTGCGGGTTATGGAAAAGCTGGGCTTTGAAGCGATCGGTAAAGGCGAAACGTTCTGCAAGGCCTTGGGCACAACCAAACCGGACGTCAAAACGCAGCTGAAACGCGCCGCGTTTGAGCGCTTGTTCGGGGCATTGGACGCTAAGGAAGCGGCCTAGCCGATATCGAGCCAGACGGGGCGGTGGTCGGAGCCCACCGCCTCTTCATCCACCCGAGCCGCCGAACAACGCGGAGCGAGGCTTCCGCTGGCAAAGCAGTAATCGAGCCGCTTGGAGGTGTCTTCACCCTTGGGGTCATGGAAGGTCAGCGCATCGCGGGCCGCGGAACGGTCTGCTCGGCTCACATCAACCACATGTCGGCTCGCCGACCTTGCCTTTTCTGTTCCTCCGGAGGCACCGCATAGCGCCGCATAGGCTTGGTCCTGCGGCTCAAGGTTGAAATCCCCCATGAGCATAAAATCATCGACCACGGGAAGGTCGGGAAACCCAAAAGCTGAAAGCCCCGTCGCAGCACCACCCAAGCTGACATGATCACCGCTCAAGGCCAACAGCGCCTCAATTTGCAGCAACCGTTCGGCCTCACTGAGGTGATCAAGGTGAACGCTGTAGAACCGGACCGGGCCGGCAGGTGTATCCACCAACGCCTCAAGCGCAGATCGTTGAAGGTTCAAGCCTTCTGTCCGCATTCGGCGGGGCAGCAAATGGTTGCGGGTCGACAGGATCGGCGCTTTTGAAAACACCATATTCCCAAACTCAAATCCTGAAACACCCGCACCGTCACCACCAGCCAACCCGGACTCAGACAGCGCGATCTGAAAGGATGGTCCCCAAACCCCAACATGATCCGGCAACAAAGCCCGCAGCGTAGCCACCATATCCACGCCACCGTTAAGGGGCATCCCGCGGGTCACCTCTTGAAAGGCGATCAGATCGGCATCCTTGACGGCATCAACAATGCGCGAAAGATCGAATTGCCCGTCCATCCCAAAACCGTATTGGATGTTGTATGTCACGCAGGAAAAGCCCATACCGCCCTCCGATCCTGTTCCGCCGCGCCCAAACGAACGCAAAAACCATGTTGCGCGGTCACCACACAGAAGCAACACCACGATGAAATTTCTGGACCAAGCCAAGGTTTACATCCGTTCCGGCGCCGGCGGCGCGGGCAGCGTCTCGTTTCACCGTGAGAAATACGTCGAATTCGGCGGCCCCGATGGCGGCAATGGCGGCCGAGGCGGCGACGTCTGGGCGGAGGCGGTGGGCAATCTCAACACGCTGATTGACTATCGCTACCAACAGCATTTTCGCGCAAAAATCGGCATGCACGGCATGGGCCGCAACCGCCACGGCGCAAAGGGCGATGATGTCACTCTCGAGGTGCCGGTGGGCACGCAAGTTTACGAAGAAGACAACGAAACCCTGATCTGCGATTTGACGGAAGAAGGGCAACGGTTTCGCATCGCAAAAGGCGGCAATGGCGGCTTTGGCAATGCCCATTTCAAAACATCGACCAACCAAGCCCCCCGCAACGCCAACCCCGGCCAAGAGGCCGATGAACGGACGATCTGGCTGCGCCTGAAAGTCATCGCCGATGCTGGCATTATTGGCCTTCCAAACGCGGGAAAAAGCACATTCTTGGCCACCGTCAGCGCAGCAAAGCCAAAGATTGCCGACTATCCCTTCACCACGCTTCACCCAAACTTGGGCGTTGCGACGGTGGATGATAGAACGCTTGTCATCGCTGATATCCCAGGCCTCATCGAAGGGGCCCATGAAGGGGTGGGCATTGGTGACCGGTTTCTAGGCCATGTGGAGCGCACCCGCGTGCTTTTGCATCTTGTGTCAGCCCATGAAACCGATGTTGCAGACGCCTATCAGACCGTTCGCCGTGAAATCGAACTGTACGGGGCGGGGCTGGAAAACAAGACCGAGATCCTTGCCCTGTCGCAGGTCGATGCGATGGACGCGGAGAGTATAGCGCAAAAAAAGCAGGCGCTTTCCGCTGTGTGCCATGGCGCGCCCATCCATGAATTATCATCCGTTGCCCACCGCGGGACAGCCGAGGTTCTGCACGCCATGGCCGACGCGATTGCCGTTGCAAAAGCCGCCAGCGAGCCGGCAAAGGTGGACATGCGCTGGCAAAACGCACCGCAAACGTAATTTTTCCTGCAATCTACCCCCTGCCCGCCCGCATCGCATAATCGTCCGCCAACGGCTTTTGCATCCCCCCTCGCAGCCCAATTCATCGACACATCGCCATGTCCGCCTCCCGCAAATCTTTGTTTGAAAAACCCGGTCGCGTGGTCATCAAGGTTGGGTCGGCGCTGCTGGTCGATCCGGCATATGGGTTGCAGGAGACATGGCTGTCATCGCTGGTGGCAGATGCTGCAAAACTGATGGCCCGTGGCCACGAGGTGCTCATCGTATCATCGGGTGCAATAGCGCTGGGGCGCACGGTGCTGAGGCTTCCCGCGGGGGGCTTAAAACTCGATGAAAGCCAAGCAGCCGCCTCCGTCGGTCAGATCGAATTGGCGAGCGCATGGTCACGGGCATTTCGCAGCCACGATCTCGTGACCGGGCAAATTTTGCTCACCTTGCACGATACCGAGGGAAGTGACGGTCGCAGGAAATATCTCAACGCCCGCGACACGCTTCATCGTCTCATTGCAGAGCGCGCAGTCCCGGTGATTAACGAAAACGACACCCTGGCCACAACCGAAATCCGCTACGGCGACAACGACCGACTGGCCGCGCGGGTTGCAACGATGGTGGGTGCGGATTTGCTGATCCTGCTGTCGGACATTGATGGGCTGTACACAGCCCCGCCGAACGCCGACCCGACCGCAACACATTTGGCCCAGATCGATACAATCACACCCGACATTGAAGCCATGGCCGGCGATGCTGCCAGTGGTCTGTCCCGGGGCGGGATGATCACGAAGGTGGAAGCTGCAAAGCTGGCCAACCGGGCGGGAACCGCCATGGTCATCGCGTCGGGAAAGCGGCTCCACCCCATCGCAGCCCTGGAAGACGGAGCCCGCTTCACCTGGTTTTCACCGGCAAAGAGCGCCACGGCGCGCAAGACATGGATTGCAGGTCAGTTGGAAACCCTTGGCACACTCACCATCGACGAGGGTGCGAAGAGTGCTCTCTTTGCCGGCAAAAGTCTATTGCCCGCAGGCGTGGTAAAGGTTTCGGGCGAGTTTTGCCGTGGGGACATGGTGTCCATTTGTGATCAAAACGGCGACCATCTCGCCAGCGGTCTTGTTGCCTATGATCACGGTGACGCGGATCGCATTAAAGGTCTGCGAAGCCAGGACGTTGCGGGGGTTCTGGGCTACGAAGGCCGATCCGCTCTCGTCCACCGCGATAATATGGCTTTAGCGCGCAGCCGTGATAAAGACCTCTAACGCGCCGTGTAAACACGCATTCAAAAGACCGATCCCATGCTTGAAAAAACCAATTACAGTCCCGACGCAATCGCGGGGATCATGCAGGACCTCGGCCGCGCAGCCAAAGCCGCCGCCGCAAAACTCGCAACCGCGTCGTCGGACAGCAAGACTCAAGCACTCATTCTGGCAGCCGACGCCCTGCGGTCGAAGGCCCCCGACATTTTGGCCGCAAATGCCATCGACATGGACAATGGCCGGGAAGCCGGACTGTCTAAAGCCATGCTGGACCGCCTTTTGCTGACGCAAGAACGGATCGGCGCGATGGCGGATGGTGTTCGCAGCATCGCTGAAATGGCGGACCCCATTGGCCAAAGCATGGCCCGCTGGACCCGCCCCAACGGCCTCGATATCGACCGCGTCCGCACGCCCTTGGGTGTGATCGGCGTCATCTATGAGAGCCGCCCAAACGTCACCGCAGACGCAGCCGCCCTTTGCTTGAAAGCCGGCAATGCCGTGATCCTGCGCGGGGGAAGCGACAGTTTCAATTCATCCCGCGCCATCCATTCAGCCATTCTGGATGGTCTTAAGGCAGCCGGGCTTCCCGAGTTCGCCGTCCAACTGGTCCCCGTGACTGACCGCCAAGCGGTGGGTGAAATGCTCAAAGGTTTGAACGGCGCCATTGATGTCATCGTCCCCCGCGGCGGGCGCAGCCTCGTCGAGCGGGTGCAAAGCGATGCGCGCGTCCCCGTTTTTGCCCACCTTGAGGGGCTGGTGCATGTCTATGTCGATAAATCAGCCGATCTCGACATGGCAAAGGCGATCATCCTGGACGCAAAGCTGAGACGGACCGGGATTTGTGGCGCAGCTGAAACGCTTTTGATCGACAAAAACGATGCCGAGCGCCTCGCCGCGCCCTTGCTCAAAACGCTGCTTGATGCCGGATGCGCCATCCACGGCGATGCTCAAGCCGCCGCCGCCGATGAGCGGATCATCGCCGCCACCGATGCCGATTGGAGCACCGAATATCTCGACGCCATCATTTCTGTCGCCCATGTGGACGGTGTCAAAGGCGCGATCGAACACATCAATGCGTGGTCTTCAAACCACACCGATGCGGTAATTTGTGAAGATGATGCTGTGCGCGACGCCTTCTTCCGGGAACTCGACAGCGCCATTTTGTTGCACAACGCCTCAACGCAATTTGCCGATGGTGGGGAGTTTGGCATGGGGGCGGAGATCGGCATTGCCACCGGAAAAATGCACGCCCGCGGTCCCGTTGGCGTGGAGCAGCTCACAAGTTTCAAATATCTGGTGCGCGGAAACGGACAGATCCGTGGTTGATGAACGCGCGCGGCCTGGCTCGAACGCGCTGTGTGATTCACGATGAGCGGTGGCGACCAAACCGAGGGCGTAGCGCGTCGTCACCTTTGCTTTCCCCATTGTGAACCCGGTCAACGGATCGGTCTTTTTGGTGGTTCGTTCAACCCTCCCCACGAGGGCCATCTTCTCGTATCTGAACTGGGTTTGTCGCGGTTAAAGCTCGACCAGATTTGGTGGCTCGTCACACCCGGCAACCCGTTGAAAGATCACTCAAATCTGGCCCCCCTGGCGCGACGTCTGGAAGCTTGCGAAGCCTTGGCCCGCCATCCGGCCATGAAAGTGACGGCTGTGGAGGCGGTCCTGAACTCCCGCTACACGGCCGACACGCTGGCAAAAATTGCCAGTCGATTTCAGGCCAACGATTTTGTCTGGCTGATGGGTGCGGACAATTTGGGGCAATTTCATCTTTGGGAGCGCTGGCGAGAGATTGCTGGGACATTCCCCATCGGCGTCATTGATCGCCCTGGTTCAACTTTGTCCCTGCATTCCGCCCAAGGCGCCATCGCTCTGTCGCGCTTTCGCATGGATGAAGACGACGCCGCCCTCCTTGCCCGCCAAAGACCGCCGGCTTGGACGTTTATCCATGGGCCCCGAAACAGTCTGTCCTCGACCTTGCTGCGAAGTCGCGCCGCATCAGCCGTCAAGGCGTAAACGTCTGTGTGAGTTGAAACCGTCGCAAAAACCCGCCTATGATGACGGCGTCGGGTGACACACGCTCGCATGGAGTGATTCTTAAACCGAGTTCAGAAGCACGAGAGAGGTCTTCAAACTGAACGCACAAGAACAGACAGTGGGCCAGTCCCAGGCAGCTTTGCCCCGTGACACCCTGCTGCACATGATCCTCACCAGCCTTGAGGAGTCCAAGGCTGAAGAAACCAACCATATCGACATTACCGGCAAGTCTTCCATTGGCGACCATCTCGTGGTCACCAGCGGGCGCTCACACCGTCACGTCAACGCGGTAACGGACAGACTGTTGCGCGACTTGAAAGACGCGGGATACGGCACCCCAAAAGTCGAGGGCCAACCGGCCTGCGATTGGGTGCTGGTCGACGTCGGCGATGTCATCGTCCATGTGTTCCGCCCGGAAGTACGGGAGTTCTATAATCTGGAAAAGATGTGGACCGCGATTGCCGAGGATGAAGCCCTCGCCAACTGACCGCAGCAGTGGATGGTCTGGTCCGGCGTATTCTGGTTTGTCATCGCCCGTTTCATCACTGCCCGGCGCGCCTTCGCATGGGAGCTGTTGGGTATGAAGCTGGATCTGGCGGCCATAGGGCGATTAAAGGCAGGCCCAGAGCGGGACCTTGTGTCCCGCTACCAAGATCGCATTGAGAAAACCGGGCGAGCGGTTGGGCTGTCCGGCTTCAATGTCCATGAATTTCCCGAAAGCCGTGGTCCAACGGTCGATGAACGCAAGCAGGACGAGGCAAAAAACCTGCTCAGCCGCCTCAGCGATCAGCACCAATGGTTTGTGTTTGATGAGCGGGGAAAGTCCATCGACAGCCCGGGCTTTGCGCGATTGGTGGAGCGCGGCCTGGAAACAGCAAAACCGATGGCGTTCTTAATCGGCGGTCCGGATGGTCTCGCCTCTTCGCTGCGTGACGATGCACAGGCCGTTTTATCCTTCGGCGGCATGACAATGCCCCATCAATTGGTCCGCGTTTTGGTGTTGGAACAGATCTATCGCGCCACCACCATTCTGAGCGGGCACCCCTATCATCGCACCTGACGGCCCCGGATCGCGCAGCACATCGTGTTGTCTTTGCTGGGGGCGTGCGATGGTTAATGGAGCCTTAAAGCTCACGCCGTTAGGCTCCTGTCATGGCTTGCATCAACGCGTTTTGGAAAACAGCAAAGGCCCAGCGCACAACTGTGTTGTGCTTGCTGGTTTCGACCAGCATTTTTTGGTCAACAGCCAGAACTGAGGCTCAAACCAAGTCTCAAACTGGGGCTCCATCGGCCCCCACGGCACCGGCGCAAATGACAGCGGAGGCAGCCGAACGGCGTTTGAACGCAGTGCTCAACAGGCTCAATCAATCCCGTGCCCAAGGCCAA
>JBCBCT010000001.1:99845-101488 GCA_038530365.1 Pseudomonadota bacterium | reverse complement strand
CGATTGCCGATGAAATGCGCCGTTTGCAGTCCGATCCTGCTCAAATCGATGCAATCTTGACCAAAGGAGCCGACAAAGCCCGCGCCATCGCAGCTCCTGTGCTGGAAGATGTGAAGGAAATCGTTGGATTTGTGGGCCGGCGCGGCTAGGGTCGGGCGAGTTCACCTCAGCGGCGCACATCTATGGTCAGCAAAAGACAGGTTCGGGAACCCGGCCACCGGCGGAAATTTTTGGCGGTGGTGGACCAGACCCCCGAATGCTCCAAAGCCATCCACTACGCAGCCCGGCGTGTTGCCGGCATCGATGCGGATCTCGTTCTGGTCTACGTGATGGAACCGGGGGATTTTCAGCACTGGCTGGGGGTCGAAGAGGTCATGCGCGCCGAGGCCCGGCAGGAGGGCGAGCAAGCGCTCGCCAAGGCAAGCCAATTGGCTGTGGAGTTTGGCGGTGTGACGCCGGAAACCGTTTTGCGGGAAGGCAAGACCCCCCAGGAAATTGAAGGCGTGATCGAAGACGATCCAGACATTGCACTCCTGGTCCTTGCGGCGGGGGATTCAAAAGACGGTCCCGGTCCTTTGGTGTCCGCGGTGGCAGGCAGCAATACCGGTTTCCCCATTCCTGTGACGGTGGTGCCGGCCACGCTGACCGATGAAGAGATCGACGATCTCGTGTAACCGGTTGCGGGTTGCGGGTTGCGTTACGATCGCTCCGTCCGTTTGGTTGGCACGGCTCCGCACGGTCGCCGTGTCGCTATGGCTTTGTCTTGATTGCGGGGGCGATCATCCATAAGTCCGGTATCACGACGGAATTTAGCCCCTAGACGGCGTGTCTTGCCGTCCAAACACACTGCCCAAAAACACGGGAGCCTTCCATGTTCATCCAGACCGAAGCCACGCCGAACCCCGCAACGCTCAAATTTCTTCCCGGCGAAACCGTCGTGGACAATGGGCCCTTCGAATTCAACACGGCACAGGATGCGGAAGGCAAGTCGCCTTTGGCGGAAGCGTTGTTTTCCATTCCTGAAGTGACTTCGGTGTTCTTCGGCTTTGATTTTGTCACCATCACCAAGTCCGACGGCGTCGAGTGGGCTCACCTCAAACCTGCCGTTTTGGGTGCGATCATGGAGCATTACACCTCCGGCCGCCCGGTGATGGTGCTGTCTGAAACCGAGGCTCTTGCTGCCCCCGGCGATGAATTCATAGACGAAGGGTCGGAAGAGATTGTGGCGACCATCAAAGAGCTTTTGGAAACCCGCGTCCGACCCGCCGTGGCGCAGGACGGTGGCGACATCACGTTCCAGGGTTTCAAGGATGGGCGCGTCTATCTGAAGATGCGCGGCGCATGTGCCGGCTGCCCGTCCTCCACCGCCACGCTGCAATATGGCATCCAAAACCTCCTCAAACACTTCATCCCCGAAGTGGAGGCGGTGGAAGCCGTTCAATAATCACCGAACTGTCCCGACCGCCAATCTCCCAGGCTTGCCCGCCCACCAATCATGCCTCGCAAACACACGTTGATCTTCCGGGGCAGGTTTGGTTGATTGCCCGGGACATGCCCGGGACATGCCCGGGAAACGGGACGGTCCGAACGCAGTGACGCATCCGTTCACCTGATCCCGTTGATGTTAGACTTCTGACGGGGAC
>JBCBCT010000001.1:71309-99746 GCA_038530365.1 Pseudomonadota bacterium | reverse complement strand
CCCGGGAAACGGGACGGTCCGAACGCAGTGACGCATCCGTTCACCTGATCCCGTTGATGTTAGACTTCTGACGGGGACCGGTTCCAGATCATGCTGCTGACCATCGATACGAGCGGGGCGGATTGCGCCGTCTGTGTGCTCGATCCGCAGACTTCGGCGACGGTCTTCCAGATGTGCGAAACCCTGAATATTGGCCACGCGGAACGCCTGGTTCCCATGGTCGGTGAGTGCCTCGTGGCGGCCTCTATGGAATTTGCAAACTTGAAAGGCGTTGCGGCCACCGTTGGCCCAGGATCGTTCACGGGTCTTCGGGTTGGCCTGTCCTTCGCCCGCGCGGTTGCTCTTGCCTGCGCCATCCCCGCCTGCGGTGTGGGGGTCATGAAGGCCATGGCCGCATCAACAAGCCAGGCGGTCACGGTGGCGATGGACGCCCGGCGTGGCGAAGTCTGGTTCGCAGCGTTTGATGCGCAAAGTCCCAACGAACCCTACAACCGTGTGTGCCTTGTGACACCCAGAGCATTGACCTTTGACGAAGCGGCGCTGGAAGCCAAAAGGCTTGGCCATCCCCTTGTGGGTTCAGGGGCGGCGTTGTTGGCGGATGCTTCCGGCGATGTGCCTATCCTTAGTCAAGCGCCATGCCCGTCCGTTGTGGACGTGGCACGCTTGGCGGCCCACGCTCTTGCCCACAACACAGGTTCGCCCCTGTCGCCCCTTTACATTCGCGGCGCGGACGCCAAGCCCCAGGCGTCGGTAGTGGCACCATCAAAAAAAGTGGCCGCAAACTCTGTTCCCAATGCCGCCGGAGCGGGATTGTGATGCCCATGCTGTTTTCAAACGTCTGGCAAAGCGACCCCGACCGCATGGTCATGATGGCACAGCCCGATGATTTCGACCCGATGGCGCAGCTCCACGCTGCCGCCTTTGCCAGAGGTTGGAGCGCGCACGACTTTGCCGCCATGGCCAACGACCCCGCCATCACGATGCTTGTGGCCCGCCGCGTGGGCACCAAACCGGGCACACTCGATGCCTTCAACGTGGTGCGACAGGCGGCGGATGAAGCAGAAATCCTCTCCATCGTTGTTGACCCGGCCCAGCGCGGCGGCGGATTGGGTCTGCGGTTGATGCGCGATGCAATCGCACGGTTCCAAACCGACCGTTTGTCCCAAGTGTTTCTCGAAGTCGCAGAGGACAATGCCCCCGCCGTCGCGCTTTATAAGCGCTTGGGCTTTGAGGTGGTGGGCCGTCGCGAAGGGTATTACCCGCCTCTTTCACAACCGGCGTCGGACGAGGAACCGCAACTGGCGCCAGCTGGCGTGGAGCATTCACGAGCCAAGGGGACGTCCGGTGCAGCATCCGGCACGGCATCTGGTTTGGCCGATAACTTGGCGGCCCAGACTGAACGGCGGACGGCGCTTGTCATGCGTTTGGGGCTTGTTTAGACCTCTCCACCACAAACGCAGGGTGCGTGTGCCCCGGTGTGCCCCAGTGGGCAAAAGTGTTCTATCGTATGCCTCGGGGTGTTTTCGAACGTAGGCTTTTCGGTGAAGCACAATGACAGGATGCTGCGCCCGCTGCACAAACCCGAGCGTCACCTCTTCACGCACCCCTTGCAAACAAGCGCCCAGATCAGCGGCAAACAATGAGCACTGAACCTTCCCTCGAACAACGCTGTATCAACCACGGCATGCGCATGACAGAGCAGCGCCGGGTGATCGCGCGCATTTTGGAAGCCGCCCAGGACCATCCGGACACCGAAGAGCTTTACCGCCGCGCGGCCGACATCGATCCGCGTATTTCCATCTCCACCGTCTATCGCACGGTCGCCATGTTTGAAGATGCAGGCATCATTGAGCGCCACGTTTTTGGCGATGGGCGGGCACGCTATGAACCGGCTGTGGACGATCACCATGATCATCTCATCGACATGAAAACCGGGAAGGTGATCGAATTTCAAAACGCTGAAATTGAAGCGCTCCAGGAAGCGATCGCCCGCGAGCTCGGCTACCGTTTGGTGGATCACCGTTTGGAACTTTATGCTGTGCCCCTCGCGCCCGGGCGCAGCGAGGACGGAACCGGTTCTCAAGGCACCAGCAAAGCCGAGAGCGAACCAGCGTCCAAAGCAAAAGAATGACGAAGGATATCGGTCGCGGTGCCGCTTTGCCTTCGACGTCCGCCGCACCGGCAACCGTCAAGTTGGCCGACCCAGCTGCACCGTCCAGCAAGATCGTAAGCGGTACGATAACCGTCTTGGGCGCGCTGCGGCTGATCTGTGTGATCGCACTGGCGATGATGTGGCTTCTACTTCTCACCCCGTTCCAGCTTCTGGGACTCGCCTTCTACACGCCCTTGGCGCGCCGTATACCGGTACTGTTTCATCGCGGAATTTTGGTCCTGTTTGGCGTCCGATTGCACCTCATCGGTGATCCGTCCGCCAACCGCCCGCTGATGATCGTCAGCAATCATGTCAGTTGGTTGGACATTGTGGTGCTGAGCGCGGTCGCTCCGGTTTCGTTTGTTGCCAAGGCTGACATGGCCAGCTGGCCGCTGATCGGCTGGCTCGCCAAAATGCAACGCACCGTCTTTGTGGTCCGCGAGGCCCGCCGCCAATCCGGTGCCCAGGCCGACCAGATCGCAGAACGGCTGGCGGCCTATGAAACCATGATCCTGTTTCCCGAGGCCACCACCACCGATGGAAATGCCCTGGCTCCGTTCAAAACACCGCTCTTTGAAGCCGCCAAACGTGCCATTCACAACGCCAGTTTGAGTGAAGCCACGGTGCAGCCCATTGCGCTCAAATACACCCGGTTGAGCGGCCTGCCCATTGGGCGGGCGGAGCGGCCCCATGTGGCCTGGCCGGGGGAGATCGGCCTGGGGGAAAGCCTGCTGCCCCTCGTCCGTGCCGGTGCGCTCGATGTGGAAGTGCACTTTGGTGCGCCCATTTTGATGTATGAAGACAGCAATCGGAAAGTGGTGGCAGCGGACACGGCCCGCGCGATCCGCGCCATGATGAACAGACCCTCATGACGGGCCCCTGATGGAGCCCGGGTTGGTCTGTTTGTTCGCTAAGGCTGCCGAACGAACCGACGGGGCCCATGAGGCGGTGCAAGAGTGACGCCTCGACACGTCCCCGGGACCGCTGTAGACAAAGCCGCCAGACTGTTGGACCGGCCTTCCGGTCCCGCAGCCACCGCAAGACACACGAGCCGCAATGTCCTTGGAAGCGACCACCACACAGCAAGAAGCCGCCCACCCCGCGAAGGCGCGCAAAAAGGTCTTTATCAAGACCTGGGGCTGCCAGATGAACGTCTACGATTCAACGCGTATGCAGGATGCGTTGGAGCAGGATGGCTATGTCACCACCAAGGCGATTGACGATGCGGATCTCGTGCTCCTCAACACCTGCCACATTCGCGAAAAGGCGGCGGAGAAGGTTTATTCCAATTTAGGCAAAATCCGCGCCCTGAAGAACAAGCGTGCTGCCACCGACCGGCCCATGACCATCGGGGTGACCGGTTGTGTTGCCCAAGCGGAGGGCGAGGAAATTATTCGCCGAGAACGCGCTGTCGATTTCGTTGTGGGCCCCCAAACCTACCACCGCTTGCCATCCATTATCCGCCGCGCCCGGGAGGATGGCCCGCAGGTGGAAACGGACTATGCGGTTGAAGACAAATTTGAACACCTGCCGGCAGCAAAGAAGACCCAGGTACGCTCCCGGGGCGTCACCGCGTTTTTAACTGTGCAGGAGGGCTGCGACAAATTCTGCACGTTTTGCGTGGTGCCTTACACCCGGGGCGCGGAAGTCTCCCGCCCCCGCCAGCAGATTTTGGAGGAGGCCAAACGCCTTGTGGAGGCGGGGGTGCGCGAGATCACCTTGCTGGGGCAAAACGTCAATGCGTGGCACGGCACGCATAACGGCCAAGCCATGGGTCTTGGCGAATTGCTGTATGATCTGTCCAAGCTCGATGGACTTGTGCGGTTGCGCTACGTCACCTCCCACCCCCGCGACATGGATGCTGGTCTCATCGCCGCCCACGGCGAATTGGGTTGCTTGATGCCTTACTTGCACTTACCCGTGCAGGCGGGCTCCGACCGCATTTTGAAAGCTATGAACCGTCAGCACACGGCGGATGATTATGTGGCGATCATCGAGAAAGTGCGTCAGGCGCGACCCGACATCGCCATCAGCGGCGATTTTATTGTCGGCTTTCCCGGTGAGACCGACGAAGACTTTGAAGCCACACTCGAGATCGTCCGACGCACCGTCTACGCCCAGTGTTATTCGTTCAAATACTCCCAACGCCCGGGCACGCCAGGTGCCGACATGGCAGGCCAGGTTCCAGAGGACGTGAAGAGTGAACGCCTTTCTCGATTGCAAGCCCTGCTGAACCAACAGCAAGTGGCCTTCAACACGGGCTGCGTGGGCAAGACTATGGACGTTTTGCTGGAAAAGCCGGGCCGTGAAGCCGGTCAGTTGATCGGCCGCTCGCCTTGGTTGCAAAGTGTCATTGTAGGGTCACACTGCGGCACCATCGGCGATATCGTGCCGGTGACTGTGACAGCGGCCCATGCCAACAGTCTTTCCACGCTTCCCCTCGTCCCCCGTTCATGAGGACCTTTGTTTGAGCGAAAATCAAAGCCTGCCCGCCTTCTTGACAGAAAGCCCTAAAAAGCGCGCCTCAAACGGGTCGAACCGACCTGCCACCGAGCCAAGCCGTGCCGCCGGCACAGATCCTGAAACGGTGAGTTTGGCCATTGTCTTTGATGACAATCAGCGGGCGCAAGCCTTGTTTGGTCAATACGATCAGCATCTGGCCGTGCTGGAGCGGGATCTCCACGTAGAGGCCGTGGCGCGGGGCAATAAGGTCATTTTGAAGGGGTCTCCCGTGGCCACCGATCAAGCGCGCCGGGTTCTGGAAACCCTTGAGCAGCGTTTGAAAAGCGGCGACGCCGTCGAAATTGGCGATGTCGAAGGGGCGATCCGTCAGGCCATTGCTTCGGGGGCGCAGATGACGCTGCCCACCATGGAAAAGCGCGGCAAGCTCGCCATGTCCGCGATATCAACGGCACAAAAGACCATTCACGCCCGCACACCGACCCAGGACGCTTACATTCGCGCGATGGACAAGGCGGAACTGGTGTTTGGAACCGGTCCCGCGGGCACCGGCAAGACCTATTTGGCGGTCGCCCATGCCGCATCCCTGCTGGAGCGAGGGGCCATCGACCGCATCATCCTGTCCCGCCCCGCGGTGGAGGCCGGAGAACGGTTGGGCTTCTTGCCCGGCGACATGAAAGAGAAGGTCGATCCTTATCTCAGGCCCTTGTACGATGCGCTCTACGACATGATGCCGGGGGATCGCGTGGAACGCTCCATCACATCCGGCATTATTGAAATTGCGCCCCTGGCCTTCATGCGGGGCCGCACGTTGAGCCATGCTGCAATCATTTTGGATGAAGCCCAAAACACGACCACGATGCAGATGAAAATGTTTCTGACCCGGCTGGGGGAGGGGTCTAAGATGATCGTCACCGGGGACCCGAGCCAGATCGACCTTCCCCGGGGCACAACCTCGGGTCTGGTGCAGGCACTGGATATTCTTGCGCCGGTTGAAGGCATCGTGAGCGTCGCGTTCAAGGCGGAGGACGTTGTGCGCCACAAGCTCGTGGGTCGGATCGTAAAGGCCTATGATGAGGCCCATCGCAGTGATGACGACGCTTGAGCCTGACACGGGCAAAGGCCCGCTTTTGATCGATATCGCTATTGAGGCTGAGGGTTGGCTGGCCGTTCCCGACCTTCCTGATCCTGCCCGGTAGGTCGAAACGGCCATTGGCCATGCAGCCCACGCCGTTGTGGAAAGCCTCCCTCAGTATGCGGAGGTGAGCGTGCTTTTAGCCGACGATGCCTCCGTTCAGGCGCTGAACGCGCGGTGGCGGGGGCAGGACAATCCCACCAATGTTTTGTCGTTTGCCGCCAATGATGCCGACGCGCCCCAAAGCCCACTCTTGGGGGATATCGTGGTGGCCCTTGAGACCGTGCTGCGGGAGGCGCGGGCGCAAAATAAGACTGCGTCCCACCATCTTGCCCATCTTTCAGTCCACGGCTTTTTGCATTTGCTGGGCCATGACCATCTCAACGATGAAGAAGCGGAGACCATGGAAGCCAAAGAGCGCGCAATTCTCGCAGGCCTTGGCATTGCCGACCCCTATGCGGCATCTTAAATCTCAACTGCGGGCCCGGGCTGTCAAAACCCACAAAAGCTCCGATGTCGGCGCGCGACCGGATGAATGATGACATCGACGCCCAAGCCCCCAAGATCAAAGCCCTAGGCCCCGGGCCCGGGGGCAAACGTGAATGGACCGAACGTGACTGAAGCAACTGCGACCAAAACCTCCGAACCCAAAACCTCCGAACCGAGGGCACCCGCCGGTTCAGATACGCCGGACCGAAGTCCGCTGTCCGCCGAATCCACTTCAGCGCCACCCGAACCACAGTCTGGGCCCGACACGAGCTCAGAAAAAAACCTCGGCACCCATTCAGAAGCGAACAGCGAGCCAAACGCAGAGCACACCACGCAGCTCAATGCTGAGCCCGGGACAGAACCGGGTCGTGAACTCATGGTCATCCCAAAGGAAGACCGCGGCGATGGATGGTTCATGCGCCTTCTGGTGCGCATCGGCATCCGTTCTGGCGGCACGTTGCGGGATGATCTCAACGAAGCCCTCGCCGGGGAAGGGGAGGCCGGGGACGTCTTTTCACCCGAAGAGCGCGCCATGCTGCAAAACATCCTGCGTTTGCGGGAGCGGCGTGTGGAAGACGTGATGGTTCCCCGCGTGGAAATTCAGGCCGTCGATTTGTCCATGCCATTGGGCCAGGTGCTGCAACGGTTTGAGGAGACCGGCCATTCGCGGTTGCCCGTTTACGAGGAATCCCTCGATGACCCCCGCGGCATGGTCTTGATCAAGGATCTGCTGCTCCACATGGCCCGGGTATCGGCCAACGGAAATGCGCCCAACGAAGATGGCTTCCGCGATCTTGATCTGGGCCATGTCGATCTGTCGGCGCCGCTCAAAGATGTCGATGTGATCCGCCGTCTCCTTTTTGTGCCCCATTCCATGCTCGCCAGTGATCTTATGGCCCGCATGCAGGCAACCCGCACCCAGATGGCGCTGGTGATTGATGAATACGGCGGCACCGATGGCCTCGTTTCGCTGGAGGACATCGTTGAAGAGGTCGTGGGCGAAATCGAAGACGAGCACGACGACGATGATGGGGTCGATGCTCAGATCATGCCGGTGTCCGAAGGGGTGTGGGAGGTGAATGCCCGCTGCGAATTGGACGACTTGCGGGAGGCCATCGGCCCAAGTTTTCAAACCGGGGATGCGGGGGAAGATTCCGACACCCTCGGTGGTCTCACCTTTGAACTGGCCGGCCATGTGCCCGTGCGCGGTGAAATCGTGACCGGCGTTCCAGGCTACGAATTTCGCATTTTGGAGGCTGATCCCCGCCGCATCCGCCGCATCCAGGTTGTTCACACCGGCCTGCGTGAAAAGCGCCGCAAGGCGGCGCAGCGTGTTGAGGACGCGGCGTGACGTTTTCCGATCAGGATCCTAACGGCGGCGCGTCTCACCGGCACCGAGGAACGGCGACGTCGGACGGTCAGGAAATTGAGCGTCTCATCCAGCTTTTGGCCCGTTTACCGGGTCTTGGCCCCCGCTCTGCGCGGCGGGCTGCGCTCCACATGATCGAGCGCAAAGACCTGCTCATGACGCCCCTGTCCGATGCCCTGACCAAGGCGGTGGCGGCGGTGGCCGTCTGCGATGTTTGCGGCAATATCGATACCCAAAACCCGTGCCCTATCTGCACCGACGGGAGACGGGACCATGGCACGATCATCGTGGTGGAAGACGTGTCCGATCTGTGGGCGCTGGAACGGGCCGGTGCCATGAACGCTGTCTACCACGTGTTGGGCGGAACACTGTCCCCTCTCGATGGCGTTGGGCCGGAAGATTTGCGCATTGCGGAACTGGTGGACCGGGTGAAAAGCGCCGAGGTCAAAGAGATTATCCTGGCTGTTAACGCAACGGTGGAGGGCCAAACGACGGCCCATTACATCACCGAACAGCTTGATGGCCTTGGGGTCTCCGTGTCCCGCTTGGCCCATGGCGTGCCGGTGGGCGGTGAGTTGGATTATCTTGATGAAGGCACATTGTCGGCGGCTCTGCGCGCCCGTACCAAATTTTAGCCTTTGACGGTTCGCCCTGCCCGCGAGGCAATAATTGCGCCCAGGGTGACCAAAGCCGCCGCCACCAGCACCTGGGGCGTTGGTTCCGCGTAGCCAAAAGCGATGAGGGCCAAGGTTGAGAGGACGGGCGCAGCGTAACTTGCCGCCCCTAAAAGCTGGATGTTGCCCGCTTTCATGCCCCGGTCCCAAACCAGAAACGCGAGGCCCACCGGCCCCACGCCCAAGGCGAGGACGGCAAACCACTGCAATGGGGTGGCGGGCCAACGCGTCTCTTCAAATGCGCCGTGGCAAACAAGTGCGAGCACCCCTGAGGCCAGGCAAAAAAACCAAACGATATCGCTTGGTACATCGCCAAATCGCCGGGACAGCACCGAGTAACTGGACCAAATAAGGGCGCAGCATGCAGCGGCGGCATAGCCCCATCCGTACTCCGTCTGGAAATCAAACCCGCCGCCGGACACGATCACAACGGCCCCCACAAGCCCGATCAAGCCGCCGATAACATGGCCCGTGCGCAGTGTTTCCCCGGGCAAAAGCCCGGAAAACAAAATGATCAAAAGCGGCCACAGATAAGCGATCAAACCGGCCTCAACCTCCGGTGCGTTTCGCAACGCGGTGAAATAGAAAAAGTGGTAGCCAAACAGGCCGCCAACCCCCAACAGCCAGACGGCGGGCCTCTGCCGCCAGACCCCCAGCATGCCGCGCCGCGCGGTATCGAGAAGACCTATCGAACCGCCAATCAAAAAGCACAGCGCCGCTAACTGGAACGGGGGGACAGCGCCGCTCATCGCGGTGAACAGCGCAAGGAGGCTCCAAAGGGCAATGGCGATGAAGCCCAAACCTGTAGCCCGGCGCGTTGTGTTGCCCGGGTGCTGGCCAGTTGATTGGCCCGGTACGACTGTGTCGTCGTGGCTTGGTATGGATTGATCGGGTTTCATTCGTTCTATTTTTGTTCTTGCCAATCTGCCGCGATGCTTCTAGGCTGCCGGCGAGGGAGCTGCAACAGGGTGATGGTTTATGGTATCCCGATGTATGACGGTGGCCTTCCAGGGTATCACCGCAGTTCCCGTAGATGTGCAGGTCATGGTTGGCCCCGGTCAAATGGGCATGCATATCGTTGGCCTCGCAGATAAGGCGGTGGCGGAAAGCCGTGAGCGGGTGCAAGCCGCGCTCCACGCGTCCGGCCTGTCCATGCCCACCAAACGGGTTACTGTAAATCTGGCCCCCGCCGATCTTCCCAAAGAGGGCAGTCACTACGATTTGCCCATCGCCCTTGCGCTGATGGCCGCCATCGGCGCGATCCCGGGGGATGCGCTTGATGGCTATGTGGTCATGGGGGAGCTGGCGTTGGACGGCACAATCGCCCCGGTGGCTGGGGCCTTGCCGGCGGCGATGGGGGCAAACGGCCTTGGCAAGGGCTTGATCTGCCCCGCCGCGTCCGGATCGGAAGCTGCCTGGGCGGACCCTCACATGGACGTCCTTGCCCCGCGCAGCCTCATTGCGGCTGCTAACCATTTTAAGGGCAGCCAGGTTCTCAGTCGTCCCGTGCCAAAAGTGCGCGACGATGTTGAGAGCGTCGGCGACATGGCCGACATCAGAGGTCAGGAAACCGCAAAGCGGGCGATGGAAATTGCCGCAGCCGGCGGCCACAATCTCCTTCTTGTTGGGCCGCCTGGCTCCGGCAAAAGCATGTTGGCATCCCGCCTTCCCGGTATTTTACCGCCGCTGACGCCCCAGGAATTGCTCGATGTGTCGATGATCAGTTCCATCGCCGGCACCCTTGCTGATGGGAAATTATCGTCCAGCCGGCCTTTCCGGGCCCCGCATCATTCGGCATCCATGGCAGCCATGGTGGGCGGTGGTTTGCGTGCGCGGCCGGGGGAAGTTTCGCTCGCCCACAATGGCGTGCTGTTCCTTGACGAGTTTCCCGAGTTCACGCCGCAGGTTCTCGACAGTTTGCGTCAGCCGCTGGAAAGTGGGGAAACTGTCATCGCCCGCGCCAACCACCGGGTATCCTATCCGTCCAGATTGCAATTGGTGGCGGCCATGAATCCGTGCCGATGCGGCATGGCCGGTGAGCCGGGCCATGTGTGCCGGAGAGGCAAGCGCTGTGCGAGCGATTATCAAAGCCGCATTTCCGGCCCGCTTATGGACCGGATTGACCTGCGCATTGACGTGCCCGCCGTTCGCGCCATTGATCTGTTCGAAGACGCCAAGGCAGAACCCAGCGCGGCGGTTGCAAAGCGCGTCGCCGCCGCGCAGGAGCGGCAGACTTTGCGGCACCAAGCCCTCGGCATTGACGAACGTTTAAACGCCCATCTTCCAAACACGATCGTGGAAAAGGTTGCCAAACCTGATGAACCGGGAATGGCGCTTTTGCGGCAGGCAGCCGAAAAACTGCGCTTTTCGGCCCGCGGATACCACCGGATCTTGAAGGTTGCCCGCACCTTGGCCGACCTTGAGGGCGCAGAAACCGTCAACCGGGTTCATCTGGCGGAGGCGATCTCCTATCGCGCCAGCAATGCACCCGAGGCGCAACCGGCGTAACGCATCCCGGGGAAGCAACCTGTATAACCCATCGTCTTCTTCACAAACGCCGGTCTCAAAACCGCGTAGCCTGCGGCATTCGCAAACACGCCTTCACACAAATGACATGGAGCTGTATCATCTGCCCTCGGAGCGCTGTTGTCTTTCTTCGTTGTGAGCACCCATGATGCCGATTTCTAAAGTGCCCCCCATCGGTCGCCATAGGCTTGACCCCGCGGCGCCGGTTCTGGGCCGCCTGGGTTCGTTGATTGTGCGGCTCGCTCGCACGAAATCGGAGGTGCGTGCCGCCCAAGCGCTGCGCTACAAGGTATTCTACGAAGAAATGTCGGCGCAGCCCTCGGCGGCCAACCGCCTCCTAAAGCGCGATAAAGACCGCTATGACCGCTATTGCGATCATCTTCTGGTGATTGAACAAACCGCAGATGGTGAAAAAATCGTCGGCACCTATCGCCTGCTTCTGCCCGAACACGCTGCGACCGCCGGTGGTTACTATTCTCAATCCGAGTTTGATCTGACGAAGGTCCTCGCTCAAAATCCGGCAAAGCGGTTCATGGAACTTGGTCGTTCTTGCATCCTGCCGGCGTATCGATCAAAGCGCACGATGGAACTTTTGTGGCATGGCACCTGGCACTATGCGCTTGAAAACGCCGTGGACGTTCTGTTCGGCTGCGCCTCTTTTGCCGGAACCGACCCGGACGCGTTCGCTGGCTCCTTCGCCCTCCTGCAACAGGGGTCGACTTTGGATGACAGCGAGGATTGTGCGTCTGTTATTGCAGACGCGGTCTCCCTCAAAACCTACGCCGACGCCCCCTTTGATCCGCGCCGCGCACTGTTTGCTTTACCGCCGCTTTTGAAGGGCTATTTGCGCCTCGGTGCTCAGGTCGCCTCCCATGCGGTTATTGACCGCCAGTTTGGCACAACCGATGTGTTGGTCGTGCTGAAAGTGGCGAACATCAGCCCGCGCTACTTGAGCCACTTTAAAGCCGATGCCTCTCGTTTTGCAGCCTGACAGAGCCGTCGCGCGCTAGGATTGGGGCATACAGCACCCGCCGATCAAAACCGTGGTGTGGAATTTTCGGTGATCACCCGGGCGCCCCCTTCCCCTGCGTAGCGATTCCAGACACATTAATCGCGCTGACACACCGCCCTTGGCCACCCTTGGCCACCCTTGGCCACCCTTGGCCGCCTTCGGTCGCTCTGGGCCGAACTGGGAAAGGCGTTGGCCCCATAGCGTTCCCGTGCTTCGGCCACGCCCTGGGGAACGGTCCAGTTATTGCGTTCACCTGAGGTTTCGCGTGCCGCCAATCGATACAAATGAGCGCTCAGACAATTACGCAGGCCATCCCGCGCCCACCCCCATGATGGCCCAATATATCGAAATCAAAGCGGCCAACCCCAACAGTCTCTTGTTCTATCGCATGGGAGATTTCTACGAACTGTTTTTCCATGATGCGGAAGTCGCCGCGCGGGCCCTGGGCATCACGCTGACCAAACGCGGCAAACATATGGGGGCTGACATCCCCATGTGCGGGGTGCCTGTCCACGCAGCAAACGATTATCTTCAAAAACTCATAGCCCTGGGCCATCGGGTCGCGGTTTGTGAGCAGGTGGAAGACCCCGCAGAGGCCAAAAAGCGCGGTTCAAAGGCCGTCGTCCAGCGCGATGTGGTCCGCCTTGTAACCCCCGGCACGATCACGGAGGAGGCGCTTTTGGAACCCGGCGAGGCAAATAGCCTTGCGGTCATCGCGCGGGCCAAAGCGGACGGTGACGCCCTGGCCCTCGCCAGCATCGATATTTCCACCGGGCAATTTACAGTTCACAGCACCAGCATCGACACCTTGTCGTCGGACCTTGCGCGCCTAGCCCCCCGAGAACTGATCCTTTCTGAGCGTCTGGAGGACGACGACCGCATAAAAATGATGCTCAGCGCCGTCGAATGCGTCGTCCAACGCCAAAGCGCAGCGCTGTTTGATTCCACCAAAGCGGCACAGGCCCTGGCGCAATTCTATGGCGTCCAGACGCTAGACGGTTTCGGGCAGTTTTCCCGCAGTGAATTGTCCGCCCTTCACGGTGCCATCAGCTACTTGAAGAAAACCCAATTTGCTGAACGGCCCGCCCTGTCGCGCCCCCAACGGGAAAGCGCCGGCGCTTTCATGTTCATCGATGCAGCCACCCGTGCCAATCTTGAACTGACCCAAACCTTGGCCGGCGAGAAGAAGGGGTCTCTCCTCCGCGCCATCGACCGCACGGTGAGCGGGGGCGGTGCCAGACTGCTGGCGGCGCATTTGAGCGCGCCCCTCACCGACGTTGCGGCCATTGAAAACCGGTTGGATGCGGTCTCCTGGAGCCTCGATCAAGAGGCGCTGCGGACGACTTTGCGCCGCGCGCTGGCCTCGTTACCCGATATGCCCCGCACGCTCTCACGCCTTTCGCTCAATCGCGGCGGGCCCAGGGACCTCGCCGGCGTCGCTTCGGGCCTGACAGTAGCACAAACCATCGCGGGGCACCTTTTGCCGATGCAGGATGATGCCGTCTCTCCTTTTGGGTTCCCCAAAACGCTTCGCGCACTAAGCGCGGTGCTCCAAGCGATACCGGCCAATCTCCACCGCTGGCTCACGGAAGCCCTGGCCGATGATGTGCCAATCCTTGCCCGCGATGGTGGCTTCATTCGTGCGGGGCACGATGCGGAACTCGACAGTCTGCGGCGTCTGGCGAAGGAAAGCCGTCAGATCATTGCCGAGCTTCAAGCCACCTATGCCCACGACACCGGGGTGAAAAGCCTCAAAATCAAGCACAACAACGTCCTCGGCTTTTTCATCGAAGTGACGGCCCTCAATGCTGATGCCCTGCTGGCCGACAAGGAACGTTTCATCCACCGCCAGACTCTGGCCAGCGCCATGCGCTTTACCACAACTGAACTTGCCGACCTTGAAAGCCGCATCGCGAATGCCGGGGGCAAGGCTTTGGAGATCGAGCTGGCCCATTTCGAGCGCCTTCGGAAAGCGGTGGTGGACGCTGCAGACACCGTGCGCGCCATCGCCAATGCGCTGGCGCAGTTGGACGTGACCCAAGCCCTCGCGACCTTGGCTGAAGAGCAGGGCTATGCCCGCCCAAAAATTTCCGATGGCCTGGATTTTGCCATTGTTGCCGGCCGTCACCCCGTGGTGGAACAAAGCCTGCGCGCGGCGGCGGCAAACCCGTTTGTGCCCAATGGCTGCGATTTGTCGGGTGTAGAGACCGGGCACTTGTGGTTGCTCACCGGCCCCAATATGGGGGGCAAATCCACCTTTCTGCGCCAAAATGCACTGATTGCTATCATGGCACAAATGGGGAGTTTTGTTCCTGCGGGCTCAGCCACCCTTGGCGTGGTGGATCGCTTGTTTTCCCGGGTCGGCGCAGCGGATGATCTGGCGCGGGGCCGCTCCACGTTCATGGTGGAAATGGTGGAAACAGCAGCGATCCTCAACCAGGCGGGTCCGCGGTCGTTTGTGATCCTGGATGAAATTGGACGTGGCACCGCCACTTTTGATGGGCTGTCCATCGCCTGGGCAGCCATTGAGCATCTTCATGAAAAAAACGGATGCCGGACGCTCTTTGCAACCCACTACCATGAACTCACTGCACTGTCCCAAAAGCTGGACCGCTTGAAAAACGTGACGTTGAAAGTGCGTGAATGGGAGGGGGATGTTGTGTTCTTACACGAGATCACCCCTGGCACCGCCGACCGTTCCTACGGCATTCAAGTTGCCAAACTTGCGGGCCTGCCCCAAGCGGTGGTGGACCGCGCGCGGGACGTTTTGCACCAGTTGGAGGACCAACGGCAGGATAATGCGCTCGACAAGATGATCGACGAACTGCCGCTGTTTTCCGCCACACCGCAAAAGGGGCTGGCCCCCACCGGAAAGAGCGCTATTCAAAGCCCCGCTTTAACCGCTCTGGCCGACATCAACCCCGATGATCTGTCCCCGCGGGAGGCGTTGGACGCCCTTTACCGCATCAAATCACTGACCGGCGGAGAGCAGACCTGATTGTGCAAGCAGGTCAGACAAGCTCGTTTGCGGGCGCGGACCGATGTGGCTGATGACTTCCGCTGCGGCCAGCCCACCGATTTTGGCGCACTGTTCCAATTCATAGCCCTGGGTGTAGGCATAGAGGAAGCCGGCGGCGAACAGATCCCCTGCCCCCGTCGTGTCCACCACGGTATCCACCGGCGTGGCGGCCACTTCCATCACCGCATCGGGGGTGACCACCACGCAGCCGTCTTCGCCGCGGGTGACGATGGTCAGCTTGCAATCGGCTTTCACCGCCTCAAAGGCGGTGGGAAGATCTGCGGTTTGGTAGAGCGACTTCAATTCGCTGTCATTGGCGAAGGTGATATCCACGGTGCCGGAGCGCATGAGGTCCAGAAATTCATCCCGGTAGCGGTCCACACAAAACGGGTCGGACAAGGTCATCGCGACTTCGCGATCGTGCGCGTGGGCGATGCTGGCGGCCTGGCGGATGGCATCCTTCGCCCGGGGCGGGTCCCAAAGATAGCCTTCAAAATAGGTGACCTGGCTGTCGCCCACCACGTCAGCATCAATATCTTCGCTGTCCAGTTCCACGCAAGCACCCAAGTACGTGTTCATGGTGCGCTCCCCGTCGGGGGTTACGAAAATCATGGACCGGGCCGTGGGCGGCTCGCCCTCCAGGGGTTTGCTGTCAAAGGCGACGCCAATGGCACGGATATCATGGGTGAACACGCCGCCCAGATGATCATTGGACACTTTGCCAAAATAGGCGGTCTTGCCGCCAAAGCTAGCAACACCCGCCGCCGTATTGCCCGCGCTGCCACCGGAGGCCTCCAGGGCGCTGCCCATGGCGGCGTAGAGGTATTCGGCGCGCTCAGCGTCGATGAGGTTCATCGCGCCCTTGTTGATGTCTTCCCGAACAAGAAAGTCATCGTCCCCGTGGGCGATAATATCCACGATCGCATTGCCGATGGTGAGAACGTCAAATTTTGCTGTGGCCATGGGGAGGACGTGTCTTTGATGGGTTTACCGTAACCGCAGCGGCCTAGCCCAAATTGCGCCCCGGCGAAAGACGGAAGTTCACAGACCACTCCCCTTGTTCGCCACGATTGGACCCCATATCGACAGATGCAATCCATCGCTCCCCAACAAAAAATGAAAACGTCCTTGCTTCAAACAGCTCTCAATCTCACCGTCGCGCAGATCTTCTCAGCCCCGTTCCGTGCCGTTCTTTGGAAATCGATCGGCATTACGCTGGCGCTGTTTGTGGGGCTTTGGTTTGGGTTGGAGGCGATTGTCTCCACGTTTCTTTTGCCCATGCTTGGGACTTTTTTTGGGCCTGTGCCTTGGCTGTCCACGGCGTTGACCTGGCTTTTGGGCGCGGGATTGATCCTCGGCATGGGGCTGCTCGTCGCCCCGGTCAGTTCGGTGTTTGCCGGCGTGTTTTTGGACGACATTGCCGAGGCCGTGGAGGGCAAGCACTACCCAGGCGATCCGCCGGGGCGACCCTTGCCGGTTCAGACCGCGCTGATCATGACGCTTAAATTCTTGGGCCTGGTGTTGCTGGCTAACTTAGCGGCGCTTTTGCTCGTCCTTTTCTTTGGTTTCGGACTGATCGTGTTTTTCCTGTTGAACGGCTATCTTCTGGGTCGGGAATATTTTCAGTTTGCTGCGTTGCGCCACCGCAGCGAAGCGGACATGCAAGCCCTGCGCAGCCGCCACAGCGGCACGATCTTTTTTGGCGGAATCATGATTGCACTGTTGTTGGCCATTCCCGTTGTGAACCTCCTCACGCCACTGTTTGCCGGAGCGCTTATGGTGCACATCCACAAGGGCCTATCCCTCTAGGCGTTGCAGCGGCGCGGGCACTGAATTGGTCTTGACTTTGGCCTTGCAGAGGTCGGCGATCACGCAGGCATCGCAATCGGGCTTGCGCGCCTTGCACACATAGCGACCATGTAAGATCAGCCAATGGTGGGCGTGGTAGAGATAGTCCCGCGGAATGCGCCGCTCCAAAATGCTCTCAACGTCATCCACCGTCTTGCCGGGCGCCAGGCCCAGGCGGTTGCCGATGCGAAAAATATGCGTGTCCACCGCAATGGTTGGCACACCAAAAGCCATGGACAAAACCACATTGGCCGTCTTGCGGCCCACCCCCGGCAGGGCGGTGAGGGCATCGCGGTCCTCGGGGACGACACCGCCATGCTGGTCGAGCAATTGCTCACAAAGCGCAATGACGTTTTTAGCCTTGTTGCGGTAGAGCCCGATGGTTTTGATCTCCTCCCGCACCCGCTCTTCCCCTAATGCGAGCATTTGCTGCGGTGTCGGCGCGATCTGAAACAGCTTTTTGGTGGCCTTGTTCACCCCCACATCCGTTGCCTGCGCCGAAAGAACCACCGCCACCAAAAGCGTGAATGGGTTTACATGGTCCAGTTCCCCGGTAGGCGCGGGACGTTGCTGGCGAAAGCGTTCAAAAATCGCCGTCAATTCCGCCTGCGTATACTTGGCCCGTGGCAAGGGCTTTTTGCGCGGCAAACGGGGTGGCTCTTTCCACGGCGGATTTCGATGCGCCTGATCATCGTGCCGGGGGTTTTGGTGGGCGACAGTGGTTTCAGATGCGGACAGGGCTGCGACCTTTTTGAAAATGTTGCGAGCATGGCCGTCCAACCTATAAGCTGGCCCTATGTCGGACAACTCGAACAAAGCTGCTGCGAACTCCAATCGCAACCCCGCTTCCCACTCCCCGTCAACGTCACGGGCGGAGACGGCGGGGAAGTTGATTTTCCGGGCGCGCCTCACCCCCTACCGCTCGCTGAGCCGCAGCGGGTTTCGGCTGTTGATGGGCATGATTGGACTGATTTGTTTTGTGGTGGGCTCGGTCTTCGCCATCGCCGGGGTTTGGCCGGTTATGGGCTTTTTGGGCCTCGACGTTCTGCTGATCTACTGGGCGTTTCGCTCAAACTACAATGCTGCGCGCGCGTATGAAGACGTGGAGGTGACCCGCTCCCACGTGGTGCTGCGCAAAGTGTCCCCGCTGGGAAAGCAGGTCGAGCATTGGTTCGATCAATTTGGAACCCGGTTTGAAACCGACCGCCATCAGGAAATCGGCATCACAAAAATGCGCCTGGTCAACCGAGCCCGCTCGGTTGAGTTTGGTTATTTCTTGAACCCGGAAGACCGGGCGACCTTTGCCGACGCGTTCGGCCAAGCCATGGCCGCCGCCAAACGCTAACGCCGTTTTTTCGTGCCATGCTCGCAAGTTTCGGGTGGCGGGTCTTTGTCACTGTCTTCACACTGCCGCTCGTATCTCCACACCGTCCAGATTATTGAAGAGGTGCGATATGGCGCAGGCGTTTCCAGACATGGCCACCGATCTCAAACCTTCCGTTACCATGGTGGAGGCGCACCAAGACTATGAAACCGTGCGGCAAGTTTTGGAGCACATCACCGAAAACTGGCGTGACCAGCCGGAGCTTGACGACCTTGCGCGGCTCACCGGCCAGGAGCCAACAAGTCTGCAAAAAACCTTCACCCGTTGGGCCGGCCTTTCGCCCAAGGCGTTTTTGCAGGCCATTACCCTGGATCATGCCAAACGTCTGCTGGACGACGGCCTGCCGCTTTTGGATACATCTCTGGAACTGGGCCTGTCCGGGCCGGGGCGGTTGCATGATCTGTTTGTCACCCATGAAGCGATGTCGCCGGGGCTCTACAAGGCGGGCGGTGAGGGCCTGACGCTGTCCTACGGCTTCCATCCGTCACCCTTTGGCGAAGCGTTGATCATGGCGACGGATCGGGGGCTGGCCGGCTTGGCCTTTGCCGATGGTGAAGGGGTGGAAAGCGCCGGACGACATGACGGAAATCGGCTGTCATTCACCCGTCAGCACGCAATGGAAGACATGATGAAACGATGGCCCAAAGCGACCTATGTGGAGCATCAGGCCGCCACCGCACCCTATGCCCAGCGCATTTTCAACCCGGACCACTGGCGGCAAGAAGAGCCGCTGCGGGTGGTGTTCATCGGCACCGATTTTCAAATCCGGGTCTGGGAAGGCCTGCTTAAAATTCCACTGGGGGAAGCGACCACGTATTCCGATCTCGCCGGGGACCTCGGTAAGCCCAAGGCATCAAGGGCTGTTGGGGCTGCGGTGGGCCGAAACCCCATCTCTTTTGTGGTGCCGTGTCATCGTGTCCTTGGAAAAAGCGGAAAACTCACCGGCTACCACTGGGGTCTGACCCGCAAACGCGCCATGTTGGGCTGGGAAGCGGGTGTGGTGGCGCAGCCCGCGAGCTAACGTCACCGTTGCCCTCGCCAACGCCATCCATCCGACGTGATAGGCCGGTGAATGCAATCAGGCCCAGTCTACGGGTCCAATCCGCAGACAAATCCCAGAGGTCCGGTAGAGAAGGCAAAACAGCCATGAGCGCACCAAAAACCAAAACTGTTGCCACCGACCTCCTATCATCGGCGGACGTGGAGACGGCGTATCGCTTGCTCGAAACCCACATGCCCGGGCGCACCCCCACGGCCAAGGGCGCAAAAGATCAACCGGACCCGTTTCGGTCTTGTGTCTCTTGCATGCTGTCGGCTCAAAGTCGGGATGAAAACACCGCAAAAGCCTCCGCCGCCCTGTTTGCCCTTGCCGATACGCCTGAGGGCATTTTGGGCCTCGAGGACGAGGCCATAGCAGCGGCCATCAAACCGTGCGGCCTCTACAACACGAAGACTCGCAACTTAAAAAAGATGTGCCGCGCGCTGTTGGATGACCATGCCGGAGTCGTGCCGCGCACCCGCGACGGGCTTATGAGTTTGCCGGGCATTGGCCGCAAATGTGCCGATATCGTCATGAGTTTCGCCTATGGTGATGATGTCATCGCCGTCGACACCCACGTTCACCGGGTGTGCAATCGAACGGGTCTGGCACGGGGCAAAACCGAGGCCCACACCGCCCAAAGCCTGGAGGAACGCACCCCTGAATGGGCGCTGAAGGACGGCCATTTTTGGCTGCTGGAGTTCGGCAAAAAGGTGTGCACGTCCCGCGCGCCGAAGTGCGACGCCTGTTTTCTGAACGCGCTGTGCACCACCTTTGCGGTGACCCGAGAGGCGAAGGCGCTGTAACACGGCCTGCAACACTGCCTGCAACAATGCTTGTAGCAATGCCCCATGGCCAAGACTTGCCGGCGGCCCCCCTTGTGGCCCCCGTTTGTCGCCGATACCTCTAAGCGCCATGCGCTATGAAGATTTGCTCCGCCCCACGCCGAAGGGCCTCTACTGTCCGCCGGGTGATTTTTACATTGATCCTGTGCAGCCGGTGGAGCGCGCGCTCATCACCCACGGCCACGCAGACCACGCGCGCGCCGGCCACCACACGGTTTGGGCCACCCGCCAAACCCTCGACATTATGGCAATTCGTTACGGCCAAGAGCACTGCGTCCTCGGCCATGCTGTGGCCTTGCGCGAGACCTTCACCGTCAACGGCGTCACCGTTGGCTTTTGGCCGGCGGGCCATGTGCTGGGCTCGGCGCAAATTTTGGTGGAACATGCCGGTGTGCGCATTGTGGCCTCTGGGGACTATAAGCGGCGGGCCGACCCATCCTGCGCGCCTTTTGAGCCCGTGCCCTGCGATGTTTTCATTACCGAGGCGACCTTTGCGTTGCCGGTTTTTCGCCACCCCGACACGCCGGGGGAGATTGCGAAACTGCTTCAATCTGTACGCCAGTTTCCAGACAGCGCCCATCTCGTGGGGGTCTATGCCTTGGGAAAAGCGCAACGTTTGATCCGTCTGCTGCGCGACCAGGGACACAACGGTACGATCTATATCCACGGTGCGCTGAAAAAGCTGTGCGCCTATTACGAAGCCCAAGGCATCGCCCTTGGCCCCCTGTCGCCGGCGACGGTGGAGGGGGGCGAGAAAGGCGATTTCGCCGGCGCCATCGTGCTTGGCCCGCCCTCGGCCTTCACCGACAAATGGGCCCGTCGTTTTCCCGAACCCATCACCTGTTTCGCCTCGGGCTGGATGCAGGTGCGGCAGCGGGCCAAACAGCGTGGCGTGGAACTGCCGCTCATTCTGTCCGACCACTGCGATTGGGACGAATTGATCGACACCATCACCGAATTGTCGCCCAAGGAAGTTTGGGTCACCCACGGGCGGGACGATGCGCTGGTGCGCTGGTGCGCGCTCAATGGCATCACGGCCCGTCCGTTGCATCTGGTGGGCTATGAAGATGAAAACGATTAGGCGGGGCAACCGATGAAGCGCTTTGCCCATCTCCTTGATCGTCTTGTTTTGACCCCATCGCGCAACGGCAAACTGCGTTTGATGGTGGACTATTTCCTGTCCACCCCAGACCCCGAACGGGGATATGCCCTGGCGGCGATAACACAGGATCTCAATCTTGCCAGTGTCAAACCTGCGGCCTTGCGGGGTCTGGTGGTTGAGCGGATGGATGAGGAACTGTTTCGCCTGTCTTACGATTACGTTGGCGATTTGGCGGAAACCATTGCGCTGGTTTGGGACGCAGATCGTAGAACGTCGGCTCGCGGCTCCCGAAGCCACACTGAAGCGGGCTTTGTGAACGATGAGATCGCAAACCCAGAGCCGAGCCTTACAGATGTGGTGGAAACCCTGAACCGCATGGGAAAATCAGAAGCGCTCCTCCAGGTGTCCCGTTGGCTCGATGTCCTGGACGCGTCCGGGCGCTACGCATTGGTTAAACTGATCACCGGTGGCCTGCGCATCGGCGTGTCGGCCCGTTTGGCCAAGGTGGCCCTGGCGGAGTTCGGCGCCCGCCATATCGACATAGACATCATTGAAATCGAAGAGCTGTGGCACGGCCTGGAAATCCCCTACACGGACCTGTTTGCCTGGTTGTCCGGTACCGCGGTTAAGCCCACCCACCGGGCCAATGCTCCGTTTCGCCCGGTGATGCTGGCAAATCCGCTGTCCGACACCGACCGGGCCAAACTCGACCCTCGCGCCTATTCTGCTGAATGGAAGTGGGACGGCATCCGCGTCCAAGCCAGCAGCCAAAACGGAACCCGGCGGCTCTATTCCCGCACCGGGGACGACATCGGACAGGCCTTTCCGGACCTCCTTGATGCCATGGCATTTGAAGGCGCGCTTGACGGTGAATTGTTGGTGGGGCGACCGGCCAGTGATGGCGCGTTGCAGATCGGCAGCTTTTCCGACCTGCAACAACGGCTCAATCGCAAGACCGTGTCAAAGAAACTGCTGGCCAGCCATCCGGTTATCATGCGTTGCTATGATCTTCTGGTCGACGGTGAGAACAATATCCGCGATCTGCCCTTCCAGGAGCGTCGGCGGCGGCTGGAAGCCTTCGTACCCGCGTTGGACACTGCGCGGTTTGACGTGTCACCGTTAATTGATTTCAGCACATGGGATGTCCTCGCCAGCGCCCGTGCGAACGTTCCCCATCCGGTCGTTGAAGGGGTGATGATCAAACGGTGGGATAGCCCCTATGTCCCCGGTCGCCCCAAGGGCCCGTGGTTCAAATGGAAAAAGGACCCCATGATCATCGACGCCGTGTTGATGTATGCCCAGCGTGGCCACGGCAAGCGCTCCAGCTACTATTCCGACTACACGTTTGGTGCCTGGACGGCGGAGGGAAATCTGGTCCCCGTGGGCAAAGCCTATTTCGGATTTACCGATGAGGAGCTGAAAAAACTCGACCGTTACGTGCGCGACAACACTGTGGACCGCTTCGGTCCTGTGCGCTCGGTGCGGGCGGAACCGGACCACGGCTTGGTTCTGGAAATTGCCTTTGAAGGCATTCAGCGATCCCCCCGGCACAAAAGCGGCGTTGCCATGCGCTTTCCCCGCATTTCAAGACTGCGCTGGGATAAGCCGCCCCACGAAGCCGATCCTCTGGTCAATTTGGTGGCCTTGATCAACGAATAGCCAGGGTTCGTCATTTTCACAGCACTTCACGGCTAAATCGGCGCTTGCCTTTGCGCAACGGCCAAGCCGATAAGCGCGTACACCAGGACAACGGGAGGGCTCGATGTCATATCTTTTGGGCATCGACACCGGGGGAACGTTCACCGACGCGGCCCTGCTGCGCGACGGCGCACCCGCGGAGGAGGCGGTGCTCGCCAAAGCCAAAAGCCTGACCACCCGGCACGATCTTTCGGTGGGGATCGCGGGCGCTGTGGACGCTGTGCTGGCCGAAGCGGGCTTGGATGCCGCCGCCATCGGTTTGGTTTCGATCTCAACCACGCTGGCCACCAATGCGCTGGTGGAACGGCAGGGCAGCCCCATCGCCTTCGTGCCCATCGGGTTTTCAGACCGTGACCTGACGAAGGCCGGCCTTGCAGAGGCCTTGGGTTCTGACATCAGCGTATCGCTCCCCGGCGGCCATGGCCCTCACGGTGCTGAGCAGAAAGCGCTCGACCTTGCCCCGTTGGACGCCATGGTGGAGACGGTGAAAGACCGCGTCAGCGCGTTTGCGGTGGCAGGTTATTTTGCCGTGCGCAATCCAGACCATGAACTGAGGGTCGCTGACTTTCTTTCCCAACGGACCGGCCTTCCCGTCACCTGCAGTCACACGCTGTCTACCCGCTTGAACGGTCCCAAACGGGCGCTCACCACCGTGTTGAACGCCCGTCTCATTTCCATGATCACCGCCCTGATTGATGCAACCCGAGCCTGTCTTGAAGCGCGTGGAATCGCTGCACCGCTCATGGTGGTGCGGGGGGATGGTGCGCTGGTGAGCGCGGACTTTGCCGCCGAACGGCCCATCGAGACCATTTTGTCCGGCCCGGCGGCCAGCCTCGTCGGTGCACGGTATTTGACCGGCCTGGATGCGGCCTTCGTCAATGACATCGGCGGAACAACGTCCGACATCGCCCTGTTGGAGGCTGGCAAACCCAAGATCGATCCAGACGGCGCGATGGTGGGCGGTATGCGCACCATGGTGGAGGCCGTAGCCATGCACACGTTCGGCTTGGGCGGTGATTCGCAGGTGTCCCTTGGCGGCTCCCCGTTGGATCCGTTCCTTGAACTCGGCCCCAGCCGAGCGGTGCCGGTGTCACTGTTGGCGAAGGAACATCCTGACCCCGTGCACGCCGCCCTCGACCGCCAATTGGACGCAACACTGAACGGACGCCACGATGGCCGCTTTGCGCGTCGCAGCAATGTGCCCCGGGCCGCTGCCATGGCCGAAGGTTTGGGCCAACGGGAGGCCGCGCTCTACACACGTCTTGATGCGGCGGGGGGACCTGCTGCCCTCGATGACCTGTTGGAAAGCACGGTGGACATGAGCGCCCTGCGCCGCCTGGTGAAAGCCGGCTTGGTGCAAATGGCAGCCTTGACCCCCAGCGATGCCGCGCTCACGCAAGGCCATGGCCCAGCATGGGATGTGGCAGCCGCGCGAAAGGCGCTCACTCTTTTTGCCCGCAGGCGCAGCGGCAGCGGCGATGCCGTCGCCGCCTGCGCTGATGATCTTGCCAAAACCATCGTGCGGCGGGTGGAGCGGCGGTCGGCGGAAGTCGTGCTGGAAACCGCTTTCCGTCTGGACGGCCATGATGGGGCCGAGCTTGTGGCCCATCCTTTGGTGCGCGCGTCTTTGACGGCTCTTGCGGAAGGCCTTGGCGCATCAAAGGCCCATGTTCACAGTGATGGCCACAGTTATGCCCAAAGCCATGTGGCTTTGGACCGTCCTCTTATTGGATTGGGGGCATCGGCTGCGCTCTATCATCCACCAGCGGCCACCATGTGCGGGGTTGATGCCATCGTTCCAGACCATGCGGATGTCGCAAATGCAGTGGGCGCGGTGGTCGGCAATGTGCGCATGCGCTGCGGCATCACCGTCACGCAACCAACCGAAGGGCGATTCCTGGTGTTGGGTTTTGAAAAACCATTTGGCGACGAAGCGTCGGCCTTTGCGCACGCCGAGCAGGCGGCGCGGGAGCGCGCAACGCAGTTGGCAACGGAGGCGGGGGCCAGCAATATCGTCATCACGGTCGAACGGAGCGAAAAGCGCGTGGAGGTTCAAGAACGGCCAACCTTGGTGGAAGCGACCATCTGTGCCGAAGCCACGGGCCGCCCACCCATCGTGGACGGCTAAGCTGTGGCGGTATACGCGCAGATCATAGCCGCCCGCTCAGAACTCATTGATCAACGGGTTCGCCGGGATAGACGCCCCAAAGTTTGTTCTGTTTTATCCAGAATCGGGTTTTTTGGGCCGATAAGGCGCACCAGGCGCCGGTGCAGTGCTCCACGGCGGCCAGCAGTCCCGCTTCCAGTTTGGCCGCAAGGCGCGCATCGCTTGAGGCGGACCGCCGACCTTTAAGCATCGAGGCGCGAATGACCCCCGCTGCATTTACCCGACGCTGCCATGGGGCGATTAAAGCCGTGCGTTGTCCTGACAGCAGCGAATGCAGAACCCAGCCGGTCGTGCCTTCGGAATCGCGAATGCGCCGCCAAAGGGAAAATTCTTGGATAATCTCCACCGGAAGCCCTGCACGTGTGTAGCGCCACGCAATGGGGTATTTGCGCCCCGGCCCCACCCGCAGGTTCACTTTAGCGGATTTGAGGCTCACAAACCGAGGGATGGTCCGGCCGGTTTCGCGCCCAACGCCAGTGCGTTCATCGTGGCTCAGCGCTCTTTGGCTGTCCATCGCGTGGGCCTGCGGTGCGGCAAAAGCTAGCCCAAGCCCAAGCGCAATAAGAAGGGACAGGGCAATATAATGAACGGAAGAAGACGAAAACCACGAACGCGAAACAAGGTGGTGAGTTGCCACGAAAGGACCTTTCCAAAAGCACGAAACATCAAAGACAGCGTGCAAAAACGGCAACGGGCTCCAGGAGCTCGGCATATCGACTCCATCCCCCGCCGCGTCCAACACGGTAAACAGAGGGTGGGCCATAGCGGTTAAATGCCGTTCAACAGACACGGTTAATGAACGGTAAACCGAGCCGTCACCGTATTGGCGCAGGGGCAAAGCCATGCCAAATAGGGCGGGCAGCGCGACTCTGGTTCGTCGGGCCCAAGGCATGTGCGGTGCGCGGCAGCAGGGCTTTAAACGGTCCGCTATCAGCAACAGGGGTAATTTTTATATGTCGGCAAAACGTCCCAAGGTTGTTGTAACCCGCAAACTTCCCGATGCCGTGGAAACCCGCATGCGGGAACTGTTTCAGACGGATTTGAACCTTGAGGATACGCCGTTTACGGCGCAGCAATTGGAAGAGGCTGTGGCCACCGCCGATGTGCTGGTGCCGTCCGTTAGCGATCGCATTACGGATGAATTGATTGCCAAAGCCGGTCCGCAGCTCAAACTCATCGCCCACTTTGGCAATGGAACCGACAATATCGACATTGCCGCCGCCAACAAAAAAGGCATCACCGTCACAAACACGCCGCGTGTGCTGACCGATGACACCGCCGACATGATCATGGCGATGATGCTGGCGGTCCCGCGCCGTTTGGTGGAAGGGGCGCGTATTATGGACGGTCCCGATGGCTGGCCGGGCTGGTCACCCACCTGGATGCTGGGCAAACGCGTCACCGGCAAACGTCTGGGCATTGTGGGCATGGGGCGCATTGGTGCAGCCGTCGCGCAGCGCGCCAAAGCCTTTGGCATGGCGATCCACTACCACAACAGAAAGCGCGTCCACGATGCGCTGGAGGAGCAACTGGAGGCCACCTATTGGGACAGTCTGGACCAAATGCTGGCGCGCATGGACATCATCTCGGTGAACTGCCCGTTTACGCCTGCCACCTACCATTTGTTGTCGGAGCGACGGCTTAAGCTGGTTCAGGCTGGGGCCTATATCGTCAACGCGGCGCGGGGCGAAATCATCGATGAAAACGCTTTGCTCGACCAATTGGAAAATGGTGCGCTTGCCGGTGCGGCGCTTGATGTGTTCGAAAACGAACCGGCTGTGAACGACCGCATGCGCGCCCTGTCCCAAAGCGGAAAATTGTTGATCCTTCCCCATATGGGATCGGCCACGGTGGAAGGGCGCATGGAGATGGGCGACAAGGTCATCATCAACATTCGCACATTCTTTGATGGCCACCGCCCGCCGGACAGGGTGCTGCCCAACAAAGATTGAACGCTTATGAACGATTGAACGCCCATGAGCGAGCGCCGGTTGATGCAGGGGAGGCAGCCCGGCGCGATGATGTCTCAGGGAAAAGTGGTACGGCTGGAGGGATTTGAACCTTCGACCTCTGGATCCACAATCCAGCGCTCTAACCAACTGAGCTACAGCCGCGCACGGTTTGTCTGGCGCAAGAAAGCCTGAACAACCAGCGATTGCCTTAAGACCAAAGCGGCGACCGGGCAAGGGAAAAATCCTTCACCGCGCGCAGCATGCATAGCGCCTGCGGCGGTTAACCCTCACACGTCATCTCTACCACCACAGCCCTATTGGCGGTGGATTGTGCGCAAAAAAGCCTGTATTTACCTTTCGTTAAGGACGTGGGCACGCTGACCTCAGTTTGGTTTTGCGTCATCCTGTTTGAACGCATGGCACGTTTCGTGTGGGTCGAGGCCAAACGCGTGTTGAGCCCAGACTGGGACCCAGACCGGGACAAAGAGTGAAGAGCAGGGCCCGTATCAGGGCAAATGGCAAAGTGAGTGAGTTGGCCATGGCGCAGGCACAGTATCCCTATCTTGATTTGACCGTGCTGGACCCGGTTCGAAAATTTGTGGTGGCGCCCAGCGCAGCCCTCATCTTCAGCCGTGACCTTGACCGGTTGTTGTGGGCCAACGGCGAAGGCACGCAATTGATCGGTTCCCCGGCTATCCGCCCCGCCATTGAAGGAGAGTTTTCGTTCAATCCTGCCATGGCGCGCCAGATTAAGGCCGCCGCGGATAAGCTGGACCATGCGCGGGAAGCCAGCGCTATCATGCGCGTGCGCACTGGCTTTAAGACCCGTTTGGTGGGCTTTAATATCAAACCTATCGCCTTGCCCGACGGTGAAAGCGGCTTGCTTTTGCTGACAGAAGGGCTGCGCCCGCGTAATTTCGGCAGCGATGAGATGGCCGCTATGGCTGTAGCTGGGCTGGATGGCTACAGTCATGCATCCGCCATCGTGGACGCAGGCGGCGCTGTCGTGTCGGGATCAGAGCACTTTGCCGCCCTTGGCGTTGAAGAGGCGGATTTAAAGGCATTGGTGGCGGAGGTATCCACGGAGGACGACCGTTTGGTGAAACGGCCCGTGGCGACGCAAAACGGCCCGATGCCCAGTGGCATCGCACGGTTGCGGGACGAACCGGCCCTGCATCTGTTGGTGATCGCAAGCAACAATCCAGCCGACACAGAAATCGCCGCGCCGCGTGACGATGAAACGAAGACCGAGCCTTCGGTGTCGAGCGGTGTGTTGACGACAGCCGGCGCGGTTGTTGCAGCCGCCGCAATGGCCGCCAACACACAAGAGGCGGACACCCCTTCGACGCAGGCCACGTCAACGGATGATGCTTCTGCGGAGACCGCGGTCCAGGAGCCGGGCCCCAAAGTGGGGGCGTTTTCCAGCAAGCGCGGCCAACTGCCAAGCGGCGCGTTTAGCCGCTGGTACTATAATGCAGCGAAAGATGCCGAAGCCGATCCGCAAACGAGCGCTTCCAACGATGCGGCTGTGTCAAGTGAGACAGCGAACGCAGCCCCGTCTCCATT
>JBCBCT010000001.1:29212-71210 GCA_038530365.1 Pseudomonadota bacterium | reverse complement strand
GCGGATGCACCGACACCAGTTGATCAAAGCGGATCGCAAAATGACGCGCCGGCGGAGAGCGGTGCGGGTGGTTTGATCGCAGGGGCCGTAGGTGCGCTTGGCGCTGTCGGAGCGTCCGGTGCGGCGCTGGTCTCTGGTTTGGCCGGGTCATCGGACACGCCTTCGGCGGACGAAAAAACGCCCCAGACCGACGCCTCCGGCTCTTCCGATGCCCGAACTGAAACACCGAGCCCCGAAACACCGGCTCCCGAAAACCCCAATCCTGAAACAATGGCCTCTGATAAGCCGACGACGACGGACAGCGCGGTGGCGAGGTCCGGTCTGGTGCAGGAAACGTTCGACGCTCCGGTTTTACCAGCTGCGGCGACCGAGCCTGAGGACCCCTCCACACCCGATGGGACGCCAGTTTTCGTCTTCACAGCTTCGGAAAAACCCACCCGGTTCGTCTGGGCAATGGACACAACCCACGTGTTTACAGAGGTTTCAGATGAACTGGCAGCTTCCGTGGGTTCGACGCCCGCCGATATTGTCGGCTTGAACTGGGACGAGGTGTCGGCATCGCGAGGCTTTCAAAACGGTGCAGCGATCGGCGCGCTGCTGGAAAAGGGCGACACCTGGTCCGGTCGCACCGTGATGTGGCCGGTGGAGGGGGCAGGCCTGCGGGTGCCCGTCGATCTCGCAGGACTTCCCTCCTACGACCGAAACCGGGCATTTAGCGGGTTCAACGGCTTTGGTCTCATCCGCACCGCCGACGCCGTGGCCGATCCGGCCCTAGAAAAAGCAAATGAGGCTGACCCAACGAACGCGTCGTCGATTTTGGGCGCCAATGCCGCTGGGATTGCTGGGGCTGGCGCGGCTGCATTGGGCGTTGCCGGGGCGTTGGCTGGCGCAACGGCCACAGACAACGCTGCCTCTGACGAAACAGTTGTCGATCTGCGCAGCCGCCAGGCCAAGGCCAATCGCGATTTGTCCAGCGATGAACGGGAAGCCTTTGACGAGATCGGTGACCGCCTGTCGACGCAAAACGATGGCCCATCGGACCCGGCAGATGGGAGCGCAGCGGACAAAACTGTAGAAGAGGCAACCATCCCGCCTGTGAACGACGCGGATGGAACGGCCAATGCCAATGCTAAGGCCAAGGCCAAGGCCAAGGCCAAGTCCAAGGACGGGAACGAGGACGGGGGCGGAACAAACGGTTCGGCACCCAAGGCTCCGCTCATTCCGTCCGCATTTGTTGCCTCTTCACGTGCGGCCTCCGCAGACCAAGAAGACGCAAAGGCCACCGCCAACCCGTCATCGGACCGGGAGCTGGCGAGCGCTCCCCCTGCCGCCGATGGCATTGAGGCCGCTTCTGCCACAGACGGCGACGCCACAGACGAGGCAGAAACGTCGACGGCAACCGTTGTTGCCAAAGAGGGGACCTTGGCGGCGGGTGTTGCTGCGACGGCGGCGGCAAGTGCGGCAACTGCGGCGTCGGGCGTTGTGGCCAGCGCAACGTCCTCAAAGACCGACGAAGGAGCCGCTGATCCGAGCCGCAACACAAATTTACCCGCGCCCAGCGCCGACAAGGCCAGCTCCGCACAAGATGTCGATACGTCGATCCTCGCGCGGCTGCCGATCCCGGTTTTGGTCTATCGCGGCGATGAATTGCTGTTCGGCAATGAGGAGTTCTTCTCCACCACCGGCTATGGCGATCTCCAATCCCTGTCCAATGCGGGGGGTGTGGAAGCCCTGTTTGGTGCCTCATCCGCTCAGGAGGAGTCGATCCAAGCCCGAATTTTCCACCGCAGCGGCGACCGCCTGCCCCTGCGTGCCCACATCCAGCGCGTGCCCTGGGACAGCGAAAAAGCCATGCTTCTCACGCTGCGGGATGATGAGGGCGGCGATGACGAGGACCCTAGCCCAAACCGCGGTGAGCCCAATGGAGACGGTTCCTCTGGCAATGGGCCCGTTGAAACAGACCCAACCTCGTCAACCCCGTCTCACGGCGAACCAACAACGGCCCCCACGGGAAACCACGAAACGCTCAATACCGGCGCAACGGCATCGGCTGAGGTCGATGAATCCAAGGATCGAATGACTGACAAAGACAGCCGTGCCAAGGCAGGCGACGCAGCGCGCAGCGATCGTCCCGTTCTCAGCTTGGTTGGTGCGACGGGTGCCGCTTTGGTGGCGGGGACGGCGCTCAAACGGCAAGACGACGATGTCGCCACCGATCTTCCCGACGAAAAGAGACCGGGGGCGGACCTGGTCTCCCTCGCGTCCGTCCAAAAACCCCCGTCTCTTAAACAGGGCAAAAGTGTTGAAACGCAAACCGACGCGTTTGGCGGTCTGGATGCAGAAGACCTGCGCGGGATCGTCGACACCGCAACCGACGGGGTTTTGATTGTCTCAAAAGAAGGCATTATTCGCGCGATGAACCGGTCGGCGGAAGCGCTTTTTGATACAGAAGCCGAGACCATGATCGGCAACACGCTCACAGACCTGCTGGCGCCCGAAAGTCACCGTTCGGCCATGGATTATCTGTCGGGCATGGCCGGCACCGGCGTCGCCAGCCTTTTGAACGATGGGCGCGAAGTGATCGGCCGCACCAGCGGCGGCGGCCTCATTCCCCTGTTCATGGCATTTGGCCAATTGCAAAAATCCGACGCCTGCTGCGCGGTCCTCCGCGACATCACCCAGTGGAAAAGAGCTGAAGAAGAGTTGCTGACTGCCAAGGCCGTGGCTGAAAAAGCCAGCCTGCAGAAGACCGAGTTTCTGGCCACCGTGAGCCATGAAATCCGCACGCCCCTCAACGCCATCATCGGCTTTTCCGACCTCATGGTGGAGGAGCGTTTTGGCAAAATCGACAACGATCGGTATCGCGGCTACCTGCGCGACATCAGCCGGTCGGGAAACCATGTCCTCGAACTGATCAATGATCTGTTGGACATCTCCAAGATCGAGGCGGGCAAGATGGAGCTGGACTTCGATGCCTGTGATCTCAATACCATCGTGTCCGAAACCGTCGCCCTCACCCAGCCCAACGCCAATAAGGAACGGGTGATTATCCGCACCAGCTTATCGGCGGTGGTTCCCAAGGTTGTCGCAGATCAACGCAGCCTGCGGCAGATCATTTTGAACCTTGTCTCCAACAGCATCAAATTCACGAAGCCGGGCGGGCAGGTTATCGTCTCGACCGTTTACGATGAAGCGGGGGAGGTCACCCTGCGCGTTCGAGACACGGGGATCGGGATGAGCGAGTTGGACCTGGCGCGAGCCCTAAAGCCCTTTGAACAAATCCAGGACCGAACGTCCAATGGCGGGCGTATGTCGACACGCACAGGCGCGTCCAGCGCGTGGGGTTCCGGTGGAAGCAGCGGCAATGGCACAGGCCTCGGCCTTCCACTGACAAAGGCCATGGTGGAAGCCAACCGAGCGAGCTTCCACATCGAGAGCAAACTTGACGAGGGCACTCTCGTTGAAATCCATTTCCCATCCCAACGCGTGCTTGCTGACCGTTAGGGGTCAACAATCGACCGAAGCCGACGCAAAGCGTGTGCCGCTGCTGTCAAAACTGCAAAAAAACGCGGACCCAAGGGCCCGCGCATAAAAGAAGTTGGTTAACAGCTGTGACGTCGGGGTCCGGATTGGCCGGGATGGGGATCGCGGTGATTGCGGCATCTGAGGGCGAAAGCGCCGTTGTTGGGCCGATTATGGGTGCCAAACCTTTCCGCCGACTGACCAAAATCCTTCAAGTTTTAGCCAATGGCCCTCAACCGCTTGGACGGTAAATTTCCAGGTTACAGTGTGTTTACCATGGACGTTAAGTCTGAAGGGCGTCCAGGTTTTCAAACAGCGCGAGCGCTTCTGGATTGGCCAAGGCTTCCGCATTTTTGACAGGCCTACCGTGGACAATATCGCGAACGGCAAGTTCGGTGATCTTGCCCGACTTGGTGCGCGGAATATCCGCCACCGCTACAATTTTCGCCGGCACATGGCGGGGCGAAGCGCCGGTTCGGATCTTGTGGCGGATCGCAGCTTCAAGCGCATCATCCAGCGTCACACCGTCGGCCAGACGCACAAACAGAACAATCCGCGTGTCGTGCTGCCAAATTTGCCCGATGCACAGCGCTTCGGCCACCGCCTCCATTTGCTCGACCTGATTGTAGATTTCCGCCGTGCCGATGCGCACACCACCGGGGTTTAGCGTGGCGTCCGAACGCCCGTGGATGACCATGCCGCCAGTATCGGTCCATTCAGCAAAATCACCGTGGCACCACACGTTATCAAAGCGCGCGAAATAGGCATCGTGGTAGCGGCTGCCCTCCGGATCGTTCCAGAAGCCCAGCGGAACCGAAGGAAACGGATTGGTACAGACCAATTCCCCTTTTTCGCCACGGACAGGTGTGCCGTCATCGTCCCAAACATCCGTTGCCATGCCCAGGCTTGGCCCCTGAATTTCGCCGCTATAGACCGGTTTCCACGGCACCGCGCCCACGAAACAGGCCACAATATCCGTTCCGCCGGACACGGAGGCCAAGTGGACGTCGGACATAATGCCCGCATAGACGAATTCGAAGTTTTCCGGTGACAAGGGCGATCCCGTGGATGCGATGGTATGCACGGTCGACAGATCATGACTGTCGATGGGCCGCAAACCGCCGATGCGCACCGCGTCGATAAACTTCGCCGATGTTCCAAAGAACGAGAAGCGCTCTTCTTGGGCGTAGTCAAAAATCACCGACGGTCCGGGATGAAACGGTGATCCGTCGTAGAGCATCACCGTGGCCTTGGCGGCAAGGGCAGACACCAGCCAGTTCCACATCATCCAGCCGCATGTGGTGAAATAAAAGACGCGGTCATCTCCCCGCGCGCCGCTGTGCAGCACGTGTTCTTTCAGATGTTGCAGCAAAACACCGCCCTGCCGATGGACAATGCATTTTGGAACGCCCGTCGTGCCGGAGGAATACAGGATGTAGAGCGGATGGTCGAAGGGCAGCCGCTTGAATGTCGGCTCCCGCGCTTCAAAGGGTGCGATGAAATCGGAAAGCTGCGTGCCCACCGCCTGTTCCGCGTCGACCCCGGCCTTGGAAAGGTAGGGCAGGCAAAGGGTGGTTTTGACGCCCAGCCGCTCGGCAACCTTTGCGCTTTTTGCTGAAACGTCGATGGTTTTGCCGGCGTAGAAATAGCCGTCCACTGTGACAAACATTGTGGGCTTGATTTGCCCAAAACGATCCATCACCCCTTGCTCGCCGAAGTCCGGCGAACATGATGACCACACCGCCCCGATGGAGTTTGCCGCCAACATGCAGGCCACGGTTTCGGGACCATTGGGCACCATGGCGGCAACCCGGTCGCCTTGTTTGACCCCGGCTGCGGAAAACGCTTGTTGAAGCCGCGCGACCAAATTGCGAAGGGCAGTCCAGCTTAGCCGATCCTGCACCTTATCTTCCCCACGAAACACCAGCGCGTCGCTGTCCCCCGTTTTTGCCAGCATGTTTTCTGCAAAACTCAGCCTCGCTTCGGGGAAAAATCGCGCCGTCTTGAGATCATCGGCCCCCTCAAGAACCGTCCCGCCGGGATCGCCCACAACGTCGCAAAACGTCCACAGCGCGGGCCAAAACTGGTCCGGCCGTTCAACCGACCACGTGTGAAGCGCTTCATATGTGTCGAAATTGCCGTGGCCTTCGGCTTCGCAAACGTTTGCAAAACGGCGCATGTTGGAGGCAGCGATGCGCGCATCGGAAGGGGTCCAGAGCGGGGTTTTTTTGGGGTGGGTCATGGTTGGTGTCAGGCTGAATGCAAGAAAGAGTTTGGTGCTTTGGGGCGCTACGGTTCCACTCTAACAGACGCAACAAGTCAAATCGCAACAGTGTCCCTGGCGTGCAAGATCATCATCAAAAGGCTGCATTTGCCTGCGCAATCGTTCAAATCAGCGGTCTCTTTTCCAGCCTTTGGCGAAAAGTCGTTCCTAATCCTGTCAAACGGGTAGGAAAGGACAGGGCAACGGGTGTAACACTGCACGAAGCGGTCGCTTTTTCAGCGTGCAAGCAGGCCCGCCTTCGCAGGGTCATTTTGAAGGATTTGCCATTTTGATGAAGCGCCTGGGCATCGGACTGACTGGCCTTGCCTGCCTCATGGTCGTGGTGGTGGTTGCCGCCCCCTTGGTGATGTCATCAGAAACTGTCAAAGCGCGCATTGAGGCGCAATTGTCCGACGTGACGGGGCGGCGGGTGCGCTTGGCGGGGGACAGTTCTGTCTCCATAAATCCCTATCTCGGCGTCACCTATTTTGATGTCACCATCGGCCAAGCCCAAGGCCAAGCCCGAGCCCAAGGCGACGCCCCTCCGCTGGTGACGATTGAAGAAATGCGCGCACAGCTTGGTTTTCTGGCGCTCCTGCGCGGCGAGATTACGCTCAGCCGTTTGACCCTGGTGCGGCCCCGCCTTGCGCTTTCCAGCGATGCCGCCGGGCGCAACAATTGGGTCCCGGTGAGTGGCCGCCTGCAAGGCATCATTGATCGTAATGATAAAGCCGCCGCAGCGTCTTTTTCCCTTGGGCGCGTGACCATGCAGGAAGGCATAATCGAATATCGAGGGCAGTCTGGCGCGCGTTGGCAGCTCACATCTTTGAACGGAACCCTGGACTGGCCGACGCTCCAAAGCGCAGCCTCAACCCAATTTACAGCCGTTTGGCGCGGTGAAATCATCACGGTGGACGCCACACTCGATGCCCCGTTCTCCATCATCACCGGCGGCCCGTCGCCAACACGCTTCAGCATAGACGCAAAACCTTTGGTGCTTCGTTACGAGGGAACCGCCGAAGGGTCAGCTTTCACCGCTATGAACGGTGCGCTTTCTTTGGAAACCCCATCTTTGCGCCGGCTGGCCGCTTGGTTGGATCGTCGGGAGGATATTGCAAACCGTTTGGGCAAAGTGGCTCTCACCGCCAAATTGTCTCGGATGGCGGGTGAATACACGCTGGATGAAGCTGCATTGACCATCAATGAAGACCGGGCGAGCGGACGTCTTCAAATTGTCGATGCGCCCGGTGCAAACCTCAAGATCAGTGGCACGCTGGCTTTTGAGGCGCTCACATTGCCCACCGCCAACGATCTGATCGGGACGCCGTTGGCCCCGGCTTCAGCCACTGCTGACGACACCAACACCAACACGGCTGACACGCCGTCCCTCAATTTCACCTTCCTTGAAACGATCGATCTGGACCTTCGCGTGTCTGCCGGGACCGCTCAAAACGAGGCTCTCCAACTGACCAACCTTGCGGCCACGTTGCTCGTCAATGAAGGTCGCGGCATCCTCGATATCGGAACCGCAGATGCTTTGGATGGGACGGTCTCAGGCGTTGTCGCAGTGGAACCCGAACTGCCGCACAGCTTTTCCCTCGACATGCGCTTTCGCGATGTGGCTTTGGACCGTTTGGCAGCATTTGGCGGTGTAACATCCCTTTCGGTGCTGGGCAAAGGCAATGCCCGGTTCAAACTCAACGCCGCCGCGCCCCATCTGCGCGACTTGGCGGCGAACTTGAACGGTGAGGGCACGATCGATGCTGAAACCGGGACCCTCACAGGTGTTGATCTCGCCAGCATTGCGGCCGCGAGCGCCGACACACCCGAAGACCAGACAATTTTTTCAGGCGATACGCCGTTTGACGTCCTGCGCGTCGGCTTCTTTATTTCAAAGGGCACGGTGTTTTTACGAGACACCGCGGTGAGCGGGTCCGGCTACACCGCGACACTCTCCGGCAAGGCGGATCTGGCGCGCAAAACCGTTGCTTTTCGCGGAAATGTCACGCGTTTGGAACCGGAAGAGAACCCGGCCGAGGTTGTTCCGTTTTTCATCGGTGGGATTGCCGATGCACCGCTGTTTGCGCCTTTGCCCAGACGCTTGGCCGTACCGAAGAGTGAACCGGAATCGCCGGCAGCACCTTCAGCCACACCGTCCGATGGACAGTCCAAGGACGCGCAGGGCTCGGTGACGCAATAGGTCTGAGTGGTGGGATATGGACTGTTTGGGCGGGTCCCGCTGACACGCAAGGTTTTTCCCGACTCTTGTGCGGAGCTCACTTGAAGGTGGCCCGGGCCTCAAGAAATCGACTCTTTTCAAACAGTGTGCTTTTGCCATCCGGCACGGAACGTAGCGCAAACAATTCCACCTTTTGGGCAACGCCCATCAGCGAAAATTCGCCCACCGAAGACCAATAACCAGGGGCGGCCTTTGCAATCTCGGCGGTGGCAAGGGCCTTGGCCTCCATGGATTTGGTGAGCGTCTCAATCCGTTCCGCCTCATTCACCGTGGGGCCGATGACGGAGAAGGAGAGGCGGGAGGCGACGCCAATATTGCCAAACATCAAGGAGCCAAGCGTGAGCCCAATGCCAAAATCAAACGGTATCTTACCTTGGCTCACGCGCTCGGCATTTTTTTCATCCGCCGATCGGATGGCCTCTTCCATTGCCAGCGTCGCACAGCCAATGGCCTGCGCTTTGCCCGCTTCGTCTTCAAAGGGAAAAATAGCCAGCACCGCATCGCCGATAAAATCGAGAACCTCGCCCCCAAATTCGATGGCTGGGCCAGCGCTGCAGGCGAAATAATCGTTAAGCAGTGCCAGAAAGTCCTCGGATGCCATGGTGTCGGCCAGTGAGGTCGAATTGCGCATGTCGGCATAATAGACAACCGCCTGGGTCTGCCGTCCGTCACCCAGCTTGATGGCACCATCGAGCACTTGGCGGCCCGCATGGCGGCCGAGATAAGTCTCGGTAATGTTGCGGGCGATGCGCTGTTGCACGACGTTTTTGCAGGCGGCTGCAAAGCGTCGTTGGATCTTTTTGAGCGCCGCTAGATCATCGTCGGAAAACCCGCCCAGGCGGTTGCTGGACCACGCGACCAAAATGCCGCTTTCCATGCGCGTGTTGCGCACCCGCGTGCCTGAAAAGGCCGTGGCGATGAGCAGATAATCCGTGTGCCCTTCGGCCACCAGATCCTCCAGAATGGGAAAGTCCAACTGCTTGTTGGGTCCATCCAAGTTGCGGCGCAGCGTTTCAAGATGGTTTTCAAGGATGAAATGGAGCGGGCTGCGTTTCCATTCCTCCGACACATCGTCTTGATGGCGAAATTGCTCGAAATGAATATCGCTGGTCTCGGTCCACAGGATCGTTTCAGCCTGAAACAGCGGGTGCAAAGTCGGCCACGTCAGACGCGCCCGGCTGAGCGGTATGCCCAGCGCCTTGAGGCGGACGCACAGTTCGCCAAACATCTCAACAATGTCCGGCTGTGACAGCATCTGGTCGATTAGCCATTCGCCAACTTCATTGACCAATGTGTTTCGGCTCATAGGGTTCGGCTTTCGCGTGTTATCTGCGGGTTTTGTCGGCGGGCAATTGGGATGTTGCAGATAGGTGGCGCAGTTGAGTTCGCTGCTGGCATCTTGGGCCAGCGGCCCATCTGATAGACTTCAATATCACTATGTCGAAGCCGAAACCGGTGATTTCAACCGCCCGCTGATCACAAATCTCGCCCGGTCAAAAGTTCCCTAACGTTAAACATCCTGGGCAGTGTCCGGCACAGTGTCTAAGCGTGCCTCTTCGTTTCGCGCCCGCCATGTCGTGAGGATGAAAGCGATGATGAACAAGCCAGACATCACCAAAACAATGGTCGGAGCCGGAGCGCTGTCCAAAAAGAAGCTGAGATAAACGCCCACGAAGGACGAGGTTGTCGAAACCAAAACGGCCACCAAGAGCATTGTGTTGAAACGGCGCGTCACAAGGAAAGCAATGGCCCCAGGCGCAATCAAAAGCGCAATTGTGAGGATGATGCCAACCGCTTTGAGCGCAGCAACAATCGTGAGCGACAGCATGATCAACAGTCCGTAGTGGATCGCGTTCACCGACAGATTCATCACCCGAGCGTGGACCGCATCAAAGGCATGAAGCAGCAAATCTCGGGCAAACACGACAACTACAGCTGAGACGATGAGAGCGATGGTGCCCGTGAGCATCAGGTCATCCGGGCCCACCCCGAGCATGTTTCCAAACAGGATGTGATCGATATGCACCGCCGCTTGGACCTGTGTGTGCAGGACAAGCCCAATGGCGAACATGCCCGAAAAAACCACACCCATAACGGTGTCGCGTTTCACGCGGCTGTTGTCATCGATGAAGCCTGTCAGCAGGGCACACAGCATGCCGGATACAAAGGCGCCAATCACCACGGGTATGCCCGCAAGGGTGGCCAGAATGATGCCCGGCAACACCGCATGGCTGATTGCGTCCCCCATGAGGGACCAGCCTTTCAGCACCAAAAAGCAAGACAGAAGCGCCGCCGGGACAGCGAGGGCCAGGCTGATCTGAAACGCGCTGACCATGAACGGAAAACGAAAGGGAAGAGCGAGGGTCTCAATCCAGGTCATGGCCTGCCCCTCATGTGTTCATCACGTGTGGGCCCGCTCGCCACTACATCAGTCTGAGCGCTCGACAAGGCCAGCCGTGCCCGGCGGCGGGCGGCAAGCCAGCCATGTTTGGGGGCGAACAGGAACGCCTTCGCAAACACCAGCGTTTGCAGGCACACGATGATGCCACCGGTCGCCCCATCCAAAAAATAGCTCAGATAGGTGCCCAGAAAGGCCGAACAGACGCCGATGGTCGTGCTGATAAGGAGCAGTCGGGGAAATCGATCCGCCAACAGATATGCCGTCGCGCCGGGGGTCACCACCATGGCGATGACCAAAAATGCGCCGACGGTTTGCAGGGCAGCCACCGTGCAAGCAGCGAGAATGGCAAAAAACACCACCCGCAACGCATCCGTGTTCAGGCCGATGGAGCGGGCATGGGTTTCATCAAAAAAGGTCACCATGAAGTCGCGCCATTTCAGCGCCAGGATCAGGCTGGATACCCCAACAATAATGAGGAGTTGCGCCTGATCGGACGGGGAAATGGCCAGAATGTTGCCGAGGATGATGGTTTGAACGTCCACCGATGTGGGCGACAGGGAAATCATGAACAGGCCCAGGCCGAAGAAAGACGTGAAGATAAGCCCGATAATGGCATCTTCTTTAAGCCGGGTGCGCTGGTTCAAAAACAGCATGGCCGCAGCAGCGAGACCGCCGGAAAAAAACGCCCCGAAGGCAAACGGCAGCCCCAACATATAGGCGCCGGCCACCCCGGGAACGATGGAATGGCTGAGCGCATCGCCGATGAGAGACCAGCCCTTCAACATCAAAAACACGGCAAGGAAGGCGCAGATGCCGCCGATCAGCGCGCTTACCCAAAGCGCGTTGATCATGTAGGAGTAGGAAAACGGTTCCAGAAGCGTGCTCACCGCCGTTTCCCAGATTGTGTCCCAGATTGGTGGCCAGATCGCTGGCCAGATTGACGCTCAGCTTGGCTGCTCGTTTTGTTCTGAGCCTCAGGCTTGGCCCGATCTTGGCGGTCATCATAGACGACGAACGGTCTTTCATCGTCGGAAATGACAGTGACTTCCCGCTTGTCATCGTCGTCGTGGTGCAGATCGGTTCCGCCCAGCACGAAGTGGCGCAACACACCGCCAAAGGCTGCTTGAAGATTGTCCTTCGTAAAGACCTGTTCGGTCGGCCCGTGGTTGAGGACCGTCCCTTTGATCAGCACTGTCCGGTCGCAAAACTCCGGCACACTGCCCAGATTATGGGTCGCAACCAGCATGATGCGGCCTTCACTGCGCATGTCCTGGAGGAGTTCGATGATCGCGTCTTCCGTTTTGACATCGACCCCGGTGAACGGCTCATCGAGCAGGATAACCTGTCCCTCCTGGGCCAGAGCGCGGGCGAGAAAGACGCGTTTCTTTTGGCCGCCCGACAACTCCCCGATTTGCCGTGTGCGGAACGCATCCATGCCCACACGCTCTAGCGCCTCGGTGACGGCTGCGCGGTCGGCGGCACGGGGACGGCGCATGAACCCCATATGGCCGTAGCGTCCCATCATCACCACGTCTTCCACGAGGACTGGAAAATTCCAGTCCACATCTTCCGATTGGGGAACATAGGCGATGAGGTTCGCCTTAAGCGCTGCGGGCACGCCCTGTCCCAGCACGCGGATGGCGCCGGCGGCCACCGGCGCAAAGCCCATAATGGCCTTAAACAGCGTGGACTTGCCCGAACCGTTCACTCCGACAAGCGCCGTGATGGTTCCGGTGGGGATGGAAAAACTCGCATCGCGCAAGGCCGTGTGGCCGTTTCGATAGGTGACGGTCACGCCGTCGACGGACAAGCCATCAAGCATGGGTGCTGCAGCAGGCTGGGAGGCTGTGAAGGCAGCGCTGTTTTGGGGGGTGAAGGCGTTCATGGCGATCACCGTTAATCCGCCGCTGGACCTTTAAGGCCCGAAACAATCGTCTGCGATGTCACCCGCAGCAAATCAAGATAGCTGGGGACCGGGCCGTCGGCGGCGCTCAATGAGTCGACATATAGGATGCCGCCATAGCGGGCTCCCGTTTCCCGCGTCACCTGTTTGGCCGGCGCATCCGAGACGGTGCTTTCAGAAAACACGACGGGAATTTTGTTGGACCGGACCATGTCAATCACCCGGCGCACCTGCTGCGGCGTGCCTTGCTGGTCGGCATTGATTGGCCAAAGGTACAATTCTTTCAGTCCAAAATCCCGCGCGAGATACGTAAACGCCCCTTCGCTGGACACAAGCCATCGTTGCTCTTCGGGTAGGGCGAGCACTGCTGTTCGCAGCGGTTCGATGGCCGAGCGAATCTGCTGCTTGTAGCGTTCTGCGTTGGCGCGATAGGTCTCAGCGTTTTTTGGGTCGTGTCTGATAAACCCGTCGCGGATGTTGTCGACATAGATCATGGCAGAATCGAGGGCCATCCAGGCGTGGGGATTGGGCTTGCCCGTGTAGGGGCCTCGATTGATGGTCATGGGTGTTACACCGTCGCTGACGGTGACGCTGGGCACATCCCGAAGATTGCGGAAAAACTGCTCGAACCAGAGTTCGAGGTTCATACCGTTCCAGAAAATCAGATCCGCACCCTGTGCCTTGAGAATGTCCCGTGGCGTCGGCTGATACCCGTGAATTTCGGCACCGGGTTTGGTGATCGATTCCACCGTCGCCGCATCCCCCGCCACGTTTCGCGCCATATCTGCAATGACGGTGAACGTTGTGACCGCTTTGAATTTCTGATCGGCCCATGCACCGGTGCCGGGCAACAGCACCGCGAGGGCTGCAAAAAGCGCAACGGCTCTAGCAAAGGGGCGGTAAAGAGCGGCTCGTCGGGACACCATGGGACGCGGGAACTCCAAAATAATCAATCGGAATGCCCAGATGATATTGCGAACCATTCGCAACTGTCAATCTTGTTGCGAACCACTCGCAAGTAGCTGATGTCGCACCCTTCCAGCGTCCCGGCCCAGTCCACATGACACCACGGCATAAAAAAAGCCGCCGGTTCACTGAACCGACGGCTTCGCTTCACCCAAAAAGGATGGCCCAAATTGATGGTTGCCCGCGCTACTTGTCGCGCTTCACCTTCTGTTTTTGCGTTCCCAGCTTATCGATCCCCAAGGTCATCACATCCCCCTCTTGGAGAAAGGTCGGCGGTTTCATACCCATGCCAACCCCGGGCGGTGTGCCGGTGGTGATAACATCGCCGGGGTGGAGCGTCATGAGCGCGGAAAGATGTTCGATGATCTGAGCCACGGTGAAAATCATCGTGCTGGTGTTGCCGGTCTGCATGCGCTGGCCGTTCACATCCAGCCACATGTCGAGCGTTTGGGGGTCCCCCACCTCATCGCTGGTGACAAGCCACGGGCCGGTGGGTCCAAACGTGTCGCAGCTTTTGCCTTTGGTCCATTGTCCGGTCAGTTGGCTCTGGAACGTACGTTCGGAAACATCGTTCACCACGCAGTAGCCGGCCACATATTTCAGCGCGTCTTTTTCAGATACATATTTGGCCTTCCGACCGATCACAACACCCAGTTCAACCTCCCAGTCGGTGGTTTGTGAACCCCGGGGCATGCTGACCGCGTCGTTGGGACCGATGATGGCCGAATTGGCTTTGAAAAATAGGATCGGGTGTTCGGGTATGTCCGCCCCGGTTTCTGCTGCATGGTCGGAATAATTAAGCCCGATGCACAAAAACTTGCCGATATTGCCAACGCAGGGTCCCAACCGTGGCCGTCCACTGACCTTCGGCAGATCAGACGGCTCAAGTCCGCGCAGGGCCTTCAGCGCTTTGTCGGAAAGCGTGTCGCCGGTGATGTCGCCAACATGGCCTGACAGGTCTCTGAGGACGCCATCTTGGTCGATCAAGCCCGGTTTCTCTTCGCCTGACTTACCATACCGCACCAGTTTCATGGGACCCGCCTCCGCGTCAAAGTTTCAACGGTTTTGGCCTTAAAACGCGCCGCTGTACAGGGCTTGCAGCGTGTTCCGCCCAACCGAACCGTCCTCAGCCTAAGCAGACGGGGCGCGTTGGAATTTGGGGCCGACTGAAAAGGTTAGATCGCCAACCCCAGCCACGGCGCAGGCGACGTGATCGCCGACGCTCAAGGGGCCTACCCCGGCTGGGGTGCCTGTCATGATGAGATCGCCGGGTGCAAGCGCAATCGACCGCGACAGTTGGGCAATGATATCCGGCGCAGCCCAGATCATTTCAGCAAGATCCGCCTCCTGGCGCACCGTCCCATTGACGCTAAGCGCAATGCGGCCCGCGCCGAGCGCCATGGAAGGCTCCAGTAAGCGAAGCGGTCCGATGGGTGCGGATCGGTCAAACGCTTTCCCAAACGCCCAGGGACGCCCCTTGGCTTTCGCTTCCGCCTGCCGGTCCCGCCGGGTCAGATCAACGCCCACCGCAGCACCCCAGATGTGACCCCGGGCACGTTCAGCCGGGATGGCCGCGCCGCCGCTTTTGAGGGCGATGACCAGTTCCACCTCGTGGTGAAGATCGTGGGTGTCGGGCGGATAGGGGATAACGGCACCATCATCGACGACGCTGTCAGCGGGTTTGCAAAAGAAAAACGGCGCTTCCCGGCCGTTGTGGCCCATCTCTTCGGCATGGGCGGCATAGTTCCGGCCAACACAAAAAATGCGGCGAATGGGAAAGCGGTCGCTCGTTCCCAGTACGGCCACGGAGGGTGGGCTGGGGGCCGGGATCACAAATGCCATACTAAACCGCACTCCGTTTCATGCGCATTGTTCTTTACCAGACGCTCTTGTCTGGGACCTCACAGCCAAAATTTCAATCTGAACCATTGGTGTTGGCCACGATCCGCTCCAGCATCTTGGTCAGGTTCTGGCGACTTTCCGGATCGGTTGCTCCAAGGGCCGCCTCTTCGGTGTCGGTGCTGAGCGCAAACAGCGGCGAAACCCGGTCGTGACCGGCTCGGGTGCCGCGTATGGTCCGTGTGTCGCCGGTGCCGGTGCTTTTGTCTCCACTTTCGTCCCGGCTTTTGCCACCGTTTTTGCCCCCGCTTTTGCCAATGACTTTGCACAAGCCTTGCTCGCTCAACTCCATGAGCAAACGGTCCAGCTTATTGGTGTTCAGGAACACCCGCGCTGCGAGATCCGAATAGCTGAGTTCCCGCTCGCCATAAAGCGACGCCAGGATGCGCCATTGCGGCAAGGTCAGCCCCGCTTCTTCCACCGCTGCGTGCAGTTTCCCGCTCAACTGATGATAGGCGCGCGACAGATGGTAGACGAGCATGGAATCGATGCCCCCACCGCCGCCCAGGGTAGCGTTTTGTGACCCGTCTTGAGAGCTGTCTTGAGAGCCGTTGGAAGGGGCGGCTTTGGGCACCAGATCTTTCGTGCCCACATAGCTGGCTTTGGAAAACACCAAAGGTTCACCGCTGCCTGTTTCAAAAGCCGTCACTTCGCCAACAATGATGGCGTGGTCCCCGCCATCGTAGATATTGTACCGCTTGCAGGAGAAGCGTGCGAGCGCCCCCGGGAGCGACGGCAGGCCGTATTCATCTTTCTCAAACGCCAAGCCCTCAAACTTGTCGGTCCCGCTTTTGGCAAATCGATTGGACAATGCCATTTGGTCAGCCGCCAAAACGTGGACGGCGAAGCGGTCCGAACGGGTGAAGATCGGCGCCGACAGGTTTGTGCGCCCTACACTCCATAAAATCAGCGGCGGGTCGAGGGAGACCGAATTAAAGCTGGAGGCCGTCATGCCAACAGGCGTCCCGTCCTCATCCCGTGTGGTGATGATGGTGACGCCTGTTGCAAACGCGGAAAGCGCGTCCCGAAACGCCCGCGTGGAAAAGGGCGCGGAAGGAGAAGAAGAACCGGTCATGTGCTCGCGTGATTTAGCCGTGCGTGGAGATGGCTTAAGCGTCCTTGAGCAAGGTGTCGATGCGGTCCATCAGCGGCTCTTTTTCATAAAGATCAAAATAGGCAGACGCCATCAGCGCCGGCGGCCCAAAGAAAAACCGTTCATACAACGCCTGCCGGCTCCCGAAGCCGGACACGCACACATCATGGGCCAAGCGGAAAAGCGCCACCCGATCACGGGATTCCAGGTTCGCCACCTGAAAATACTGCGCGACGTCCTCGGCAAGATCATTGCCGAAATCCGCTTCCGACGGTGTTGCCATCAGCGAGGATGAGCCCAGCAGTTGCAGAATTTCCACCATGCGCGGATACATTTTTGGAAACAGGTTGCGCGATGTGTCCAGTGGACCGCGCAGGGGCATATATGTGCCGTATTGATCTTCGTGGGCCTGGGCTTCCGCCGAAAACAAGAGCGCCCGGACAGTCTCCGCCATCATCATGACCTCGCTGATCATGCCTTTGACGTGGAGGTCCTTGTCTTTGCCGGTGGCGCGGGCGATGGCGCACATCAGGCCCACCATGAACTCAGCCTTGGCGAGTTTTCCGCAGGCCACCTGGTGCATCATGTGAACGACGGCGTTGGTGGCATTAAACGCTTGGTTACAGAGTTCCGGTTGGCCGTACATGAACACCCGTTCCCACGGTACCAGCACATTGTCGAAGACAACCACCGCATCCATCTCCTCATAGCGGGAGGCGAGCGGCGCATCGAAATGGGATTTGCCGTCATCATACGTGTCGCGGCAGATCATCCGCAGCCCCGGCGTGGCGATGGGGAGAGCGAAGGCAAATGCAAACGGGATGTTGTCTTTTGAGCCGCGCAACACGGTGGATGGGAACACTTCGATCTCATCTGCCAGCGGGCCGAGGGTCGCAAGCAACCGTGCTCCGTTCACGATGATCCCGGCATCCGTTTCCTTCACCACCTGAAGGGCGACCTTATCGGAATACTTCCCTTCCACCGCTTGCTGATGGGAGACGGTGGGGTTCACCAGCGTGTGGGTGAGGACAAGATCATGGCTGCGGGCATGGTCGTAAAAAGCCTGCATGTTGGCGGCAAAGTCCGCTTGTCCTTTCACGCCTTGGGCGAGGAAGGATCGAGCGGCGTAAAAGGCCATGATTGATGCGTTTTTATAGTCCGGCGTTCGCCCGAACATGCCGTTCGACCACCTTGCCCAAGCCGTGTAAGCGCGCCCGCGCTGTTTGACATCGTCTGCCGAACGGGGCCGCTTAAACGCCATACCGCAGCGCAAGCCAGTTTCGTCTGTATAGGTGACCGTATCCCGCCATTTTTCATCGTGCTGTCGGTCGAGGAAAGTGGCTAGGGTGGTTGCACCGCGGGCCATGCCCGTATGGTTGGTGACATCGTCCACCTTTGCGCCGCGGGTCCAGACGTCGCGGCCATCCTGCAAGCCGGCAAGATATTGCGCGCCTTTTCGCACGCCTGTGCCTGGCTTGCTGGCGGGCCGCGGGGTATCCTCGCGGGGGCTTGAGACCACATCGCCCACGGTTCGTTCCGGCATGGTGACCATGTGTTTTCCTCCCAACCGCATCGGACCTATCCGGCAGTGCGTTCGTTTTCGACTTGCGTTTTTTCATTTGGCTTGGTTCCGCCTGCTTTGGACAACAGCGCACCAAGCGTCTCCCATTCCGCTTCCGTCAGGCGGTCGGCAATGTCTGCGCGGATCGCATCCACCTTTGGCAGCACTGTTTCGGCGAGCGCCCGTGCCTTGGGCGTGGGCAGCAGATAGACCATGCGGCGGTCATCGACGGAACGCAGGCGGGTCAGCAAACCTTTGGCCACCATGCGGTCCACAATACCCACCAGGCTTTGGGCGGAAATCAACGTGGCTTCGGAAACGTGCAGGGGCGTAGCCCCGGACACCATGTGAGGCGTTGTTTTTTGGCACTCCCAAACCACCCGAAGCACGCGCCACTGTGGTTCGGTCAAGTTATGGGCTGCAAACAGGGCACGATACGCTGGCATCACCGCATCAAGCGCGCGGTAGAGCTGCATCGGAAGGCTGTTCTTAAAAGGAACCATGGGCTTTGGGCATGTCGCATGTCGTTAGAATGATAATATTTCATGTATGAATTAAATTGCAAATTTGCCGCAGCGCTTCGCGGGCCAATTCAAAGGGGCGGCGGGTTGCCTGCCTTGTTTTCACCCTCTTGCTCCCCAATTTGTGATGGTGATCACAAAGATGGGAGTGACGATCATGGAAATTCGCCTATCCGACCAGTTGCTCGGACGCCGGGAAAACGCGTCCTCAGCCCATGGGAAAACCTTGCCGCAATTGGCCCGCCAAATTGGTTTTAGTGACACTGAAATCGCGGAGCTAGAGCGGGTCTACACCGTTCCTCAGCGCTAGACATTCAGCACGGTACACGCATTGTCGGCCGCCTGCGGTCAACGCCGGCCATTCAACACCGGCCTGCTGGTCGGTGCGGTTCAGGAGGCGCAGCTTCAGGAGCGCGGCTCAGGCGGCTTAAAATGTTTGGACAGTTTGAGCCCCTGGGCCTGATAGTTTGATTTCAAATCCGCTCCATAGAGCCGATCTGGAACCGCTTGCATGGTTTCATAAACCAGCCGGCCGACGGTTTGCCCGTGTTCCAAAATAAATGGCACCTCGTGGCTGCGCACCTCTAGCACCGCCCGAGCACCTTGCCCGCCCGCCGCCGCGTGGCCGAAGCCTGGGTCAAAAAAGCCTGCGTAGTGCACACGAAATTCGCCCACCAGCGGATCAAACGGCACCATTTCCGCCGCAACCTGCGGGGGAACGTGCACGGCTTCCCGGGAAACGAGAATGTAAAACTCGTTCGGATCCAGCACCATGTCGGCTGAACCGCGGTTGAAAATCGGTTCCCAGTAATCGAGGACGGTGCAGGCGGCCCGTTGGTCCACGTCCACAACCCCGGTGTGGCGTTTGCCGCGATAGCCCACCAGTCCCTGAGCGTCGCCCGTCAAATCGATGGACATGGCAATGCCGCGCCCGTCGATGAGGGCATCGGTTTTGTCGCGGTCGTCCGCCAGCGGCTCCACCAAGCGGTGCTGGGCGTGGAGATCGCGCAGTGCCGTTTCGTCCAGGGTCGGTTGCCCCACACGGAATCGGATTTGCGACAGGCGAGAGCCGGTGCGCACCACCACAGGAAACGTCCGCGGGCTGATTTCCAGATAAAGCGGCCCGGTGTAGCCGGCGGGAATCATGTCGAATTGTCCGGCGTAATCGCTGATCACCCGGGTGAAAATATCCAGTCGCCCGGTCGAGCTTTTTGGATTGGTGGACGCGGACACAAGGTCCGGCAGTGCGAGGCTTTCCAACAGCGGAACGATATAGACGCAGCCCGTTTCCAAAACCGCACCGTCCGTCAAATCGATCCGGTGCAGCGCAAACCGTTCGACCTTATCGGCCACCGTTGCCTCCCGACCGGGCAGAAACGACGCCCGAACTCGAAGCGCGTGTTGGCCTAAGCGCAAGTCAAGGCTGGCAGGCTGGATCTGATCATCGTCCAACCCCCGATCCGCTCGGATGTGCTGCCCATCAAACAGGCGGGCGATGCCCGCATCGTTGATAATGCCGGGGCCTAAATGGGGTTCAAGCGTGTCCATGGCTCCACTCATGATCGCTCGCTGCAATTGACGCAATGGCGGTTGCAGGGTATTCACACCTCGTTCGTGGTGATTTGGCCGGTCGGCTTGCAGCCACGTAAAACAACTCGCTAAAGGACCGATGCGCCCTGTAATTCAGGGCTCGGGAACCGGTTTTGCGAGTGGCAGAGCCGGTTTTTTTATGCGCTCTCCGCTCCCTTCGCTCCGACGCCCCGTTTCAACCGGGCGCATGATCCCTACGCGTCGAACTGAGACCACAGCCCAGCGCTTTGCCATCAGCGTTGCGGCGTCGGATGTTGAAAACAAAGGGACAGACCATGGCCAAAACCACCCAAGGACACAACGCACAGGCCAAGTGGCGGCCAGCAACGCAAATGGTCCACGCCGGCGCCACGCGCTCCGCATTCGGAGAGACGTCGGAAGCCCTCTATCTCACCCAGGGTTTTGTGTATGACAGCGCGGAGCAAGCGGCGGCGCGCTTTTCCGGCGATGAGCCGGGCTACGTCTATTCCCGCTATGCCAACCCAACCGTTGCCATGTTTGAAGGGCGTTTGGCCACATTGGAAGGCGCGGAAGCCTGCCTCGGCACCGCCAGTGGCATGAGCGCTGTGACGGCAGCCATAATGAGCCAACTTCGCGCTGGGGATCATATCGTGGCGGCCCGCGCGCTGTTTGGGTCTTGCCGCTGGGTGGTGGAAAAACTCGCCCCCCGCTACGGCATAGAGTGCACTCTCGTGGATGGGCGTGATCTCGACGCCTGGAGAGGCGCGATGCGGGCCAATACCAGAATTTGTTTTCTGGAGTCTCCGACCAATCCCACCCTTGAACTGGTGGACATCGCAGCCGTTGCTGACATCGCCCACAACGGCGGCGCAAAGCTGGTGGTGGATAATGTGTTTGCCACCCCAATGTTCCAGCGCCCGCTCGATCTTGGGGCAGATGTGGTCGTGTACTCGGCCACCAAGCATATAGACGGCCAGGGGCGATGCCTGGGCGGTGCGATCCTCGGGAGTCAGGACTGGGTGGATGAGGTTTTGTGGGACTACTATCGTCACACCGGCCCCAGCCTTTCGCCGTTTAACGCCTGGGTGTTGTTGAAGGGGCTGGAAACTTTGCCCGTGCGCGTGAACCAGCAGGCCGCCAGCGCGGCCCGCATCGCAGATTACCTTGCCGAAAGCCAAACATGCCTGCGCGTGATTTACCCCGGTCGGGATGATCATCCGCAGGCGGAGATCGCAAAGAAGCAAATGGCGAAAGGTTCGACGCTGGTGGCGTTTGAACTGCGGGGCGGGAAAGAAGCGGCCTTCCGGTTTGAAAACGCACTGCGCTTGGTTCAACTATCGAACAATCTGGGGGATGCAAAAAGCCTCATCACCCATCCGGCGACGACCACCCACAAAAACCTGTCCGATGGCGACCGCGCCGCCCTCGGCATCAGCGATGGCGTCTTGCGCCTGTCGGTGGGGCTGGAGGACGTGGAGGACCTCCTATCTGACATCTCTGACGCTCTTATTGCGGTCCACGGCATGACGACGAACTGACGTGTCTCACTGAAAGGAGAGACCAAAGTGGCGAAGAGCCACTCGACGTTCATGCGTCGCCCCGACGGTGCGAAGGTGGCATGGCCACCGGCAGCGTGAGTGCACAGGAGATCAGAAAAGTGGCGAAGAGCCACTCGACGCTTATGCCTCGTCTCCACGGAGCGAAGGTGGCACGGCCACCGGCAGCGTGCGTACAAGCTAAACTTGAAACACCCGGCGGGGTTGGAATTGGCCTTTTTCGATGTCGCCGATGGCGATGAGGTTGCCTTTGAAAATCGCGCACACGTCCTCTTCTTCGATCGGCGCGTCGCGCCCGCGCAGGATAACAGCATTGCCGCGGCGAATGCGCTCTGCCTGATCCGAGGACAACCGAAGTTCGGGAAAACCCTGCATGGCATCCAGGGGCGTGATGAGCTTTTCATCCAGTGCTGAAAAATCCCCTTCAAGCGCGATAAGATCGTCTAAAGAGATCGAATCGGCCTCTTCAAAGGGTTCCACGAACGTACGGTGCAGAGCGCTGACATGGCCCTCGCATCCCAAAAGGACACCGAGATCCCGCGCCAGGGCGCGCACATAGGTGCCCTTGCCACAATTCACTTCAAACGTGGCGTGATCCGCGTCCGGCTGTTCGACCAGATCAAAGGAATCAATCTCCACACGCCGTGCGTCCAGTTTCACATCTTCCCCTGCCCGGGCCTCGGCATAGGCACGCTTGCCGTCGATTTTGATGGCGGAAAAGGCCGGCGGCACTTGATCTATATCACCGGTGAAGCGGGGAAGCAGCGCGAGAATTTGCTCTTTGGTGGGCCGCGCATCGCTGGTGGCCACAGGCGTTCCCTCGGCATCGTCGGTGTTCGTGCGCACCCCCCAGCGTACGGTGAAACGGTAGGCTTTTTCCCCGTCCACCACATAGGGAACGGTTTTTGTGGCTTCGCCAAGGGCGATGGGCAGGATGCCGGTGGCCAGCGGGTCGAGCGTGCCCGCATGGCCCGCCTTTTGCGCTTGGAACAACCAGCGCACTTTTCCCACGGCCTGCGTGGAGCCCAGTTCGTAGGGTTTGTCGAGGACGATCCAACCGGACACCGCCCGCCCCTTTTTGCGCCGCGCCATGGTCTATGCGCCCTCCGGGTTTGGTGTATCGGCACCCAAATCTGGTCTTGCCTCGTCCGTTGCTTCTTCGGCAATTTCATCCGTTTGCGGGCCATCGAGGTCCCGGCGCACGGCGTCGGATTTCAACAGCGCATCGATCCGGGCAAAATTGTCAAAGCTCTCATCGGCTCGAAAGCGAAACGTCGGCATATATTTCATCTGGTTCAGCAGCGGTGCCGCACGTCCGCGCAGAAACTTCGCCTGGCTTGCCAGCCCCTTGATGATGGGGGCCGTATCACCACCACCGGTGAGGGTGATAAAACAGGTGGCGATTTTCAGGTCCGGCGACATGCGCACCTCGGTGATGGAGATCAACGCTTTTTGTAAAGCCGCGTCGGGCAGCGTCTCGCGGGTTAAAACCTGCATGAGAGCATGGCGCACCAGTTCGCCCACACGCAATTGCCGTTGGGATGGTCCGGATTGTTTGGCCACGGGCGTTCCTTTGGTGCTGAGTGTGTGCGTCAAAGGCGGGGTTTGAACCCGCACGCTTTCCGCGCTTTGATCATGGATTGTGATGACACGCGCGCCAGGTTTAAGCGGCTGCCCCAGCGCTTGGCCCGATCGTAATCAGCCCCTCATCGGCATGTGATTGGCATTGAAAAAGACTGGTGGAGCTAGACGGAATCGAACCGACGACCTCTTGCATGCCATGCAAGCGCTCTCCCAACTGAGCTATAGCCCCAGCCTTTCAGATGATTGAGCAAACGCCCAATCGGTTGGTGACGGTGTCACCGACGGCGGGGTTGTAGGCAACAAGCCCCGCCAAAACAAGTCCTGCCTGCGCGAAAGTCTGCGGCGCCATGGCATTTTTCCGGTTCCGGTCCTGGTTCCCAACCTGGCCTCAGTGTGAGCGTTGGCAGGTTCTGTCCCGCCTTCGCCCGCACAGTCCGGGGTTAGCTATCGTCCTCACCGTCCCCTTTGGTCGGAATGATGTCGGACATATCGTCGTCCTCATCATCGTCTTCCAGGAACGTATCATCGTCAGCGTTGTCATCATCATCGTCATCGATGCCAACATCAGGGATATCCGAGGGCACGTCATCATCGTCTTCGTTGCCGTCGACCGTATCGCCGTCATCTTCATCAGCATCTTCCAGGCTGACGATTTCGGGCCCCTCGGCCTCCACATCTTCGTTGGAGTCCTCGGTTGCAGCCTCCGCTTCTTCGGCTTTTTCCGGCTTGGCTTTTGCCGTGGCAACAACCAATTCGAATTCCGTGCCGCATTTGGGACAGATAATCGGATCGCGGTTGAGATCGTAGTATTTTGCGCCGCAATTGGGGCACAGGCGCTTTTCGCCGAGTTCTGGTTTAGCCACTGGAAGGCCTCGTCTGCGTCTTGAAAGCTGAAAAAGCGGAAGGCAGTTCGCACCGAATTTGCAAACCGGTTAGCCGCTATGGACGGTGCGGTCTAGCCGCCACCCGTCCCCTTGTCAAAGGGGTTTGGTGCCGTTGGCCTGCGGTAAAGCCTCTGCCGTTTTCTTGCCCGGCATTTGGCGTTTTGTTGCCGGGGCTCAGATGTCGGTGTGAGTAGAGACTGTGTGCGCTCTGCGGGCACCGACTGAAACGGGAATGCGTGACACGCCATGCGCAACGTCCTAGAGAAAGCGCGACAAGCGAACCCTCGCACGACTGATGTTTCAAACAGGCCCAACCATGGCTGGCCACGATCACACACCCGTCCCCTTCCGCGCCCTATCCAGCGGTCCTTTGTCGGGATACACCAAACTTCCCGGCGACAAGTCCATATCCCACCGTTCGCTCATTTTTGGAGCGATTGCCGATGGCACATCAACCATCACGGGGCTTCTGGAAGCCGATGATGTGATGGCCACAGCCGGCGCCATGCGCGCCCTGGGGGCTGTCATTGAAAAAGACGATCAAACCGACACGTGGACGGTTCACGGCGTGGGAAATGGGGCGTTGCTGGAACCCGAGGCCCCGCTTGATTTTGGCAATGCGGGCACGGGTTCGCGGCTGGTGATGGGGTTGGTCGCGGGCTATGATTTTCCGGTCACCTTTGTGGGGGATCCGTCCCTCTCCGCCCGCCCCATGGGACGTGTGCTCAACCCGTTGCGCCAAACGGGTTTGCAGGTGCAGGCATCGGAAGGCGACCGTCTGCCCCTCACCGTCCAAGGGGCGCAATTGCCGATCCCCATTGAATACCGTGTTCCGGTCGCTTCGGCTCAGGTGAAGTCAGCCGTCTTGCTGGCGGGGCTCAACATTGCCGGGCGCACCACGGTCATTGAACCGGTCAAAACCCGGGACCACACCGAAAAGATGCTCAAAGCCTTCGGTGTGGACTTGGCGGTGGAGGAAGACGCCGAGGGTGCGTTGCACATCAGTCTGGAGGGTCAGCAAAAATTGACGCCCCAGTCTGTGCTTGTGCCAGGGGACCCATCGTCGGCGGCGTTTGCCGTTGTTGCCGCCCTGATCGTGCCGGGGTCCGACGTCACCGTCCAAGACGTCTTGATGAACCCCCTGCGCACCGGTCTTTTGACCACGCTACGGGAGATGGGGGGCGCCATCGACATCCTCAATCCACGTCAAAGCGGAGGCGAAGAGATCGCCGATATTCGCGTGCGCCATAGCCCCCTCAAGGGTGTGACCGTCCCGGCGGATCGCGCCCCCGCCATGATCGATGAGTATCCCGTGCTGGCCGTGGCTGCCGCTTTCGCCGAGGGTGAGACAAAAATGCTTGGGCTTGATGAGCTGCGGGTTAAGGAATGCGACCGCTTGGCGGCCACAGCACGGGGGCTGGAGGCCAATGGCGTTGACTGCACCGAGGGCGAGGATGCGCTCTTTGTGAGGGGCGGTCGTACAACAGGAAGCGAACAAGGAATTGTAGAAGGGGGAGGGTTCGTTGAAACCCATCTCGATCACCGAATCGCCATGGCCTTTTTGGTCATGGGGCTTGCGTCCAGACAGCCGGTCACGGTGGATGACACTGTGATGATTAACACCTCGTTTCGCGAGTTCGTTCCCCTCATGCGTGCCCTAGGTGCACAGTTGGACGCCGTATGAGCGCTGGGCCGGCGTCTCCTAGCCTCAAACTCGTGCAACTGCTAAGCGCTGCCGACTTGCCGCTGCCCGCTTATCAGACGGAGGGCGCGGCCGGTTTGGATTTGCTGGCTGCGGTTCCGGAACACGAGCCCCTTGAAATGCAGCCGGGGGCCATTGCAGCCGTTCCAACGGGCCTGAAGATGGCGCTTCCCAAGGGCCATGAGGGGCAGGTTCGCGCCCGGTCTGGCCTCGCGATCAAACACGGCATCACCGTCATCAACGGCATCGGTACGATTGATGAGGATTACCGCGGTGAGGTCCATGTCGGTCTAATCAATCTGGGCAAGAAGGCCTTTGCTATCACCCGCGGCATGCGCATCGCGCAGCTGGTTGTCTGTCCGATCACCCGCGTCACCATCGAACCTGTGACGGAGCTTGATCCAACGCCGCGAGGCCTCGGTGGCTTTGGTTCAACCGGCTTGACGAAGCCGAACGGCTAAAGCGGTTTTGAGCGGCCTGCAACACGTCCAAACAGCCCGCAAACGTCACGCGAAACCTGCCATTCAGATTTGGTTTCGCGGCCTGAAACGCCTATATTTTAAGCCATGCAGCGCAGCGATTCGACATGGTTTTGCGCCGCGCAAGAAAGGCCCGTATGAGCGATCCCACCACCCCGAACACACCCCATCCATCCAACCCCTCGCCGGACGATTATGGCGCTGATTCGATTAAGGTTCTCAAGGGGTTGGACGCTGTTCGCAAGCGCCCGGGCATGTATATCGGCGACACTGACGACGGCTCCGGTCTGCATCACATGGTTTATGAGGTCGTGGATAACGGCATCGATGAGGTGCTGGCTGGCCATGCCGACCGCGTGACGGTGACGATTCACAGCGACGGATCGGTGGAAGTCACCGACAATGGGCGTGGCATTCCGGTGGATATGCACACGGAAGAGGGGGTGTCTGCCGCCGAAGTGATTATGACCCAGCTTCACGCGGGCGGGAAATTTGACCAAAATTCCTACAAGGTGTCCGGTGGTCTCCACGGCGTGGGCGTGTCGGTGGTGAACGCGTTGTCGTCCAATCTCACGCTCACCATCGCCCGGGATGGTCAGTGGCACGAGATGTCCTTTTCCCACGGGGTGGCCAACGCGCCCTTGGCCGTAACAGGCGATGCGGGGGACCACACTGGAACGAAAGTGCGCTTCACGCCATCCTCCGACACTTTCACCCAAACCAAATTCAGCTACGAAACTTTGGAGCACCGTCTTCGGGAACTCGCGTTTTTGAACTCCGGCACCCGCATCATACTCAGCGATCAGCGCGGCCCGGAACATAAGACCGTTGAGATGTATTACGACGGCGGCTTGAAAGAATTCGTCCGCTACCTCGACCGCACGAAGGCAGCGCTCATAACCGATCCCATCTATTTGAAATCGGAACGGGATGGCATCACGGTTGAACTCGCTCTGTGGTGGAACGACAGCTACCACGAAAACGTTTTGTGCTTCACCAACAACATCCCCCAGCGCGACGGTGGCACCCATTTGGCAGGCTTTCGCGGCGCGCTGACCCGGCAGGTCACCAGCTATGCCGATACCTCTGGGATCACCAAAAAAGAAAAAGTGTCTCTGACCGGTGATGATTGTCGGGAAGGCCTCACTTGTGTCCTGTCGGTCAAGGTTCCTGACCCAAAATTTTCCTCCCAGACCAAAGACAAACTTGTCTCCTCCGAAGTGCGCCCGGTGGTGGAAAGTCTGGTCAATGAAACGCTGAAGGAATGGTTTGAAGAACACCCCAGTGACGCAAAAATTGTGGTCTCGAAGGTGGCTGAAGCGGCAGCCGCCCGGGAAGCGGCCCGCAAAGCGCGAGAACTGACCCGTCGTAAGGGCGTTCTCGACATCGCCTCACTGCCAGGAAAATTGGCCGATTGTCAGGAACGTGACCCGGCAAAATCCGAGCTGTTCATCGTGGAAGGGGACTCCGCCGGCGGCTCCGCCAAACAGGGGCGGGACCGCAAAAACCAGGCTATCCTGCCTTTGCGGGGCAAGGTTTTGAACGTGGAGCGCGCGCGCTTCGATAAGATGCTGTCCTCGGAACAGATCGGCACGCTGATTACGGCACTGGGCACCGGCATCGGCAAAGATGAATTCGATATCGAGAAGGCCCGCTACCACAAAATCATCATCATGACCGACGCTGACGTCGATGGCGCGCACATCCGCACGCTGCTTCTGACGTTCTTTTTCCGTCAGATGCCACAGCTTATCGAGCGCGGTTATCTCTATATCGCACAACCGCCGCTCTATCAGGTGCGCCGTGGCAAGAGCTCGCAATACCTCAAAGACGAGGCTGCGATGGAAAACTATCTCATCGACAGCGGCTTGGAAGAGGCGTCGCTGACGCTCGCCGATGGTGAGGTGATCACGGGGCGCGATTTGCGCGACACCGTCGATCAAGCCCTTCAAGTGCGCAACCTGCTCACCGGTCTTCACACCCGCTATGAGCGTGGTGTGGTGGAACAAATGGCCATTGCCGGCGCACTGAATGCCGAACTGATGAGCCGGACGGCAGATCTTGAACAGGCCGCCGGCTATGTCGCCAAACGTCTGGACACGATCTCGGAAGAGACAGAACGGGGCTGGGAGGGCATGGTGCGCAGCGCGGCCAGCGGTGAACCCTCCATCGTGTTTTCCCGCACCGTTCGCGGCGTGAAAGAGGTGCACATCATGGATGCGGCCTTGTTTGGCTCCGCCGACGCCCGCGCGATGGACAGTTACGCTGCCCAGCTTCAGCGCATTTACGCAAAGCCCGCAAAGCTTAAACGCCGTGATCTTGAAAGTGAAATTTTTGGACCCCGAGACCTGTTGGAAGCGGTCTTTGCCGCTGGCGAAAAAGGCATCACCATCCAGCGCTATAAGGGGTTGGGGGAAATGAACGCCGACCAGTTGTGGGAAACCACCTTGGACCCCGATGCGCGCTCGTTGCTGCAGGTGAAGGTGCGTGAGGCAACAAAAGCCGATCAGCTTTTCACCCGCTTGATGGGCGATGAGGTGGAACCGCGCCGTGAATTCATTCAGGAAAACGCGCTCAGCGTCGCCAACCTCGACTTTTAGGATCACAGTTTTGATGTTGGTCTAAACGCTTTCCCGGCGGCCAGATCAGCCCAGATCACCCCAAGATCACCCCAGATCACCAATGCGCATCACGATGCGGTCCCAATCCGCTTCGGGTCGCAGATCCGTGGTTTGGGTCGGACCGTGCTCGGTGAGACGTGGGATAAAGCCGGTTTTCAGCCCGGCGGCGCGGGCGGCGGCCAGGTCATTGTTGTGGCACGCCACCATCATCACATCGCCCGGGAGCAAGCGCAGGGCCGTGCAGCAGGCATGATAGACCTGCGGTTCGGGCTTGTAATTTTGCGCCAAATCAGCGCCCAGGATGCAGTCCCACGGAAGATCACCATATTTGGCCAAACGGGTCATGAGGGCGATGGAGCCGTTCGAGCAGGGCGCGATGATAGCGTCGTTTTTTAAGGTGCGCAGCCCCGCCACCACATCGGTCCAGGGGGTGAGTTTCTCCCATGCGGTATTGAGCACGCGCCGCGCATCACCATCGAAATGGGCTTCAAGCCCAAAATGGGCGAGCGTCTCGTCAAGGTTCTCAAGGTGCAGATCATCAAGGGGAATATAGCCACGTCCACCGGACCGGATGCGCTCCATTGCGGGCTGATAGCGCCCGCGCCAATGGTCAGCAAAGGCGTGGGGGTCCGGAGCCGCGGCAGGTAGGCCCCGAGGGTCCGGACCCATCAGGTTTGGACCATTCTCCGTTGGCGTCAATCCAACGGCTTCAAACGCCATCGCGACCTCGCGTGCGACGCTGTTTCGCCAATCCACGAGGGTGCCGAAAACATCAAAAATATAGGCCTTCGGTGCCGCCTTCGGTGCCCGCGTCTGTGCCCGCGTCTGTGCTTGCGTCTGTGCCCGTGATGATGCCGCCCCCGTCATGCCTGGCCCTCCGGTTCCTCAGGCGCGCTTGGCGGATGTCGCCGGTCTGGCCTGCGTGAATAGCTGATCGTCTGAAAGCGCATCGACAGCGTATCGATCAGAAGCAATCGGCCAATCAACGGCTCACCCGCACCTGTGATGACCTTCAGGACCTCCGCGGCTTGCAGGGTCCCGACGATGCCGGTTGTGGCGCCTAGAACCCCGGCTTCCGCACAGGACGGCAGGTGTCCATCCTTCGGCACCGTGGGATAAAGATCGCGGTAGCGCGGCGCGGGCACGTCTGCCCCCGCTCCTTCGTTTTCCCGAAGGTTTGCTATCCGTGTCCAAGGCATCAGCGTTGTTAAAGAGCCATCAAAACGGTGCACCGCCCCGGTCACGAGCGGCACCTGCGCGCGTTCGCAGGCATCGGCCACAGCAAGCCGAGTGGCAAAATTATCGCTTCCATCCACCGCCACTGTGCACCCGTCCAGCAGCGCGGCTGCCGTATCCCGGGTAAATCGCTCCTGCCGGGCCTCGACACGGACATGGGGATTGATGGCGGCAAGCGCGGCGGTGGCGCTGGCAACCTTAGCCTCATTCAGGCGGTCCGACCCATGAACCACTTGCCGCTGCAGGTTGGACAGGCTGACCACATCATCATCGACAATCCGCAGCGTCCCAACCCCCGCCGCCGCCAAATATTGCAGCACCGGCGCGCCAAGCCCTCCCGCTCCAATCACCAACACCCGCGCGGCCTTGAGTTTTTGTTGCCCGGCCCCGCCGATTTCCGGCAGCACAAGATGACGTGCGTAGCGTTCGATTTCCTCTGGCGACAGGGAAGAGCCTTGGCTGGACGACGTCATGGGTTTCCCCGCGCGACCGTGCCATCTGCAACGGTGAAACGCTGCGCCCGGTCGCCCAACGCTTCAAACAAATGCTCATCCGTGCCGGTCATCCAGGCTTGGCAATTCATGGCATCCAACCGGTTAAACAGCGCCGCGCGTCGGTGACCGTCCAAATGGGCGGCGATCTCATCCAAAAGCAAAATCGGGGTCATACCGCTCATCTTGCTGGTTAATTGGACGTGGGCCAAGATGAGACCGGTGAGCAGCGCTTTTTGTTCGCCTGTGGAACACACGGCAGCATCCATATCCTTTGGCCTGTGGCGCACGGCCAGATTGGTGCGGTGGGGGCCCTCAAGGGTCCGCCCCGCGGCGCTGTCCCGCGGACGGCTTCGACACAACAGATCGCGGACGTGGGCGCCCAGATCATCGAGCATCGCCTCGTCACTCGCCTGTTCTTCCAGCACACCCTCAAGGGCAAGGCTGGCTGCAGGAAACGCGTCTTCGTCCCCCTGGTCGATGATGTCCGACAGTGCCTCAGTGAGCTGCCGACGCGCAAAGGCGATCTCTACACCCAGGGATGCCATCTCCGCTTCAATCCCATCAAGCCAGGTGCGGTCGGCGTTTCGATCCTCCAAAAGCCGGTTCCGGGACCGCATCGCCCGCTCATAGGCCGTCACGCGGCGGCCGTGGCGGGGGTCGGTTGCCAGAACCATGCGATCCAGAAAGCGCCGTCGATCCCCTGATGATCCGGTGAACAATCCATCCATCGCCGGCGTGAGCCACAACACCCGGGCGTGGTCTTGAACGCTGTCGATGGATTTCACGGGCGCTTTGTTGATCCGTGTGCGGCGTTGCATCTCGCCACTGGGGGTGGGCGCAAGGCCGGTTCCGATGGCAACGGCCCCCACCGTTCCGTGGACAGTGATATTCGTCGCCCAAGTGCCAAGTGTGCCATCTGCGCCATCTGCGCCATCTGAACCGGGGGTGCCATCTGCGCTCTTGTCATCACCGTTCGCCATCGGCGCGTCTGAAGCGGCGGCGACCTTTGCCAGCCGATCATAGGGCGCCCGGCGCAAGCCCCGACCGGGGGAGAGAAGCGAAAGGGCTTCCAGAAGATTGGTTTTTCCCGCGCCGTTTTCCCCGGTGAGCACAACATGGCGAGGATCAGTGGTCAGGGACAGTGAAGCGTAGTTGCGAAACCGGGTCAGCTTGACCGTTTCAACCCACACCCTTTGCGCTGCCTGCCCGTCGTGCATCGGTGTATCCACCCGTGCGGTCACGTCCTTTTGCGATCAAGCCAGAGCAAGCAGTCCACCCAGGCCATTAGACCCGCATGGGCATCAAGACGTATAGCGCGCCCGCATCGGAATCCTCTTGGATCAACGTGGGCGACCCGGGGTCTGCCAGCATGAAGGTCGTCTCATCGGCGGACAATTGGTTCGTGATGTCCAACAGGTAACGGGAATTAAATCCGATATCGAGGCTGTCCGCCCCGTAGTTCACGGCAAGTTCCTCTTCCGCGCTTCCAGAGTCGGGGTTGTTGACGCTTAAAACCAACTGGCTGTCGGTGAGGGACAATTTGACGGCCCGCCCCCGGTCCGACGCGATCGTGGAGACCCGGTCCACGGCCGCCGCAAAGCTTGCTCTGTCCAGTTTCAGCGTCTTGTCGTTTCCTGTGGGGATGACGCGGTTATAGTCCGGGAAAGTGCCGTCGATGAGTTTGGAGGTGAGCACAACTTGATCCACCGTGAAGCGGATTTTCGTTTCCGACACTTCTACGGTCACAAAACTGTCCGGCGCTTCCAGAAGCTTTTGCAACTCGCCCACCGTTTTTCGGGGAACGATGATCCCCGGCAAGCCCTCTGCACCATCAGGGGCCGCCGTCTGTGCCTGGGCCAAACGGTGGCCATCGGTGGCGACGGCACGCAGCAGCGGGCCCTCATCTCCGTCCACGCCGTGGAAATAGATGCCGTTGAGATAGTAGCGTGTCTCTTCGGTGGAAATGGCAAACTGCGTGCGATCGATGAGCCGCTTGAGATCATCGCAGGCCATGCGGAACATGTGCTTGAACTCACCGGCTGTGAGGTCGGGAAAATCGGTTTCTGGCAACATCTGCAAGCGAAACTGCGACCGGCCCGACACCAGCTGCATTCCGTTGTCATCCCCCACCGTCATCATCACTTCCGAGCCGTCCGGGAGTTTGCGCACGATATCGTAGAGCATATGGGCGCTCACCGTTGTCGCGCCACCCTGACCCACACTCGCCGCCGTTTCCTCGGTTACTTCAAGGTCAAGGTCGGTGGCTTTGAGCATCAAAGCTGCCCCGTCCGCTTTCAACAAAACGTTTGAGAGGATGGGAATGGTGTTGCGCCGCTCCACGACGCGCTGGACATGGTTGAGCGCTTTCAAGAGGTTTGATCGTTCAAGGGTCACGCGCATGGGTTCGGTCCGCCGGATAATCCAGGCCGCATAGGGGGCGACACGCCCCCTGCGGCAAAGCAAAATTCATGGGAGGGCCAAACGGCGCACAGCGCGCCTATGGCCACATTGGCCTTGCAAATTGGCCTATGGTTCCGGCGCTTTCAAGGGGACTGCGGAGCCTGAATGCGCGCGAGCCCACATAAGGGCGCGTTTCCCAACGCTTTATGCTTACGCCCCCGTCTCACCCAAGTTGCCCCAGGTTCTCCCAAGGTCCAACCGACATCATCAATGGGCGCCAGCGAAGTCCTAACCCGACTCTAACTCGACTCTGGCCCGAACCCGCGTTCAACCAAGGGGCCGAACCCACGCCGCCCGCAAACGCGTTCTCAAGGACGGGCCGGGGCGGCCGCTATTGCCCCTGCTCGTGGATCAGCCGTTTCAAAAGCTCGATCTCCTGCGCCAATTGCTTGTCGTCTTTGAGGAGCGATTCAATCTTGCGCACCGCGTGCAGCACCGTTGTGTGGTCCCGCCCACCGAACCGTCGACCGATTTCTGGAAGCGAACGCGGGGTGAGGATTTTCGACAGATACATCGAAATTTGGCGCGGACGTACGATCACCTGCGTGCGTCGCGTCGACAAGAGGTCGGTCCTCGGCACGTTGTAATGGCGTCCAACGACCCGTTGGATGTCTTCGATACGCACCCTGCGCTGCTCGCTCGACTGCACAAGGTGGCCAAGCAGCTTTTCGATGGACTCCAGTTCGACCTCCCCATCTGTGAACTTTTGCTGGATCAGCAACTGGTTGAAGGCCCCCTCCAGATCGCGACCGGAGGAGACCACCGTTTCCGCCACATATTTCAAAATGCTGTCGTTGATGCGCAGGGATGGATCCTCTCGCCGCGCCTCTTCGTAGCGCACGCGCAGGATCGTCTGGCGCATCTCAAAATCCGGGGCTTTGATTTCCAGGGCAACGCCCCCTTTCAGCCGCGATTTGACCCGGTCGTTGAGGGATTCCAGTTCCGAGGGTGGACGGTCGGCGGCCACAACCACCTGTTTGGCGCTGTCGATCAGAGCGTTGAGCAGATGGCAAAACTCCTGCTGGATGGATTTGCCTTGCAAAAACTGCATGTCATCGATCAACAACAGATCGATTTCCCGCAGGCTTTCTTTGAACGACAGCGCAGACTTGTCGCGAAGGGCCGAAGCGAATCGCCACATGAAGTATTCCGCCGTGAGGTATAGGATCTTCATGCCACTGTTGCGGCTGGCCGCTGCCCAGGCGATGGATTGCAGCAGATGGGTTTTGCCCAAGCCCACATTGGCGTGGATGAACAGCGGGTTGAACCGGGACACCGCCCCATCGGATTCCGCCACGGACTTTGCCGCCGCGCAGGCCATGCGGTTGGCTGCGCCCTCGACAAACGTTTCAAACGTATAGCCGGGATCAAGAGGGGAGCCGGCAAAGCCGGACCGTCCGCTGGCGGAGATGGACACCGGCGCGGCTGCATCCTGCGATAAGCCATCACGGCCCGACATGCGGTCAACGAGGTTTCTTGGTAATTTTGTTGCCACCTGGGGCATGGAGCTCTCGGTTGGCGATCCCAGGTGTGGCGAGCCTTGGACGCCAGACCCTTGCCGGGCCGTGCTGTGCGCCATAGCGCCTGCCGAACCCCGCGCCGCGCCGTTAAGCGCGCTGCGATCTTGGGCTGATGCGGTTCTTTCAGCGGGATGCATGGCACGCCCCCGTGACGTCTGGGCCGCGGCGCCACCGCCTGCCCCTCGTCCTGACACGCCGCCTCTCCCTCCGCCGGGAGGCCCCTGCCGTGGCTGTGATCCCGAGCCCAAAGGACCGTCGTCGTTGCCACGTCCGTCCGATGGATTGCCATGGGACGGTGGTGGATTGCGCACAGCGCTGCGCACGATCACATCGACCCGCAGGATGGAGGCCGTGTCTTCCTGCCAAAAGGTCAGCAGCATCGAAAGATAGTGGTTGCGGATCCAGTTGCGCAAAAACACGGTGGGCACGGATAACGTGACCGTGGTCTTGTCGACCTCTTCCAAGCGGCAGCGACCAAACCAACTGACATAGGCATCATTGCCCAATTTGGTGCGCACCATGGCTTGAATGCGAGCCCATTTGCGCACGTCCGGCTCGTGAACGTGCCGTGCTGCCTGCCCATCCCCCAATGGCCCATCGACCGCCTGTCCATTGCCTGCCGACCCGTCGCCAGTCTGGCCATCGCCCCCGCGATTGTGCGCAGATTTTCCTCTCCGAAGAGGGGTTGCCAAGCCACCGTCTCCAGAGCGTCCGTCCGTGCGATTGGGCGTCTCGGCTCTGCCCTTCGGTCCGGTATCGCCCCCGCGCGACGAGCGCCCCTGCTCGCTTCCAGAAAAATCTTCACCATCAAAAAAAGTCATATGCCGCACACACAGCCCGCTTGTTTGCGGCGGCTGCGCCCCATTCTTGAATTCTTAACAAAAGCCTAAGATCGCGCGCCGCACGCAAACACGGTGATTAAAAACCCTGCGATCAAGCAGCAAGACTAACCGGTTTGGTGAAACGTTTTGGCCGAGTGCTATGATTTGGCGGTTGCGTAGAGCGCCCGCCCATCGGCCATGCTGACCCGCCCAAACTCGATCTCATCTGCACGCCCAAGCCACCAAGGGCGCACAAACGGTACCGATTGGGCGGCCCCGCTAACGCAACCGCCGATAAACGGAGATTGCTCGCGGGGTTGGGGTGAGACGGTTTTGGGTAATCAGATGGAAATTCATCAATGCCTCCTTGCGGCCTGCGGCCGTCTTCTTTTGGCGAAGCCGGAGGGATGTGCCCACCGGACCCGCATTGGTTAAAGCCTCGCCCCAAACGTCATGTGCCACCGGGACGTGGTGTGAAATGTCTTCGCAATGCGCAGGTTTCTTTGCACGACGCATGTCTTCAGCCCTGCCGCCAGGGCAGTCCGTCGGCTTTCCAGCCGTTGACGGTGCCGCGATGCCCTTCATGGTCCGGGTCGCCCTCAAATCCCCCGGCGATATTCCAACACCGGTTGTAGCCCTTCATCGTCATCGCCCGCGCTGCATGAAGGCTGCGAACCCCCGAGCGGCACAGAAACAACAACGGATCTTCGGCCCCCAACCCTTCTTGCGCCAGGGTCTGGCTCAAAACCGCTACGAAATTGGGATCGACCTGCATGGTGGGAAAAGTTTGCCATTCCTGATGAAGGCCCTTCCGCATCGGCCCACCCGAGCCGCTCAAAACAGGCACGCCTACATAGGCCCACTCCGCCGTCGTTCGCACATCAATGAGCACGGCTTTGGGGTTCTCGCTCAACAGCGCCCAGGCATCTCTGGGTGATATGTCTCCAGCGTAATCCACGCGCACTTTCCCAGTATCCGCAAAACCATGGGCCGTGCGGTTGTAAGTTCTAAATTTAACAATGATCGCTATAGCGGGCGCAAACAGCACTATAGCGGAGCACAAAAGAAGTGGTCGACTTTGGGATCATTTTGGGTCCCACAGTATACCGGTCAGCAAAATCGAACGGTTGCAATACCACCCGCTTTTAGACTTGCTTAAGTCTTCCTTCTGCTCCCGAGGCTGACCTTACACACTGGGTTTTTGCCTCACAAGAACCAGTCGAAGAGATTCCGACCTTGGGCTATTGGCGCAAAAAAAATTCGCGGTGTGTCCGAAATTTTTCTGGTTAAAAAACGCTTACGAATCAAGACGAGTCTGGGGCGTTTTTGGCGCAAGGGGCATGGCAGGTGCTGCACAAATTTTTTTCTGTGCGCCGATGGCTTGACACAGAATCTTCACAAAAGACTCACTTTGAAGATCGGAGTGTTTTCCGAAAAATGCATATAATTTATTGTTTTAATTGATCAATTTGGATTTTCAGCTGGCGTCTTAAATAATAGCGGACGATCTCTCGACGCCGTGGCTCCGATGAGTCCAGATGGCCCCTTGTGGCGTGAGCGCTTGGCTTTGGTGGTTGATCTGAGTGGAAGGTTCCAAGGTGGGACAGGGCGGCTTATCCGTCGTTTCCACGGCCTGCTTGATAAGGCGATCACCCAGCATGGCGTCCCCGGCCCAATTGCGTGCGCATCCGGACCGCCTCGTCCCGATGGCCGGATAGGCTGCCGCTCATGGCTTAATCCGATGGGACTGTGCGGATGGGACTGTACCGATGCGAGTGTGCGGATGGGTCTGTACGAACGGCGTTCTGCGGATGGACAAGAGTGACGCAAGGCATCGGTGATGGCGCGCACAGAACGGCCAGCCGTTTGGCCCAGATCAGATCCATTCTGGTGGGGATTCTGGCGGCGAATGTGGTCAGGCCGTTGGATAGGGCCATTGGGTGGGGCCGTTGGTCGGGCTTTTGTTAAGGGCGCTGACACAAAAAAAAGAGCCAGCCGCTCCTCTGAGCAGGACTCCTGAAAGGCGAACGCTCGAAACACATTAGTCAGAACGCTACAAGACTCAGACTTTGTTTAGCCAACGGCTTGGGCGCGTCAGCATCGCGCGACTCCCGCGTGCACAGCCAGACGTATCGTCCGCCATAAACATCGAGCCAACCAAGTCTTGAACGGCTTTTAGACAGTGAGCCGCGCTCACCCGTCAACGTGGGTAAGAGCCCCGAGGCCATCGCGCAAAACGGGTCGAACCCGTGTTAGCCGAGGGCTTTGACGCGGGCCGACAGACGCGACATTTTGCGAGCCGCGGTGTTTTTGTGAATGATGCCCTTGGTGGCGGACTTCATGATCACGGGCTGCACCAGGCGCAATTGCTCTTTGGCAGCGGCGGCATCGCCCTTTGCCAGCACTTCTTCCATGGTGCGCAGTTGGCCGCGCATGAAGGTGCGGCGTGATTTGTTGACCGCAGTTTTCCGGGCGATCTTGCGGGTGGCCTTCTTGGCCGAAACGGTATTGGCCATGGGGCCCTCTTTCTATTTCATCGTCTTTTTAGTGACCTTGGCATTCCGGCGCTGTGCGCCAGCTCAAGGTCTTGGCACGCCATTGCCGACCACCCATGCTGAGACTTCAACCAACAGTGTGGGTGTGAACGTTAAGGTTTGGCGAAAATGCGCGCGGAAGCGTGCCTGCGGGATTTCGCCCGAGCTGCGACCCCTATAGTCGCGCTGCCGACGCATCGTCAAGTCAAAACGCGCCAAGCCCAACAAGACCCGATGAGGTACGCGCGCACAAGATGGGTGCATTCCGGAGAGCATGAGCACCGCCCACGCCCGCAGGCCTTGCCAGAGGAACGCATGTCCTGCTCGAGGGAGTTGTCAGAGGGATAAGACACAGCCCTCCGGTTTTAAAAAACCGTGGCGTTTTGCGCACGCGCTCTCTGATCACTTCGCTTCCGAGGTCCACATTGCAAGAGGCCCACATTACAAATGGGACAGTTTTCCCAATTGAGACTTGATTAAGGCAGGTGTGGCTCTACCTCTTTACCAGCGGCCGGTCGCTCTTTTCGACCGCTACAACACAGGAGAGACACACATGACGCAAGCCCTCATTCGTCCAGCTTGGACCCCGGTCACCATTGCCATGATGATCATCGGGTTCATGATTTTTTGGCCCCTTGGCCTCGCCATGCTGGCCTACATCATCTGGGGCGACCGTCTGGATAAGTTCAAATCCGACGTGAACAAAGCCACCGACAAAGCTGCAGATATTTTTGCAAAGGGCCCTGGCTCCTTTGCCAACTCCCGTACGGGCAATGTCGCGTTTGACGACTGGCGTGAGGCCGAATTGAAGCGCCTGCATGAAGAGCGCATGCGCCTCGATGAAATGCGTGCTGAGTTTGACGACTACGCCCGTGAACTGCGCCGCGCAAAGGACCAGGAAGACTTTGACCGCTTCATGGCCGACCGCGCAAAGCAGGTGGACGGCGATACAAAGCCCAAGGCCAAACGGGTGAAGAAGTCCGGCGGCAAAGACGTTCCCGGAGTGTAAGGGCCCCTTTGCTCGCCGTTGCCGTCATTTGACGCCACCTTGGACGAGAGCCGATTTGAACAGAGCCGTCGCGGACATCTTCCGCGGCGGCTTTTTGCATATCGCCCCATGTGTTGGCGCGTCCTGCGGGGGCTCGTCTAGCGTTGCTCCCCTTTGGTTTCCCCTTCGAATCGGATAGTTTTTGCACATGCTGTCCATTTTGAAAAAACCAACCCGCCGTCAGAGCGGCAAAACGGAACGCTGGACGTTGCTGGAACTGGACGGCCGTCAAGTGGACGTCCGGATTGTTGAAAATCCCCGCGCATCTCGGTTGACCTTGCGTTTGGTGCCGGCCTCAAAACGCTCCGAAAGCCTCAAGGTGACGGTGCCGCCGGGTGTGCCCGACGGCGAAGTGGACCGGTTTCTTCAAAAAAATAGGAATTGGGCCGCCGCCCGCCTCGCGCGGCTACCCGATGTTACTCGCATCGCCGATGGCGTGATCATTCCTTTGCGCGGGGTCCCACACCGCATCGTGCATTCGGGTTTGGGCCGTGGCGTGGTCTCCATCGGCATGGAAGAAGACGGCAAGGTGATCCGCGTGTTTGGTGATCCTAAGTTCTTGCCACGCAAAGTTGCCGATTTCCTCAAGCGCCAGGCGCGGCAGGATTTGGTGAAGGCGGTGGACCATTATGCCAAAGCGCTGGCCGTCATACCCACCTCCATTACCCTGCGCGACACGACCTCCCGCTGGGGGTCTTGCTCGTCCAGTGGCGCGCTCAATTTTTCATGGCGCATTATCCTCGCGCCGCCTGAGGTGCTGCACTATCTGGCCGCCCATGAGGTGGCGCATCTTCGCGAGATGAACCACTCCGACCGCTTCTGGGCCTTGGTCAAACAGGTTTGCCCGGACATGGATGCCCACAAGGCGTGGCTGCGCGCCCATGGGCAGACACTTCATGCGGTGACCGTTTAGCCTCGTTGGGCGTTTTCAAAGGCCCCTCCGTCCATACCCGGACAAACATGCAACTGGACTTGTGATCCTTGCCATGCCAGCACCGCCGTCGAACTTTTGGTGAGCTGGGAGAACAGCTGGGCATGGGCCTTGGGCTGGAGCCAGCGCCACCACAAGAGCGGCCTTAAGGCCTACGGTGAAGGCTGCGGTTGAGAGCCACGATTGGGGGAACATGCGCAATGGACGTGATGAAAGTGTGCGGCCTGTCCACTGTTGAGGGTGCCCGGCAATGTGTTGCCGGTGGTGCCACCCATTTGGGTTTCATCTTTTTTCCCAAAAGCCCACGCAATGTCACGCCGGAGCAAGCGGCAGACCTTGTCGACGCCATGCCTGCGGCGGAGCGGGCAAAAGTGCAAACCGTCGCCGTGACTGTCGATGCCGACGCGGCTGTGCTGGACAGGATCGAAGCGACCCTTGATCCCGACATGCACCAACTCCACGGCAAAGAAACCGTTGAGCACATCAAAACGCTCAAGCAACGCACCGGAAAGCCGGTCATCAAAGCCCTTGCGATCCGTGACGCCGAAGATCTGGAGCGCTTGGCCCAGTATGATGGGGTTGCCGATCTCTTCTTGTTGGACGCGAAGCCCCCTGCAGGGTCTGATCTTCCCGGCGGCAACGGCGTGTCCTTCGATTGGTCGCTGGTGGCCGGTCTGAAAACAAAGACCCCCATCCTGCTGTCCGGCGGTCTGGATGCGACCAATGTGGCGAAGGCCAGGGCTCTTGTCGACCATGAGGCGAACGGTCTCATCGGACTGGATGTTTCATCTGGTGTGGAAGCTGCGCCCGGTGTTAAAGACGCCGATAAGATCAAAATGTTCCTCGCACATGCGGTGTGAGGCTTGCCCCGTTGGCCGATCCGATTTTTTAATCGTGGCCAACCCGAACAGACCCGCTATCCAATCCCATTGGATGCCAATTAAACTGGATGAAGAGCCATGAACGTTCAGGCACCCAATTCCTTTCGCATGGGCCCGGATGAAGACGGGCAGTTCGGCATTTTCGGCGGTCGTTTTGTTGCCGAAACCCTGATGCCCAACATTTTGGAATTGGACGAGGCCTATAAAAAGGCGAAGGCCGATCCTGAATTTATGGCCGAACTGGAGGCGCTCAACACCCATTACACCGGGCGTCCCAGCCCGCTCTATTTTGCCGAGCGGCTGACCGAGCATCTGGGCGGTGCAAAAATCTACTTTAAGCGTGATGAGCTGAACCACACTGGCAGCCACAAGATCAACAATTGCCTGGGCCAAATCCTACTTGCCAAGCGCATGGGCAAGACCCGCATTATCGCTGAGACAGGCGCCGGCCAGCATGGCGTGGCCTCGGCCACGGTGGCGGCGCGGTTCGGCTTTCCCTGCATCGTTTATATGGGTGCAAAAGACGTGGGTCGCCAATCCCCCAACGTGTTCCGCATGCGTTTGCTGGGGGCGGACATCGTCTCCGTGACCGCCGGGGCGGGCACGTTGAAAGACGCCATGAACGAGGCGCTGCGCGATTGGGTGACGAATGTTGAAGACACATATTACCTCATCGGCACAGCCGCAGGGCCGCACCCCTATCCCGAACTCGTCCGCGATTTCCAATCCGTCATTGGTAAGGAAACCCGTGAACAGATGATCGCAACCGAAGGTCGCCTGCCGGACATGCTCATCGCATCGGTGGGCGGCGGCTCAAACGCCATCGGCCTGTTCCATCCGTTTCTGGATGATGAAAACGTGGAAATTGTCGGCGTGGAAGCTGGCGGTAAAGGCCTTGAGGGCGATGAACATTGCGCGTCGCTCACGGCGGGCCGTCCCGGCGTACTCCACGGCAACCGCACCTATTTGCTGCAAGACAAAGACGGGCAGATCGAAGAGGGCGCCTCGATCTCCGCCGGCCTCGATTATCCTGGCATCGGGCCGGAGCATTCCTGGCTGAAAGACATCGGCCGCGTCGAATACGTGCCGATTATGGATGGCGAAGCGCTGGAAGCGTTTCAACTGCTCTGCCGTCTGGAAGGCATCATCCCGGCGCTGGAGCCCAGCCATGCCCTGGCCGAGGTCGTAAAACGCGCGCCCACCATGGACAAAGACCAGATCATCGTCATGAACCTGTGCGGTCGCGGCGACAAAGATGTGTTCACCGTGGGCGAAGCACTCGGTGTGGAGATGGGCCAATGACCCAGCGTATGACCCAGCGTTTTGAG
>JBCBCT010000001.1:0-29116 GCA_038530365.1 Pseudomonadota bacterium | reverse complement strand
CCGTTTTCCGACCCCATGGCCGATGGGCCATCCATCCAGGAGGCGGGAAAGCGGGCCCTGAAGGGCGGGCAAAATCTCGACGACACCTTTGCCATGGCGAAAGCCTTTCGCGCGTCCGATGATGAAACACCCATCGTGGTGATGGGCTATTATAATCCCATCTACCAATATGGGATTGAAGCCTTTCTGGATGGCGCAGAGGCGGCTGGGATCGACGGGATGATCATTGTCGATCTCCCACCGGAGATGGACGAGGAATTGTGTCTTCCCGCCGTCCAACGAGGCTTGAATTTCATACGCCTTGCAACACCAACGACCGACGCCAAGCGCTTACCCAAAGTGCTCTCCAACACGTCGGGCTTTGTCTACTATGTCTCCATCAATGGCATCACCGGTGCCGCCACCCCGGAACCCCAGGACGTTGCGCGGTCGGTGGGGCACATCAAAGACCAGACCGACCTTCCCATTTGCGTCGGCTTTGGCGTGAAGACCCCTGAGCAGGCGAAGTCCATCGGGCAAGCCGCCGACGGCGTGGTGGTCGGGAGCGCCATTGTTTCCACCGTTGCTGAGAGCCTGGAGGATGGCAAAGCCGGGCCCGAAACCGTCAGCCGGACCTTGGCCTTGGTTTCATCCATTGCAGAAGGCGTGCGCGCGGCCCGCGCCTAAGGTGCGGCTTGCGTCGCTTTGAAGGGGGTGTTGTTTCGCCCAACGGTTTGGGCGGCACCCTTGCGCATCTCGCATCATTGCCACATTTATACCGAGGTTGGCGCTGCTCATTCCGTCTCGGCGATGTGTCCGCCGGACAAACCCAAAATTTTGACGTTGGCCCAACGTAGGCCCCTAGAGAGATGACAGCATGAATTGGATCACCGATTACGTCCGCCCGAAGTTGGATTTTTTCAGCCGACGGACCATGCCGGAAAACCTCTGGGTCAAAGATCCCGAATCCGGCGAAATGGTGTTTCACGCCGAACTGGAAGCCAATCATTTTGTGGTACCGTCCTCCGGCTATCATCTGGCGATCCGCGCAGAAGAGCGTGTGAAGCGGCTGATGGATGAGGGCGTGTTTGAAAGACTTCCGCAGCCCGAGGTAGCGGTCGACCCTCTGAAATTCCGCGATGAGCGGCGTTATACGGACAAACTGAAAGAAAACCGCACCAAAACCGGCGAGCAGGATACAATTTTTGCCGCCATTGGCCGCATTAAAGGTCAGCACGTGACGGTGTGTGTGCAGGACTTCAAATTCATGGGCGGCTCACTTGGCATGGCTGCAGGCGAAGCCATCATCAAGTCGATGGAAACGGCGGTGGCGCGCCGCACGCCCTACATTTTGTTTGCAGCCTCCGGCGGCGCGCGCATGCAGGAAGGCATCCTGTCCTTGATGCAATTGCCGCGGACCACCGTTGCTGTGCAAATGCTCAAGGAAGCAGGTCTGCCCTATATCGTGGTGCTGACCAACCCAACCACCGGCGGTGTGTCGGCCTCCTATGCCATGTTGGGGGACATTCACATCGCAGAACCCGGCGCACTCATCGGCTTTGCCGGCCCCCGGGTGATTGAGCAAACCATCCGTGAAAAACTGCCGCCGGGCTTCCAACGCGCCGAATATCTGCAGGAACACGGCATGGTCGATATGGTGGTGCCCCGTCCTCAACACCGTGAAACGCTTGGCAATCTTCTGGCGGTTCTCATGAAGGGCGAACAGCCCAAAGTGGAAACACCGGCGGTTGAAGACGCGGATGAAGCGACCACCGATGAAAACGCTGCGCCGTCTGCTGCAACCGACGGCAATGCTGAGGCTGATGGGACAGATGCGGCGGCTTCCGAACAAAAAGCCTCGGCTCACGCCAAAGACCAGCTTTCTGACGCCCAGGGTTCAGCCTCCGGTTCTACCATCGCCGTTGATGGGTCGGACCCCAAAGCAGCCCCCGCTTGATCAGCACTGATGCCATGCCCCCAACGCTTTCAACAGCGGAAGCGCGCATCCTAGCGCTCATGGAGCGCCATCCCCCCGGTTTTGATCTGGGCTTGGAACGAATGGAACGCCTGCTTGCGGCCCTCAACGATCCTCACAAACGCCTGCCCCCTGTCATCCATGTGGCGGGCACAAATGGCAAAGGGTCGACCGTTGCGTTCTGTCGGGCGATTGCCGAAAGCGCAGGCCTGCGCGTCCATGTTGATACCTCGCCCCATTTGGTGCGCTGGCATGAGCGGTTTCGCATTGCTGGAACGCTGGTGGATGATGACGTCCTGGGTGACGCTTTGGAGCGCGTGGATGCGGCCAATGGCGAGGAACCGATCACCGTCTTTGAGCTCCTCACCGTGGTGGCATTCCTCCTGTTTGCTGAACACCCGGCTGACCTCTGCTTGATCGAGGTTGGGCTGGGCGGACGTCTCGATTGCACCAACGTGATTGAAGACAGCGCCGTCAGCGTCATTACCCCGGTGTCGAAGGATCACGAGGCGTTTTTGGGGGACACGCCTGCGAAGATCGCGTTTGAAAAGGCGGGCATCATAAAACGGCGCGGTCAGGTGGTCATCGCCCCGCAGGAGCCGTCGGCTTTGGCAACCATAGAGCAGCAGGCTGCACGGCAAGGGGCCTCTGTTGTGAGGGCCGGTGAGCATTATTTTGCCCAAGTGGAAGCGGGCCGGCTGTTGGTTGAAACAGACGATCAACTCTACGATCTCCCCTTGCCGCGCCTGGCTGGCCCCCATCAGATCGAAAATGCGGCCACCGCCGTGATGGCCATGCGCACCTTTGCCCGCGTGACGGGAACATCCATTCCCCATGTCGCCATGGAAGCGGGTCTGCGCACTGCGGATTGGCCTGCGCGTATGCAGCCCCTCAGCCGCGGGGCGCTGCTGGCGCTTTTGCCTGAAGGCAGTGATCTGTGGCTTGACGGCGGCCACAATCCGGCGGCGGCGCGGCGGGCCTGCGAGTTTTTGGCTGACTTGGAAGAGCGCGAACCAAAGCCCCTGGTTCTGATCGCGGGCATGCTGAACACCAAGGACACAACGCGCTATTTCGAACCGTTTGCCGACCTCGTGCGGCGGGTCATCACCGTCCCGGTTCCCAGTTCCGACGCTGGTGTTCCCCCCGATGATCTGGCCGAAACGGCCAAGGCGGTCGGTCTTGACGCAACGACAGCCGCAGACGTCGGCGGCGCGCTCACCATGATTGCCCAGTCTGAAAACGTCCCGGTGCGGGTGTTGATTTGTGGCTCGCTTTATCTGGCCGGCACGGTCTTGGCGCTAAACGGGACCCCACCGACGTAAAGCGATCAGGCCCCCAACGTTAAGGCCAAATGCGTTCAGATCTTGGTTCGGTTCACCGCCCCTAAGCCCGCCACAATCGCCCAGCCGCCCAACAACCCCCAAAACGCCCCCGACACGCCGAGGATCGAGACGCCCGACGCGCTCGCCAGAAAGGTGAGGGCCGCCGGCATACGCATGTCTTCATTAGAAAACGCGGCAAGCGCAGCCCCTGAAAATGCTGCAATGAGCGCAAGGCCCGCCACCGCTTCGATCAAAACGCCGGGGGCAAACGAAACGAAGGCCGTCGTCATCCCCGCCGTTAAACCAAACAGCACATATGCCAACCCGCAGATGATCGCGGCGACATAGCGCTTGTTGGGGTCCTTGCCCGCTTCCTCCCCCGTTAACATGGCAGCGGTGATGGCGGCGAGGTTGACCGCGTGGGCACCCAGGGGCGCGCCGACAAAGCTGAATACGCCGGTCGTCGTGAGAAGCGGTCCGGTTTTGGGAGCATATCCATTGGCCAGCAGGACCGCGATGCCGGGTATGTTTTGCGAGGCCATGGTCACAACAAACAGCGGGAAGGCGATGCCCAGCGCCGCCTCCAGGCTGAAACTGGGGGCAATCCAAACCGGAACGGTGAAAGCGGCGGCTGCCAGCTGATCCGTCCAGTCGGCAGGAAACGCAACGCCAAAGGCCACCACGGCAAAGAAAGCGAGGAGCGCAAACGGCACGGCCATCAATTTGTTGATCTGCCCGCCGACAACCCATGCGATGACAATCGGCAGCCCCAACAGGGGATCAAAGGCGATGGCTTTGATGGGGGCGAGGCAGAGGGAAAGAAGAATGCCTGCGAGCATAGCGCTGGCCAGAGGCGTTGGTATGGCCGCAACAATCTTGCCAAACGGACGAACCAGCCCCGCCAGCATGATCAACACCGCGCATATCAAGAACGCCCCGACGGCTTCCCCAAAACCGCCCTGTGGCACCGCCGCAGTCGCCAAAAACGCAGCCCCCGGAGTGGACCAAGCAACGCTCACCGGAATGCGCGTGCGCAGGCTGAGAAGCACTCCGCATAATCCCATTGAGATCGACGCCACCATCAGGCCGGACGCTGCTTGCTCTGGAGAGGCGCCAACGCCTTTGAGGCCTTGTATCACCACGGCAAAGGACGAGGCAAAACCCACAAACGCCGCCAGCACCCCGGTCGCAAAGGCCGGGCCAAGATCGCGCAGATGTTCGTTGGTCATGGATGGCGGCTCAAAACGCGGATCCGTTTAATAATGCGGCGGCGGCGTGTTGACCGGTGCGCTCGATCCGCCGCCACCGGATTCTTCGACCTCGGTCACGCGATCCCGCAACCGCAGCAACGCCTGTGTTAGATCATCAATGCGCTGCCACTGCTCTTTAACGAGGTCTGACAGGCTCTCAATCTCAGCCGTCTGATGGGCCGAAAGCTCTTCCAACGCCTGCAGTCGATCGTCTGTGGTCTTGACGATCCTGTCGTTCGTCGTGCTGTCTTGGCGTACCATCACACCGTGCCCCTCGCGTTCCAGGCTTTCTCGGCCTCCTTAAACTATTCATCATCTGAAAACAGCCACAGATTGGCCTTGGACGCCACGCGCACCGGGTGCTAGCGTTTGGCCATGGAACAGTCTTCGACCCACGCAACACCCAACACAGGCTTGAACACCGGCGCCAAGCCGGCGGCCATCGAACTCGCCGGGATTTCTAAATCCTTTGGGCCCGTGCACGCCAACAAAGATATTGATCTGCGAATTGAGCCGGGGACGATTCACGGAATCATCGGAGAAAACGGCGCCGGGAAGTCCACGCTGATGTCTATCCTCTACGGCTTTTACCAGGCCGACCGGGGATCGATCACCATGAAGGGCCAGCCGGTTTCGATCCCCGACAGCCAAACCGCGATCCGATTGGGCATCGGCATGGTCCATCAGCATTTTATGTTGGTGGACACGTTTACGGTGCTGGAAAACATTATCCTTGGCGCAGAAGGCGGAAATATTCTCAACAGCGCCATGGGCCGCGCCCGTGCCGAACTTTTGCGTCTGGAAGCCGAATATGGCCTCAAAGTGGATCCCGACGCGATCGTAGAAACGCTTCCCGTGGGCTTGCAGCAACGGGTGGAAATTCTAAAGGCGTTGTTTCGTGGCGCGGACATCCTCATTCTCGATGAACCCACCGGTGTGCTGACCCCGGCGGAGGCTGACCATTTGTTCCGCATCCTGGAGCAACTCAAAGCCCAGGGCAAAACCATCCTCCTGATCACCCATAAACTGCGGGAAATCATGGCCATCACCGACCGCGTGTCCGTCATGCGCCGCGGTGAAATGGTGGCCACACGGGAAACCGCGCAGACCAACCCGGAAGAACTGGCCGAGCTGATGGTGGGTCGCCGTGTGCTGCTGCAGGTTGATAAAGAGCCTGCCACCCCCGGCGCGGTGGCCTTGAGCGTGGATGGCCTGACCGTGCGGGATAGCCGTGGCGTGGACATGGTCAAAAACGTGTCTTTCGATGTGCGCAAAGGCGAAATCGTTGGCATTGCCGGGGTCGCGGGCAACGGCCAATCTGAACTTCTGCAGGCGATTTCCGGCATGATGGCGCTGCAGTCGGGCGTGATTGAACTGAATGGACAGGCACTCGTTCAAGACCCGGCAGCGCTGCGCGATCTGGGCCTCGCCCATGTGCCCGAAGACCGTCACCACGAAGGGCTGGTGTTGCCGTTTGAAGAAAACGAAAACGCCGCCCTGGGCTACCATGCCGATGATCAATTCCTGAGCGGTCCTTTTTTGTTGATTGAGGCGATGCGTGCCGACGCCGTCGACAAGATCGAAAAATACGATATTCGCCCGCCCAATCCGCGCCTGAAGACGGCGAATTTTTCCGGCGGCAACCAGCAAAAAATTGTCCTTGCCCGCGAAATGGAGCGCGACCCCGATGTGCTGTTGATCGGACAGCCCACGCGGGGTGTGGATGTCGGGGCCATCGAGTTCATCCACCGCCGCATTATTGAAATGCGCGATGCGGGAAAAGCCGTGCTTCTGGTATCGGTGGAACTCGACGAAATCCGCTCGTTGTCAGACCGTGTGCTGGTGATGTTTGACGGTCACATTGTGGGCGAACGCTCACCGGACACCAGCGAGAACGAGCTGGGTTTGCTTATGGCCGGGGTGACGGAAGCCGACGCCGCCTGATATTACGGACCGCGCAACCGGCTCTCGAAGGCCGCCAGATAGTGTTCCTGACCGGCTGTTTCGGGAACGTTGCATCCGCGAACGCGAGATACATGGTCCCGAGCGACGGTGAGGTCCACCCCAAGCTGCATCAAGACGCCAACGCTGACCAAGCCGGAACGCCCAATCCCGGCGGCGCAGTGGACGTGAACGTTTTGCCCTGCGCGTATGTCGGCGGCCAGAGCATCAACAAGGGCGTGAAAGGCTACGTCGTCGTCCGGGACACCGTAGTCCTGAATAGGAAAGTGCCGGTGGCAGATGTCTGCGGCTGCAAGATACGAACCCATATCCGTCAGGCCGTACCGGGACATCTCATCGGTTGTTAGCAGCGAAACCACCTGCGCGATACGAACCGTCCGCAAATCTTCAACCCATGACCCCAAGCTGAAGCCCTCAGGTCTTGGTCCCAACGACAGGGAAGCCGACGTTGTGACAGGTGGGTCGCCAGGGCCCAGATCGGAAACGGAAACGCGAAAAACGGCTGTCACGTTTGAAGGCGGCTAAATCGCGGCCTTCATGTTTTCAGCCAGATAAAGAGACCGCAATCTGTCGCCCACTGGGCCGGGCTTCCCGGTGCCAATGGCGTGACCATCAATCTCGACGATGGGGTTTGTAAATCCGCTTGCCGACGTGGCGAAGGCTTCGTCTGCGGCGTAGGCTTCCTCCAGTGTGAAGGGGCGTTCCTCCACTTTCAGTTGCAGCAGTCGGGCGCATTCGAGAACCGATTTCCGCGTGATGCCGTGGAGAATTTCGTTCGACAGGTGCCGCGTGATGATCGTGCCATCCTTCACGATATAGGCGTTGTTCGACGTGCCTTCGGTGACGAACCCATCCTGCACCATCCAGGCATCATCGGCGCCTTGGGCCTTGGCCTCCATTTTCGCCAGCGACGGGTAAAGGAGTTGGACGGTTTTGATGTCCCGCCGTCCCCAGCGCAAATCCTCCACCGACACAACTTTGAGGCCCGCCTGTTCCACGGCGGTGCCAACCACTTTCTTTTCCTGGGTAAACAAGACAATCGTCGGTTCGGTATCCTCCGGGGGAAATGCGAAATCACGGTCGCCGGGATTGCCACGGGTGACCTGCAGATAAACCATGCCCTGGTCGATATTGTTGCGTTTGACGAGCTCGCGGTGAATCTCCAGCAACGCCTCAGCATCAATCTCCACCGGCATGTTCAGTTCGGCAATCGACCGTTTGAGCCGCTGAATGTGACCGTCAAACCCGATGAGCTTGCCATCCACCACGGTGGTCACTTCATAGACCCCATCGGCAAACAGGAAGCCGCGGTCGAAAATGGAAACGGTGGCTTCGTTTTCCGGCACATAGTCTCCGTTGAGATAGACGGTGCGCATGGCGTTCTGGTCCTTTAGTTTGCGTGGTGCGGGCTGCGCGTTGGCACTTGGGCCTAACCCCAAAGCGCGGCAACGGGCGGGTGAATGAGCGATCCCTCGATGGTGAGGGGGGTGGGGCGATCTTCGGCAAGAAGAAGCGGGCCGTCGAGATCGACAAAAGCCGCACCCTGCGCCAACAGATGGGCCGGGGCCATGGCGAGGGAGGAGCCCACCATGCAACCGATCATAATGCCGAAGCCGGCACTTTCTCCCGCTTGCTTCAAAGCGAGCGCTTCGGTGAGGCCGCCGGTTTTATCGAGCTTGATATTGATCACATCATATTTGCCGGTGAGCTGCCCCAGCGAAGCGCGGTCGTGGCACGCCTCATCGGCGCACACGGGCAGGGGACGTTCCATATCCAAAAGGGCATCATCGTCGCCGGCGGGCAGGGGTTGCTCTACCAGTTTAACACCCAGCCGCACCAGAACAGGCGCAAGCGCCCGGTAGGTTTCGGCGTCCCAGCCCTCGTTTGCATCGATAATGATATCGGTATCCGGAGCACCCCGTCGCACCGCCTCGAGCCGCGCCATATCCCCCTCGCCGCCCAGTTTGATTTTGAGCAGAGGCCGATGGGCGTGCTCCCGCGCCTTGCGTTCCATCGTGTCAGGATCAGCCAGGGACAGGGTGTAGGCCGTTGTGACGGGGGAAAGTGCGGGAAGCCCCGCCAACGCCACCGCGCTGCTGCCCGATTGTTTCGCCTCTAAATCCCAAAGCGCACAATCCACCGCATTGCGGGCCGCGCCCGCCTCAAGCGTTGTTTGCAAAGCCGTCCGCGAAAGCCCGTGGGAAAACGCGTCCTGTAGGCCTTCAATATCAGCGATAACCCCGTCGACGGTTTCCCCGTAGCGCGCATAGGGCACGCACTCGCCGGTGCCCACATGGGTGCCATTGCTGATCGTGACCGTGACCACCACGGCTTCCGTCCGTGAGCCTCGGGCGATGGTGAAAACCTCCGCCAAGGGAAACACGGTGCGTTCCGCTTTTATGGTCAAGGGTACTGACATCAGTGTTTAGCCCAATGCGTCCACCAAACGGCCCGCGCCATGGCGAAACGGATCGACCGTTGGAAGTCCCATCCGTTTTTCGGTTTCCTCGCAAAGCCGCAGCGCTTCTTCATCCCCCAGGGCGACGGTGTTGATCGCAACGCCGGTCACGTCGCACGCCGGATTAACGTAGCGCGCCAGCGTCAGGGCCGTATCCCGCACCAGTTCCAGGCTCGGCAAATCATAGTCGGGCAAACCGCGCATATGGGTTCGCGTTGGCTCATGGGACAGGACGAGAGCATCCGGCTGGCCGCCATGGATCAACGCCATCGTCACCCCAGAATAAGAGGCGTGGTACAGGCTCCCCTGTCCCTCGATAATGTCCCAATGATCGGCATCATTATCCGGCGTCAGCCATTCAACACTGCCCGCCATGAAGTCGGCAATCACTGCATCCAGAGGCACGCCGGACCCGGTGATGAGAATACCCGTCTGGCCGGTGGGCCTAAAGGTCGCTTTCATACCCCGCGCGCGCATTTCTTTTTCCACGCAAAGCCCGGTGTACATTTTGCCAACGGAACAATCCGTCCCCACGGCCAACAAACGCTTCCCGGTCCGGCGCTTGCCGTTGGCGATGGGGTATTGGACGCTGGGCACCCGCACATCGTGCAGTTGCCGTCCCTGGTTGTTGGCATGGGAGACCAGATCGGCTTCATCCCGCAGCAGATTGTGAAGGCCGGAAGCCAGATCCAGACCGGCCTCGAGGGCTTGTTTCAGCACAAGTTTCCACGATTCGGAGATTACTCCGCCCCGGTTGGCGACGCCGATCACCATGGTTTTTGCGCCCGCAGCCACCGCTTCCTCGATGGTCATGTCGCGCAGGCCCACATCGGCGTTGCAGCCGTTCATGCGGAATTGGCCCACACAGTTTTCCGGCCGCCAGTCTTTGATGCCCTGAGCCACCTTAGCAGCCAACTGGTCCGGCGCATCGCCCAGGAAGAGGAGGTAAGGAGTTTCAATCATGCGTCCGGTCCTAATAAACATGCCAGAGCAGGCGCAGCTCCCTAAAAGAGGAGGAGCGCAGCCAGCATCAAATAATGAGACTTAATCTTCTGCCCGATTTGAAGGCTGCGCAAGCGGGTGCAATCGCTGGTCCGATTTCTATTATCCAACTGGCATCACGGGTCTTGCGCGTTTGCCATATGCGCCGAAAGAGACCTTGCTATCGGAGACACAACGGACATAGTCTGTGGCCCAGACGATGATGCGGTGCCGCGAGCGCGCCGCTGCGCTTTTGGGAGGAAACGCATGGCCAAAGTCGAAATCACCGTCAACGGGAAGGCCACCTCGGCCAACGTTGATGATCGCACCCTGTTGGTCGAATATTTGCGGGAACACCGCAACTTAACCGGCACCCATGTTGGCTGCGACACGTCACAATGCGGCGCTTGTGTTGTCCATGTGGACGGCAAGGCTGTGAAAAGCTGCACCATGTTGGCCGCACAGGCCTCTGGCAGCGTTGTGACAACCATTGAAGGTATGGCCTCCGACGGAGAGCTGCACCCCATGCAGGCGGCCTTTCGCGAAAATCATGGTCTTCAATGCGGTTTTTGTACCCCGGGCATGATCATGGCCGCGGTTGATATGGTGAACCGCCACGGCCCCGGGATTGACGAAAAGACCATCCGCGCCGAGCTTGAAGGCAATATCTGCCGATGCACGGGGTATCATAACATCGTCAAGTCGATTGCTGCCGGTGCCGCCGCCATGGGCGCAGGCATGAAAGAGGCTGCGGAGTAAACACGCTTACACCGTAAGCGAAGCATTCGCCGCGACACGCTGAACGCGCTTGAACAAAAACAAGAAACAAGCAGCCCCTTTCAGTCCCCGCGGCTCATTCCAGAGGAGGAGCCCCTATGGGTATCGAAGGTATTGGCGCACGCGTATTGCGCAAAGAAGACAAGCGTTTCATCACAGGTAAGGGTCGTTACACCGACGACCACAGCGTACCCGGGCAGCACTATGCGGCTTTCGTGCGCTCGCCCCATGCCCACGCTAAAATCAAAGGCATCGATAAGTCATCCGCTGAGGCTATGTCAGGCGTGGCTGCCGTTCTCGACGGCAAGCAGCTCACCGGCGACGGCATCGGCAACATCATTTGCGGCTGGATGGTCCATTCCAAGGACGGCACGCCCATGAACATGGGTGCATGGTCCGCCTTAGCTACCGAGAGTGTGCGTTATGTGGGGGATGCAGTGGCGGTCGTCATTGCTGAAAGCCTGGCCGAAGCCCGTGCGGCAGCCGAAGCTGTGGACGTTGACTACGAGGTGCTACCCGCCGTGGTCAGCGCCGTGGACGCCATGGAAGAGGGTGCACCGCAGATCCATCCGGAAGCCAAAAACAACATCATCTTTGATTGGGAAATCGGTGAAGCGGCTGCAACCGATGCCGCCATCGCCGGCGCCGACAAGGTGGTGGAGATTGAAATTCGCAACAACCGTTTGGTGCCAAACCCGATGGAGCCTCGCTCCGCACTGGCCCAATATGATGATGCCGAAGACCACTACACGTTGCACACCACCTCGCAGAACCCCCACGTGGCCCGTCTGGTGTTGTCCGCGTTCTACCAGGTGGCTCCGGAAAATAAATTGCGTGTGATCGCTCCCGATGTGGGCGGCGGGTTTGGCGCAAAGATCTACATCTACCCGGAAGAAATCGTGTGCCTTTGGGCGGCAAAAAAAGCCGGTGTTCCGGCTGTGAAATGGACGGCGGATCGCGGCGAAGCTTTCGTCACCGATGCCCATGGTCGAGATCATGTCTCGGTCGCCAAAATGGGGTTCGATAAGAACAACAAGATCGTCGGCTTCAAAGTGGACACAATCGCCAATCTCGGCGCTTATATGTCCCTATTCTCTTCGTCTGTGCCGACCTACCTTTACGCAACGCTGCTGTCCGGTCAGTACAACATCCCCAACATCCACTGTAACGTGCGCACGGTCTACACCAACACGGTGCCGGTGGACGCCTATCGCGGGGCCGGTCGTCCCGAGGCCACCTATCTGGTGGAACGGATGATGACCAAGGCCGCCCGGGAGCTTGGCGTTGATCCCGCCGACCTCCGCCGTGCCAACTTTATCGAAGCGTTCCCGCACCAGACGCCGGTGATCATGTGCTACGACGCCGGGGACTTTAACGCCTCCCTCGATGCGGCCATGAAGGAAGCGGACTACGCCAATTTCGGCGCCCGTAAGGCAGCATCTGAGCGCAATGGCAAGCTGCGTGGCATCGGCATGTCCTGCTACATTGAAGCCTGCGGCATTGCCCCATCGCAAGCCGTTGGCTCCCTTGGCGCAGGGGTCGGCCTTTGGGAATCCGCCGAAGTGCGGGTGAACCCTGTGGGCACAGTCGAAGTTCTCACTGGTTCTCACAGCCATGGCCAGGGCCACGAAACCACCTTTGCACAACTGGTGACCGAGCGTTTCGGCCTCCCCGGCGACAGCGTCCAGATTGTCCATGGCGACACGGACAAAGTGCAGTTCGGCATGGGCACGTATGGCTCCCGTTCCGGAGCCGTGGGCATGTCCGCCATTGTGAAAGCCCTCGACAAGGTGGAAGCAAAGGCCAAGAAAATCGCAGCCCATCTTCTTGAAGCCGCGGAAGGCGATATCGAAATTAAGGACGGCGAGGTTCTCGTGAAAGGCACGGACAAAAAGCTCGGATGGCATGAAGTCTGCCTGGGTGCCTATACCGCCCACAACCTGCCCGAAGGCATGGAACCCGGTTTGAAGGAAGGCGCGTTCTACGACCCGTCCAACTTCACCTTCCCGGCGGGCTGCTACATCTGCGAAGTGGAGGTCGACCCCGACACCGGCGTCGTGTCCGTGGAGCAATTCGTGGCGGCGGACGATTTCGGCAAGATCATCAACCCGATGATCGTTGAAGGTCAGGTCCACGGCGGTCTCGCCCAAGGCATCGGCCAGGCCATGCTGGAAAACGCCGTCTACGACGACAGCGGTCAGCTCATTTCCGCCTCCTACATGGATTACGCCATGCCCCGGGCGGACGATCTGCCGGACTTCCAGGTCTCCACCACCGAAACGCTGTGCCCGGGCAATCCCCTTGGCATCAAGGGCTGCGGTGAAGCCGGGGCCATCGGGTCCCCGCCGGCGCTGATCAATGCTGTGACGGACGCCATCGGCCATGAAGGGCTGTCGATGCCAGCCTCGCCGCAAAACGTTTGGGCCGCCATCAATGCAAACGGCATGAAACAGGCCGCTGAATAAGCGTTCCTTACCCTCTTGCCGGGCCCAAGGGTCCGGCAGGCTTCTCTCATAGACTGTCTGGAGACGATCCAAAATGTATGAAACCAGCTACCACCGCGCCAGCGATGTGAACGATGCGGTCACCAAAATGGGCGGCGCTGACGATGGGAAATTCCTGTCCGGCGGCCAAACCCTGCTTCCCACCATGAAGCAGCGCCTGGCGGCCCCCAGCGACTTGATTGACCTGACCCATATTGGCGACATGCACGGCATTTCGATTGACGGAAACATGATCCGAATCGGTGCCGCCACCACGCACAACGAAGTTGCCACCCATGCGGAGTTGCGCGCGTTGTGCCCCTCCATCTGTGATTTGGCCGCCCATATCGGCGATCCAGCGGTGCGCCACCGGGGCACGATTGGTGGTTCCATCGCCAACAACGACCCAGCTGCAGATTATCCCGCAGCCATGATGGCGTTGAACGCGCAAATCATCACCAGCCAACGCAAAATCGACACCGATGATTTCTTCACCGGTATGTTCGAAACCGCGCTGAAAGACGATGAGGTGATTGTCGCTGTGGAGTTTCCGGCACCCGCCAAAGGGGCCTATGCGAAATTCCCCAATCCGGCATCCCGCTACGCCATGGCCGGCGTTTTCGCAGCCAAGTTGAAAAACGGCATGGTCCGCGTCGGTGTTACCGGCGCATCCTCCGGCGGCGTCTACCGCCCCGCCGACATGGAAGACGCCCTTAAGGCCGATTGGTCGGAAGCCGCTATCGATGGCTGCACGGTGGACGAAGGCGACATGCTTTCCGACATCCACGGCTCCTCGGCCTATCGAGCCAATCTTGTAAAGGTGATGGCCAAACGTGCGATCGCATCGGCCAGCTAAGCCAAACTACAGTTGATCCAGAAACCGGGTTGAACACCGTTCAGCCCGGTTTTTTTTGGCCAACGGGCCGCACACCAGCCGTAGCGGCTATGCGGGGCAAGCCCGCGCGCCGATGACTTTGGCGATAACCATTCAGGTGCACTGCTTCTTGGCGAGAGGCTGGGAAATCGGCTTGCGACGAAGGCTCAACACACCAATACAACGTCGAACGGATGGAGTTGTCTACGTCGCGCTTTTCGGACACAAGTCCTTTTAAACGGCAGTATGCTGTGCCTTTCGGCGCTCGCGGGCCAGCACAAGGTGCACACCGACGCCGGCAAGATAAATGCCAACCACAAACATATCCATCCCAAGGTGACCGACGCGGCTCGACAGTGCGATCAACACGGGTGTGCCAAGCAAATTGCCGATATTCCCGGTTTGGGCCATCAGGCCATAGGCGAGTGCCTCATCTGTGGAATTGGAATTGAGTTCCGGAACCGCACAGAAGCTTGCACCCTGGACAAGCCCTAGGATCGCAAACAGACCCACAGCATAAATCAAGGGCATATTGAGGAGGGTGTTGGCCACGACACATACGGCGGCCAGCGCAAACCCTAGGAGGATCACCGTGACACTCGACATGCGCTGCAGGAGCAACGGCACGGCAAAAAGCGCGGTGATGATGCTCACGATTGGCATCAGGCCGGTGGCTAGAGGTGTTTGGGCCTCGGGCAAACGCTCCGGAAGGAGCGCCAGAAGCGAAACAAAGGTGAATGTGTAGAGCAGCCACCCGAGGCCAGGCGCGGCGATCCGGGGTGAGGCGTAGGCCCTGGCGTGAACCGAAAATACCTCGAGCTTGCGTCTCGGGGTGGCCGTTTCATTCAGCTGATCGCGCGGGATCAAAAACAAGATCACGAGGGTCAGCATGGCCATATACACGCCATGCCCTGCAAATACGAGCTCGAAGCGATCAGCGCCCACCACCGGCACGACGATCCAGGCAACGACGGCAAACGCGACCCCGAAAAATGTGCTCCACAGTGTCATGGCGACGCCGGTGTAGCGACTGGGGCATAGCGTTGAGATCAACGTCGGTGCCGCAACGACGATGGCCATATGCGAAGCGCCTTCGAACAAACGGCTGACCACCAACATTGTGAAAGACAGCCCGCCGGCTTGCCCAAGCGAAATCACCGCCCCTACACCCAGGCCAAACACAAGCACACGCTTGGCCCCAAGCCTGCCCACAACGTCCCCGACGATGAGACCAAACACGGCTCCCAGGAGGCTGATGAGTGAGAGCAACCAGCCGATCTCATCGCCGCTGTTTGGAAATGTCGCGCGAATGGCCGCAAAAGGCACAGCAATTTTCGCAAACTGCGCCGCCGCGCCAAGGCCCGCCAGCCAGAGGATAAAGACAATGGACACAGAAAGGGCGTTGGTTTTCATGGTCGTGGATTAAACGACCTGGGCGCTGCCGACCATGGCTAAATCATGCATTCCGCCCAGCATCTTTGAGCCTGCGATCACAGCAAAAAAAGGTCACCACAGCACCGTCCCAACGCAGAGCCACAAGCGCAAACGCGGGCTCTCAAGAAAAACCCGCCGCCCAGTGCCAATAAGTGCCAATAAGTGCCGACAAGCAAAAGGAATGGCCTGTCTCCAAGGGGAAACGTCGAACGCGCCAAAGGCCACGACCGCGGCCCGAGCGTTCGCCCAACCAGCCAGAGATCATGAGCGGAGTGAATTGATCGTGAAGCAAATAATGGCGCACCCGACAGGATTCGAACCTGTGACCTCTGCCTTCGGAGGGCAGCACTCTATCCAGCTGAGCTACGGGTGCGCGCTTGGGTTACCGGTAGCTAAAGATGGTGTTGGCTTCAAGCTGGAAATGTGGAGATCGTGAAACCATGCCCCTCGTCCAATACTTCGATAGGCCGGCCTCCTTTGGAAATTGGAGCGATCTTTCGACTGGCGGGCCGCACGCTCTATGGGCGAACGGACGCCTTTGCGCCCTCGTCTTTAATATTCATCTGACGTCTTTTGGGTGCCGCCGTCCAGGGCTGCCAAAAGGTCGTCCAGGACGCCGCTGGCGCCGAAACGGAAGCGACTTGGGCGCGCCCATGTCAGGCCGAGGCGGTCATCGGCAAGGCGCAGGTAGTCGGCGGTGTCTTCTGTGGTTTTGATGCCGCCGGCTGGTTTGAAGCCCACCGTTCCACCGCAGTCTTTGATCACATCAAGCATAATGGCGGCGGTTTCGAGCGTGGCGTTGACGGCCACCTTGCCGGTGGACGTTTTAATGAAATCAGCGCCCTCGTTGATGGCCAGGCGACTGGCATCGTGGATGAGCTCCGCGTCGTGCAACTCACCTGTCTCCAGGATCACTTTGAGAACCGGCTTGGACCCCATCGCCGAACGCACAGCTTTTATCATGGCGGCGGCGCGGTCCGTCTCACCTTCCATGAAAGCGCGGTAGGGCATAACGAGGTCGATTTCCGCCGCACCCTCCTTGAGCGCGCGTTCTGACATGGCGCAAACGGCGGTCTCGTCGTCCTCACCGCCGGGGAAATTTACCACCGTTGCAATGGGAATGCCGGTGCCTTGAAGCAGTGAGGCCGCGTGGGACACGAGCCTGGGCCAAATGCAAATTGCGCCCACAGGGCCATGGCCGGTTTGGGCGCGGGCGCACAGCCGATCGATGGCCGCCTCATCACTGCTGTCGGTGAGATCGGTGAGATCGACCATGGGCAAGGCCCGCTTGGCGGCCAGACGGCGTTCATCGCGGGTCATGCGTCGGCATCCAAGCGTTGATGGGCAAAGACATGACGCAGCAGGCTTGACAGCTTTTCGCCGCCCCGCGGGGCGACTTCTTTTGTCTCGGCATGGGAGAGTTCCGCGCCGGTCATGCCGGCGGCAAAGTTTGTAATCACCGAACAGGCCGCAACTTTCATGCCCAAGAAGCGCGCGAGGATCGTTTCAGGCACCGTGGACATCCCCACCGCATGGGCGCCCATGGCTTTGGCCATGCGAATTTCAGCCGGTGTTTCAAAGGTCGGCCCACTAAACCACATGTAGACGCCCTGGTGGAGATCAATGTCGAGATCCCGAGCGCTCTCCTGCAACCCGTCCCGCATGGTTTTGTCATAGGCGCTGGTCATGCCGACGAACCGCGCATCGCTTGGCTCTCCAATAAGTGGATTGGCGCCGGCAAAATTGATGTGATCGGTGATCATCATGATAGAGCCCGGCGGCATGTCAGGTTCAGCCGAACCGGCGGAATTCGTGAGCACTATGCGCTCAATCCCCACGTCGTGCAGGGCTGTCAGCGCCGGGCGCATGGCCGCGGCATCGCCGTGCTCATAGTAATGGCTGCGGCCCGACAGCATCAGAACCGGTTCCCCTTCCAGCCGTCCGGCGATCAGTTCTCCCGCGTGGCCGGACACGCCTGAGGCCGGAAAACCATCCAGATCGCCGTAGGGAACTGTCATGACCGGTTCGACGGCTTCGGCCAGCGCGCCCAGGCCGGACCCCAATATGAGCCCGGTGCGGGGTTTGAAGGCCCCTAATGCGTGTTTGAGTTCCATATCACAGCGCCTTAGAGTGAAAAGCCCGACGGAAAGATGTCGGTGAAGGGCAAGGTTTGCGACACGCCCTTTTCATCGCACAAGTAGAGCACGGCATCTTTCGTCACAAATTCGGACAGTCGTTGCCGGCAGCCACCGCAGGGGGTCGCGCCGCTTTGTTTTTCTGCAATGACCAGAACGTGGGTGATCTGATTTTCCCCCGCCATGATCATGTGGCTGATGGCGGTGGTTTCTGCGCACCAGCCTTCGGGATAAGAAGCGTTTTCGATATTGCAGCCGGCGTAGAGCTGCCCGGAGACGGCGCGCACACACGCCCCCACCGGGAAGTTTGAATGGGGCGCGTGGCTGAGCGCCATCGCCGCCCGCGCGCGGGCCAACATGGCTGCCTGCAAGGCGGCTTCGTCTTCCTTGGGGGCAACATCGGCCACGGCTAGCGTTCCTTGGTGTAAGGCACGCCACCGGCTTTGGGCGGAATGGCTTTTCCGATGAACCCGGCTAGCAGCACCACTGTGAGAATATAGGGCAGGGCCTGCATCAGTTGGACAGGCATGGCGCCGATAACCGGGAGGGCCACCCCTTGGTAGCGGATTTCAATGGCCCCCAAAAAGCCAAACAGGAGACACGCCCACATGGCGGCCACCGGACGCCACTTGGCGAAAATCAACGCTGCAAGAGCGATAAAGCCACGGCCCGCCGTCATGTCCTTAACGAACCCGGCGGAGACCCCAATGGCCAAATAGGCACCGGCCACACCGCATAGCGCGCCGCAACAGATCACCGCCCGATAACGCGCCCAGGCAACGGAGATGCCTGCGGTGTCCACGGCGGCTGGGTTCTCCCCCACCGCGCGGAGCCGCAGGCCAAACCGGGTGCGAAACAAAACCCACCACGTCACAGGAACCATGATGAAGGCAAAATAAGCCAGAAGGTTGTGGCCCGAAATCAGCTCAGCATAGACCGGGCCGAGGATCGGAATGCCTGACAACGTTTCGGCAAATGGCAATTCGATGGGAACAAAACGGGCCTCTGCGGGCAGTTGTGGCGTCCGTCCCCCTTGGTTGAACCACGAATTTCCCAGCAGAGCTGCAGCCCCGGCGGCGATGAAGTTGATGGCAACGCCCGACACGATCTGATTGCCCCGGTTGGTGATGGAAGCAAAACCGTGGATGAGCGCAAGCCCAATGCTGGTCAACATGCCAGCGCCAAGGCCGAGCCAGGCCGACCCGGTCACCGCCGCCGCCGCGCCCGCGGCAAAGGCGGCACCGAGCATTTTTCCTTCAAGTCCGATGTCAAAGACGCCGGACCGCTCCGAATAAAGCCCTGCCAGGCAAGCCAGCAGCAGTGGCACAGCGGACCGTACCGTCAGATCGAGGAGTTGGATGAAGGTTTCCATCAGCCTGCTTCCCCTGCGGTTGCCGATGCGCTGGGGTCGCTGCTGCGGGCGAACAGTTGCGCGAGGGCTGGGCGGAACATGTGCTCCATAGCGCCAGCAAACAGGATGACGAGACCTTGGATCATGATAATCATGTCCCGGGTGATGTTGGGCATATCAAAGGCCAGTTCCGCGCCGCCTTGGTAGAGCGCCCCAAACAGGACCGCCGCTGGCACAATACCGGCGGGGTGGGACCGTCCCATCAGCGCAACTGCGATGCCAACAAAGCCCGCGCCTTCGGGAAATTCCAGCTGCAGTCGCGCCTGATCCCCCATCACGGGGTTGAGCGCCATCATGCCCGCCAGCGCACCGGAGATCATCATGGTGACGACGATGATGCGGGTCTCATTCATTCCGGCGTAGCGCGCCGCCGACGGGCTGATCCCCAGGGTGCGCATTTCATAGCCAAAGCGTGTTCGCCAAATCAGCACCCACACCAAAACCGCCATAATCAGCGCCAGAAGAAACGTGATGTTGAGCGGAGAAGACCCCATCTCAAGACCCAGGGGCTGAAACAACCAATCAAGTTTGGGAAGCTGCGCTCCGGCTTCAAAATCGCGGGATCGTGGACCAAGGTTAGCGGACTTCTGCAAATAGCCCGTCAGCAGATAGACCATCAAAGCCGAGGCGATGAAATTGAACATGATCGTCGTGATGACGATATGACTGCCGCGTTTGGCTTGCAGGACCGCCGGAATAAACGCCCATGCAGCCCCAAAAAGCGCCGCTCCAAGAATGGCCAATGGAAAGGTGAGGAACCAAGGCAAAGTCGTGTCGAGGGACAACGCCACCAAACCGACGCCGAGCCCACCAATATAAGCCTGGCCTTCGCCACCGATGTTGAACAAGCCCGCATGGAACGCGACGGCGACCGCTAGTCCCGTAAAGATGAAGGTGGTCGCATAAAACAGCGTGAAACCGAGATTGTAGCCGCTACCAAAAGCGCCCCGAAACAGGAGATAGGCGGCATCCTGTGGCTTTTCACCGATGAACAAGACCACGAGACCTGAAATGATGAAAGCCACCGCCACATTGATCAGGGGCATCAGGCCATAGTCGACCCATTTGGGCAGCGTGTTCGTCATCGCGTCATTATGCTTTGCTGTTTCGACTTCGCGGCTTGGCTGTTGCGGTCCGGCGTCAAATGCACGGCTTGCAGCTCTATCAATGCAGTTTGGTCTGCGCCGCCCCTGCCATCAAGTCCCCACTGGTGACGATTTTTGCATAGTCCCCATCAAGCACCGAAAGCGTGACAGCATGGATGGTGTCGCTGGACCAAGTTTGACCGTCTGGAGAGACCCTCGGGCGGCTGGCGCAACAGTCAGCAGCCAAAAACACCATGAAGCCCAGGGCGTGCGCCATGCGGATGGTGCTTTCAACGCTGTTTTCCAGCGTCATCCCGCAGACCACCAGTTCAGCCGGCCCCGCGTCCTCCAATACGGCCATGAGGTCGGTGCCGACGAAGGCGTTGTCGCCACGTTTCTCCACCACCGGTTCATGGGACTGCGGCTTGAGCGCGGGAATGAAGGCATGCCCGGGCTTTCCCGGCGCATCGGCGGCATCGGGGTCCATGGAATGGTTTTGAATGTGCACGATGGGTTGGCCGCTTTCGCGCCAATGGGCCAACAAAGCGGCGGCTTTCTCCTCCGCCTCCGGCTGTCCGCGCATCCCTCGAATCTTGGCCATACCTGCATCATCAACAGCCTTTTGCATGTCGATCAGCACCAATGTTGCGCTCATGGTTCCTGCCCTTCCGTTTCAATCGTCTGTAGCGCCAATTGTCCTGTCGTTGGATCGCCGGCAAAAAACGGGTTGTAGGCGATTTCCCAGGCGTGGCCATCTGGGTCTGCGAAATAACCGGAATAGCCGCCCCAGAACACGTTTTGCGGGCGTTTGATCGGTGTCGCACCGCAGGCGAGGGCGTGGTTGAAGAAAGCGTCCACCGCGGCCTCCGATGGCAGGTTGAGCGCAAGGGACATGCCGCGAAAGCCAGCCGGGTGTGCAGCGTTCGCAAGATCGACACCCATGTCTTCAGCCAGGGCGTCGCGCGCATAGAGGCCCAAAACCACGCTGTGGCCCTGAAAGAACGTCACCGTTGGGGTGCTTGCCTTTGTGTTCGCCCAGCCGAGACCGGCGTAAAAGGCTGTGGCACGGTCGAGGTTATCGACCCCCAGGGTGATGATAGACACATTGGCGGTGGGAAGATCACTGGGGTTTAGTTTGCTCATAAGGACGCGCCGATATCGCTTGGGGATGTATGGTTTAGGCGTCGCCTGCGCGCCAGGTCTGCGCCCGATGCATCCGAGTCAGCGCCGCGCGGTAGTTCGGGTAGTCGTAGTGTAGACCCAGCTCCGTCTTTGATTTCTGGTTCGAAACACGCTTGTTTTCACCGTAAAAGCTGCGGGCCATGGGGGAGAGCTCCGCCGTTTCAAAGGCAATTTCTGGCGGTGGGGTGAGCCCCAAAAGATCATGGGCATAAAGCACGACGTCTTGCGGTGGTGCGGGTTCGTCATCGGTGATGTTGAAGACCCCGCCTCGGCACGGCTGCGCGGCTTTCAGCGTTGCGCTGGCGATGTCCTCCACATGGATGCGGTTAAACACTTGGCCATCTTTTACCAGCCGCCGCGCCTTGCCGTTTTCTGCCGACAAAAGCGCATTGCGGCCCGGACCATAAATTCCCGATAGGCGAAAAATCGCCAGCGGCAGAGCCGCCGCTTTGCACGCTTGAAGCCATTCATCCTCCGCCCGCAGCCGTTGCCGGGAGCGCGCAGACGAAGGTCGGCAGTCCGCCTCCTCATCGATCCACGCGCCGTCATAGTTCCCGTAGACACCCACCGTTGAGAGATAGCAGACAAAGCGCAACTTGGGGGCCGCCGCCATCAGGCCATCAAACCCTGCCCCCGACAGGGCCTTTAGAAACGGATCCACCGCCCGTCCCGCCTCTCCTTCTTCGCGGGGTGGCGCGATGGAGACGATGAGATGGGTGGTGTGAGCGAGCTTTGCGCGCAGCCCATCCGTGATGGTCGCGCCGTCAAACTCCACCGGCGAAAGCCCCTGCCTTTCAAGCGGTTTGAGGTTTTCGACAGACCGGCTGGTGCCCCATACGGCGTATCCGCCTGCCAGCGCGCGCTGGGCGATCTGCGATCCTGAAAATCCGGCACCCAAAATGCCCATCGTGGCTGCGTGTTCGCTCATAGCTGATGCCTAGACAAATGATGGCCCGCTTAAGGCGCGGGCTGTGACAGTTCAGCCATGGCCCACTGGGCCGTTTCACGCAATGTGGTGTCCTTGGCTTCCAGGTGGGCTGCAACGGCAGACTTCAGATGCGTGTCGTGAGAGTTTCCCGCCGCGATCAAGCAATTGCGCAAAAAGCGCGCCCAGCCAATGCGCTTCACCGGAGAACCTGCAAACCGCGCGCGGAAGGCGGCATCGTCCTCCGTTAAATGGACGGCCAAAGGAACGCTTCCGCTCGCTTCACACCCCGGTTTGGTTGCAAGCTTCATCTCTGTGGCCTGTTTCGCAAACTTGTTCCACGGGCATACGGCCAAACAATCATCACAGCCGTAAACGCGGTTTCCCATAGCCCGCCGCAGGGGTTCGGCAATGGGGCCGTCATGTTCAATGGTGAGATATGAAATGCAGCGCCGCGCATCCAGCCGGTATGGAGCTGGGAAAGCGTCGGTTGGGCACACATCAAGGCAGGCTCGGCACGAACCGCAATGATCCACCTCGGAAGCATCCGTGGCGATCTCAAGCGTCGTAAAAATCGACCCCAGAAACAGCCAGGAGCCGAAATCGCGCGACACAAGATTGGTGTGTTTGCCCTGCCATCCGAGGCCCGCTTTGTGGGCCAATGGTTTTTCCATCACCGGGGCTGTGTCCACAAATACTTTGACATCCCCATCCAGACCCAGCTTGCGGGCGTGGGACAACAATTGCGCCGCCATGGTTTTCAAACGGCCTTTGATCACATCGTGATAATCGCGATTGCGCGCATAAACCGACAGGGTTCCACGGTCCCTCAAGGCGAGCGCGTCGAGGGGATCCGTTTCGGGACCGTAGTTCACCGCAAGCATAATGATGGAGCGCGCCTCGGGCCAAAGGGCGGTTGGGCTGGCGCGTCGCTCTGCAGCTGCCGCCATCCAGTCCATGGTGCCGTGGTGGCCATAGGTCAAAAACGCCTGCAAACGGGGGGCAAGGTCATCATGCCCCTCCGCATGAACGACCCCTGCCGCATCAAACCCGTGACCAGGGGCGGTTGCGTCAATCCATCGGCGCAACGTGGCAGCGTGTTTGGGGCCGTGATCGCCCTTATCGGCCACCGTGGACGTCAAAAATCGAGATCAACATAGTGGGACACCGGCGGAATGCCGCGCAGACGGTCGGCCAACAGAGCGCGGAACGCGGGGCGCGATTTCATGCGCGCGTACCATTCCTTCAAGGCAGCATGATCCTCCCAGCGAATTTCGCCCAGATAATCCAGCACCGACAGCGACGCTGCCGCCGCAAGATCGGCACAACTTAACGTGTCGCCAGCCATCCAATTGCGGGTGCCGGCGAGCCAATCGGTATAATCGAGATGATAACGAATGTTGGTGCGGGCCGCGCGCAAAGCCTGGCTGTCAGGGGGGCCGCCGCCTTGGGATTCGGGGACGAGCCGTTTGATGACGCGCTCGCGAACGATGTAGCGCAACACTTCTGTCTCAAGTTTCAGCAACATCCAGTCGATCAGGCGGCGCATTTCTGCTCGGGTCAGCGCATCCTCGGGAAACAGCCGGGGCGCGCTCCCCTTGGACCCTTCGACTTCTTCCAAATACTCCACGCACACCTGTGCGCCGATGATCGGGTTTTCAAAATGCGCCATCACCGGCAGCGTGGCGGCGGGGTTCACATCCAAAAACGGCTCCCGCCGTTCCCAAACCGGCTCCTCATGAAACTGCGCCTCGATGCCGTATTCGCCCAGCATCAACCGCACCATCCGGCTGCCGGCATACATGGGATGGTGAAACAGCGTGTACATTCTGGCGCGCCCTTTGCCCTTTGTTCACCCAATCTATAGGAGCCAGCGGTATGAGCGGCAAGTGAGCCTGCCAAGCACTAGGGAAACGCCGCCATGAGCCTTGAGCAAATCCTCGTTCTTGCCATTGTGCAGGGGCTAACGGAGTTTTTGCCCGTCTCCTCGTCGGGCCACTTGATTCTGATTCCTGCCTTCACCGGATGGCCGGATCAGGGCATCGTTACCGATGTGATGGTCCATGTCGGCTCGCTGTTTGCGGTGATCGTCTATTTTTGGCGCGATGTGCTTTCGCTGGCCGGCGGGTGTGGCGACGTCGTCCGCGGTCGGGTCACGGCGCGGTCCCGCATGGCGACGTATATTGCGCTGGCCACCATTCCCGCCCTCGCATTCGGCGCGCTTTTGAAATTTTCAGGCGTGTCCGCCAGCATTCGTGGCGTGGAGGTTGTGGCCTTTGGCGCAATCTTTTTTGGCATCGTGATGTATGTGGCCGATGTTTTCGGCAAACGCGTGAAAAAGATGGAGGACATGACGCTCAGCCCCGCGCTGATCATCGGTCTGGCGCAGGCGGTTGCATTGATCCCCGGGACGAGCCGTTCGGGCATCACCATGACGGCGGCGCGCTTTTTGGGCTTTGAGCGGGGGGAAGCGGCGCGGTTTTCGTTTTTGCTCGGCATTCCCGCCATCACAGCTGCTGGGCTTTTCACAGCGCTGGAAGCGGTTCAGGAAGGCGGTGGTATTCCGCCTGGTGCGCTGTGGGCGGCGTTTTTCTCGTTCTTTTCCGCCATCGCCGCGATTGCCATCTTGATGGCGGTGGTGAAGCGCACGTCGTTCCTGGTTTTTGTGATTTACCGCGTTTTGCTGGGACTGCTGCTGTTTGCGATGCTGTACGATTGGTTCCCGGGGATATTGCCGTCTTTGGCAAATGGCTAGACCACCGGTTTAACGCGCGGTCAGGCTTGCGATGCGCTGAACCCCTTTCGGCGGTGACTAGTTCTTTTCCCGCAGGCGAACGATCACATCCACCCGGGCGATTTCCATTCCCTCGGGCGGCTCCGGAAGATCGGTTACCGTGATTTGCGAGGCGGGGACATCTTCCACCGTGTTTTGCGTTTCATTGTAAAAGTGGTGATGGTCGCTGGTGTTGGTGTCAAAATAGGTTTTTGACGATTCAACGGCCACAGCCCGCAGCAGACCCGCATCAGTGAATTGGTGAAGCGTATTGTAGACGGTTGCCAGGGACACAGGCACGTTGGCCGCAACAGCCTCCTCATGCAGCCCTTCGGCTGAGATGTGCCGGTCGCCCTTGGTAAAAAGCAGCTGGGCCAAGCTCAGCCGCTGCCGCGTGGGTCGCAGGCCCGCTTTGCGCAACCGCTTGTTCAGGTCCACGGTTTCAAACCGCGTATCACGAAGCGAAACAGCCGTATGGGCAACCGTCGATCCACCGATCGGTGTTGGCGCGTTTGGCCCATCGGAAGCATCCGCCATCTCGGTGCTGAGCATTGATGTTGGCTTTTGTGACGACATGGACAATGTCTTCCAGACAAGGCTCCCAAAGGGTTGGTGACAACCCAGAATAACGTCGGCTGCTAATCGGCCGTTGAAATAACACTTTGTAGAATATGTCAGCCGGCCCATCGCCGCAAGCGTTGCATCGCGCCGCAGGCTTCGTCCAAAGTCGATCGCCGATTTTGCGCGCTTTGTGGGGCAAAACTCCCTTTGCACCATTTGACCGGCCTGCCGTGGCCCTGTAAGCGATGCCGTTCGCAACGGGCGTGTGTGTGGCCGACCGGCGCGGTCCCAAGGCTGCAGTTTCACAATTGGGACGGCGCAATTTTGACAACACAGGCAAACCTGCACGGTCGCATTGCGCGAACACATAAATCGAACGGGGGAAGACATGGCAGAACGGCAGTCCAGCTTCACATATGAGGAAATCCTGTCCTGCGGGCGCGGTGAAATGTTTGGTCCCGGAAACGCGCAATTGCCGCTTCCCCCCATGCTGATGTTTGATCGCATCACGGAAATTTCCGACACCGGGGGCGAACACAACAAGGGCTTTGTTCGGGCTGAGTTCGACATCCACAAGGACCTTTGGTTTTTTGGCTGCCATTTTGAAGGCGATCCCGTGATGCCCGGCTGCCTAGGCCTCGACGCGCTTTGGCAAATGACGGGCTTTTTTCTCGGCTGGCTGGGGCAGCCTGGCAAGGGCCGTGCGATTTCCGCCGGAGAGGTGAAGCTGACAAGCATGGTCACCCCGGAAACCAAACGCGTGGAGTATGGTGTCGATTTCAAGCGCGTCATCAGCCGCCGTCTGGTGCTGGGCATTGCCGATGGCTGGATGAAGGCCGACGGCGAGCTTGCCTATAGCGTGAGCGATCTGAGGGTGGGCCTGTTCCAGTAAGCGGCGCGCTTTACAGGAAAAGAGAGTTTCAAAAACCACTCGCTTTGATGGAAACAGGGCTGAGCGACCGCGCAACCCCCTCGCATTGGGGCCAAACTGTCCCTATTGTCCCACCTGTTGATGGTCTCGCGCCCGGTGGGAAGCGCACTGCCCGCACGATGCTCCTGAGCAAGCGAAAGCCGAGCGTCGGTTGTGGCAAAATTTTTCAAAAGGAACATGCGCATGAAACGTGTTGTCGTCACCGGAATGGGAATCGTCTCCTCGATCGGCAACAGCACCCAGGAGGTTTTGGCCTCACTGCGGGAAGCAAAGTCCGGCATTCAGGCGGCCCCCGAGTTCAGCGAACACGGCTTTCGCTGTCAGGTCTACGGCGCGCCGGACATGGACCCTTTTGAGGTGCTTGACCGCCGCACGGCGCGCTTCATGTCGAAGGGCACCGCTTGGAACTATATCGCCATGCAGCAAGCGATTGACGATGCGGGGCTTGAGACGAGCGATATCGTCAACCCCCGCACGGGCATCATCATGGGCTCCGGGGGCCCTTCAACCAAAACAATCGTAGAAGCGGCCCAGAAGACGGTGGACACCGGATCGCCAAAACGCATCGGACCGACGGCGGTGCCTAAGGCCATGAGCTCTACGGCGTCGGCTGTGCTCGCCACCCAGTTTGAGATCAAAGGCGTCAACTACTCGATTTCATCGGCCTGCGCGACGTCGAACCACTGCATTGGCAACGCCTATGAGACCATTCAGGTGGGCAAGCAGGATGTGATTTTTGCTGGTGGTTCGGAAGACCTCGACTGGACCATGTCGAACCTTTTTGATGCCATGGGGGCCATGTCGTCGAAGCACAACGACACCCCAAGCACCGCCTCGCGCGCCTTCGATGTCAGCCGCGATGGTTTCGTCATCGCCGGTGGTGCCGGTGTTTTGGTCCTGGAAGAGTTGGAACACGCCAAGGCCCGCGGCGCGAAAATTTACGGTGAGATCGTCGGCTACGGGGCGACCTCCGATGGGCATGACATGGTGGCACCGTCTGGCGAAGGCGCGGTGCGCTGCATGACCATGGCACTTCAAGGTGTCGATGGCCCGGTGGATTATGTGAACCCCCACGCCACATCCACCGGTGTGGGCGATTCCAAGGAAACCGACGCCCTGCGCACCGTCTTTGGAGATGCGATCCCGGCGGTGTCGGCCACCAAATCCTTGACCGGCCATTCCTTGGGGGCCACCGGTGTGCAGGAAGCCATCTACTCGCTGTTGATGATGAAAAACGGGTTTATCTGCGAAAGTGCCCACATCACCGAGCTTGATCCAGAATTTGCCGACATTCCCATCGTCCGGGAACGCCGTGATGGGGTGGAGATCAACACGGTCCTGTCAAACTCATTCGGCTTTGGTGGCACCAACGCCTCGCTCGTATTTCAGCGCTTGACCTAGCCTCCCCAGCCCCGGTCGGCAGGTCATCAGGTTCGCAGCGGATGCGTACCCGTCGCCCGTCCAACCGTTTCAATTGACTGCGGCCCAAGATTGCCAAACCCGATCTTTTTTGGCCCAGATGTATGCAGGAAGCACGATGACAGAACTTAGCTCCAATCTGATGGCTGGGAAGCGCGGCTTGATCATGGGCGTGGCCAACGACCACTCCATCGCCTGGGGCATTGCGCGCACCCTGCACGCCCATGGCGCAGAACTCGCCTTCACCTATCAGGGGGATGCCTTTGGCCGCCGGGTGAAGCCGTTGGCGGAAAGCGTGGGCTCCGATATTTTGTTGCCCTGCGATGTGGAAGACGTTGCCTCGGTCGATTCAGTCTTTGACACTTTGAAAGAAAAATGGGGCGGTTTGGATTTTTTCGTCCATGCCGTTGGTTTTTCCGACAAGAACGAGTTGAAGGGCCGCTACGCCGACACCACCCGGGACAATTTTTCCCGCACCATGGTGATCTCCTGTTTTTCGTTTACCGAAACCGCCAAACGTGCCGCCGCTTTGATGAACGATGGGGGCTCCATCATCACCCTCACCTATGGCGGGGCAACCCGCGTCATGCCCAACTATAATGTCATGGGTGTTGCCAAAGCCGCGCTGGAAGCCAGTGTTCGCTATCTGGCGTCGGATTTTGGCGGCGACAACATCCGCGTCAACGCCATCAGCGCCGGCCCGATGCGCACCCTGGCAGGGTCCGGGGTCGCCGATGCCCGCGCGATGTATAATTATCAAAAGCGCAACGCACCGCTCAAGCGCACCGTCACACTGGATGAAGTTGGCGGTTCGGCGCTCTATCTGCTGTCGCCCCTCTCAACCGGCGTGACCGGCGAAGTCCACTTCGTGGATTCGGGCTATTCGACGATTTCCATGCCACGGCCTGAGGAGTTGAAGCGGGTCGAGGCTGAATAGAGCTGTTTTTTACTGCACCAGCCGCAAACGGTTCCCCTTAAATTCAAACCGCTTCAGCCGGTTCAAAAAGGACATTCCCAGCAATGTCGTATCCAGTGCCCGGTCATCGAGGACGGCGGCCGGGACGTGGCGCACTTTAATGCCGCCGATATGGATTTCACGGATCGTTGCACGCGCAAACAGGGCCGTGCCGTTGGCCGTCCGCGCCTTGTGGCGAAAATCGCTCTTTGAAAGTTTCAAACCGATCCGTTTGGCCGTTGAT